>CAMBSL010000080.1 GCA_945870455.1 Pirellula staleyi DSM 6068 | reverse complement strand
ATTCCTTGGTAAGTAGTTCAGGGAGACGTTCGACAGGAAACGCACTCAGAACATCCTGAAACTTGAAGGTGCGTTCGCGCCTTGAATTTGGTAGAGAAACCATACGAAAAAACCTTCCTTGGCTCGTTGCAACACCCAAGGAAGGTTCTGGATTTTAGCCAAGGCAGGTTTTGAATCAGTACCAATTGCCAAGGTTGGTGGAATTTAACAAAACACCCACTCAGCCGCGAGAGAGCTTGCGCAATCATCTAAGGCCTACAGTGCCATTCGTGCCTGGCACTTACCGAAGGGCCCTGGCACTTACCGAAGGGCCCATATAGATCGATCGCAGATACTCGCTCGGTTTCCGATTCAGGTTCTGTGGCCCACGTTTGAGTACGTGCAACTGATGGTCCATTCTACAGTTCTGCGGAACGGGTGTCTGGCGCGAACCGGATGACCACCAAGCCGAGTGCGTAAACGAATGCGCACAAGGCACCAACGCGTGAATAGTCGCCACCGAGTGCGGAAAAGAGAACGCCAGCCAGCAACACACCGACTGCGGTGGCAAATCGACCCGAATTGTATGCCAGCCCGCTGCCGGTAGCTCTCACATGCGTCGGAAACAATTCAGGCAAGTAAAGCGCTAACCAACCAAAGAACAACGTCGATACGATCCCTTGGGCGAAGACGACCGCATGAAACTCGGGGCGGAGCGGCGCTGTCAGCAGGAACATTGCCCATGTTAGCGATACTGCCCCAAAGCTGATCAACACATAGCTACGGCGGCGCCCTAACCACTCAGCAAGTTGTGCTCCAGCAAAGCTGCCGATGACCGCACCGAGCGCCCAATAGCCCTGTGTGATCGCCTTGTATCCACCATGCGCTTTACCCGCCACTTGATCCGCCCAGGGAATCATCCATTTGCTCGCCGACCAAGCACCGATCATCGGAATGGCGCTGACCGCAATCCCCACCAGCGTGATTCGAATCAAGCCTGGTGAAAAGAGCTCGCGCAGCGGAGTCGATCGGGCTTTCGCTACTCCCACACTTGCCAGCCATCGCGGTGATTCCGGTAGTGCCACTAGCACGAACAAACCTAAGACGGCAGGGGCGCCGGCCAGATAAAAAATCCAACGCCAGGAGTCAGCCGTCAACGGCCAAACGCAGGCTAGTTGCGACAACAATAGTATGCCCGTGTTGAGTCCCGCCATCATCGCGCCTGACACAAGCGGGCGTTTGGCACTGGACCAACATTCTGCAACCAGAGCAATGCCGTTTGGCCACAAGCCACCCACTCCCAGACCTACCAAAAACCGCAACAACAGCATCTGTTCCTGCGTTTGCGCCCATGCACCTAACGCAGCAAAGACCGAGTAGAACAAAATACTAATTCCCATTGCTCGACTGCGGCCGATGCGGTCGCCAAGGCTCCCAAGCGCGATCCCACCAATGGCTGCTCCAAGCATTAACGCCGCAGTGAAGCGCGCAAACCAATCGCCCCCGAGGGTCGGTGTGTAGTCGTCACCCAACAAACTCTGCGAGACCGACAGCGAAGCGACCGGCATCAAGCCCAGTTCCACTCCGTCGAATACCAATGCCGCAAAGGCGACGATCAACACCAGCATTTGACTGCGCGACGAGAGCACCGGAGGGTTCGGTTGACCACTGTCGCCCATTATCTTTGACATTGTTGAATCGCCTTGATGATCGCACTGTTGTCGACTTCTCCCAGTCCCATCGTTTCCGCTTGCTCCAGCAGTTGGCGATGTGTTTCGGACAAAGGCAACGTCACGCCGCTAGCCAAGATCAGCCGGACATCTTTTAAATGCTGCGAGAGTCTTGCCTGAACGGTAAAATCTTCGTCCAGCATCTTCTGTCCCTTGACGTCCATTACGCGCGAATAAGCCATGCTACCACGAAGGACTTCGAGTGCAGACGCTGGATCAACGCCGATGCCAAGAGCGTACACCAAAGCTTCTGCCAACGCGGCGCGGTTCAAGCCCAATACCAGGTTGCTGACCAACTTCATTTTGGCAGCGCTGCCGCTAGCTCCGACAAGATAAGTGTTCGCACCCAGCACGGGCCACAAATCGTCGCATGCCTCAAAGGCGCTGGGCTCGCCACCGACGATCAACGTCGCTTCGCCTCGCCGCGTCTGCTCACTGGAGCCCGATATAGGGGCGTCCAAGTACTGCATCCCCGAAGATGCTAAGTGAGCGGACATCGAAACGCTTTGCTCGGGGGAACCAGTGGTGGTGTCGAGCAAGACCTTGCCGCGCACCTTTTCGGTGGCTTGCTTGGTATGCAAATCATGGAGGTGTTGCTCAAGGACCGATGCGACCACGTCGCTCGTGTAGAGACTGATGATGATGCGATCGCAAGCGGCTAGCGGGTTGTCAGACCATTGAGCACCAAGGGCAATCAGCGGATTCGCTTTTTCCTTGGTTCGATTCCAAATAAAGCACTGGAACCCATGTTCGAGCAACCGCTCGGTGATAGCGGTCCCCATCAGGCCTAGCCCGATAATGCCAATACGTTTTCTTTCCATTCTAAGTGCTACTATCTTTCAAGCCGTCCGCACGGCGTGGTGGATGTTGCCGAAAATCCCACAACCAACGATTTCTACGAGCAAAGGATTACCGGCGAAATCCAATACGCGGAAGGATTTCTGGCGAAATCTATTCGTGATGGTAGCAGATACACGATCCGATCGCAGTACCCGACTAGGTTGCCTTGTTGGGCGGTGACAATCGATTAGGGTTGGTACCGTTGCATTCCGGACGCTTTCAATATAAAATTCGCTGGTTCGTGCGTATACGCACGAGATCAAAATTTGAGGATAACGATGACTGAAAAAAGCGAATTGCCCATGGCTCTGCGTGCCGCCTATCTTGCCCTTCATAGGCAATCCGACGCAAGGTTTGCAAAGTATGGCGTTACGGCAGATCAGTTTGTTCTTCTCGCGACTTTGTCGAGGGGTAATGCAATTACGCAGCGTGAACTTGCACGCCGAATGTCTTCTGATGCCAGTACCGTGCGAGCCATGCTCGTTCTGTTGGAGAAGCAGGGATTGGTGAGACGCGAATTGCACCCCAGCGATTCGCGAGCACGTTCGGTTGAACTCACTGCGTCCGGAAAACGCAAGTTCAATCAGCTCTGGAAAGCTGGCGAATCGATCCGTACCAAAATATTCGCTTCGCTGGAACCAGATGAAAGTGAAGCTCTCATCCGGCTCCTCAATCGAGTCGCTGATTCCCTTACCGCAGAACCTGTAACAACAAGCGTATCGAGCGATCGACCCACGTTGGACGATGAAACATGATCCAACGCGTCTCGGTTTGCTTCATTACCAAAATCCTTCCCCCTGTTTCAATGTGTTGGACAAATACCATGGCTACTACGGCAAGTTGCTTGAAAAAATTATTCTTCGATTCTCTTCCTTTACGCGGAACAATCATGCGTTGCTGGTTCCACTCAATATTGCTGGTAATATTGCTCGTATGTTCGTGCTCTCAATGGACTAACTCACAAGAATTGTCCAAGGCAGTCGCGTCCGCCAATCGCCCTTTTGCAATTCCTGACATGACGGCGCCGACCGTGGATGGAAAGACTTTTGCGTTTACCGAGGTTGGAGCCAAAATTCCAAACTACACTGCGGGCCAACGCTGGGGAACGCAAGGCGAACTGATAACCAAAATGCAAAACCCAGTTCCCGCCGAAATCTCCATCCAAGCGTATTCCGTTCCGAAAAGCTTTAGCCTGTCTCTCTGGGCAAAAGAATCGAACCAAAACTGGCCCGACGAGTTCCGAGGCGATGACAAGATCGCAGGCTTAGTGGGTAAACCCATTGCTATGAACTGGGACGAACGTGGCAGGCTTTATGTCTGTGAAACGATCGATTACCCAAATGAACTTCAAGCACTGGGTCAAGGCCGTGATCGCATCAAGATCTGTGAGGACACCGACAATGATGGACATGCTGACAAGTTTACCGTTTTTGCAGAGCATTTGAGCATACCGTCCACGCTGGTTTGCTATCGCGGAGGTGTCATTGTGCAGGATGGACAGTCCACAATCTATCTCAAGGACACCGATGGCGACGATGTTGCCGATTTCCGACAAGTACTCATCACCGGCTGGGCGCTCGGCGATACCCATGGTGGAGTTAGCAATTTCCAATATGGACCCGATAACTGGATTTGGGGCATGCAGGGTTACAACAATTCCGAACCTGTCATCAACGGTAAACCGCAAATGCGTTTTCGTCAGGGATTTTGGCGATTCAAAGTTCGAGCGGGGGCTGGCGACGCGACTGCGCCTGCCTTCGCAATTGACATTGCGACCAAGGAATATGCCAAGGAAGCGACGGACAAATTTAACAAGGACACGATTCGAGTTGATGCTCTGGAGTTCATGCGAGCAACCAATAACAACACCTGGGGACTCGGCTTTAGCGAGGAAGGCTACGTATTCGGTTCAACTGCCAACAATTGCCCAAGCGTCCACATGCCGATCGCGAACCGCTTCTACGATCAAGTTGCAGGTTGGTCGCCAAAGACCTTGGAAAAGATCTCGCCAGACGCAAAATTCAAACCACTCGCTGACAAAATTCGACAAGTCGATGTGCACGGTGGTTACACAGCAGCCGCAGGCCATGCACTTTATACCGCTCGAAATTATCCGGAGTCATGGTGGAACCGCATTGCGATGGTTTGTGAACCAACCGGCCACCTTGTAGGCAGTTTTGTCCTTGAAAAAAACGGTGCGGGTTACAAGAGCATCAACTCATTCAACGCAGTCGCGAGTATCGACGACTGGTCCGCACCGATCATGTCCGAAGTTGGACCAGATGGAAACGTTTGGGTGCTTGATTGGTACAACTACATCATCCAACATAACCCTACGCCGAACGGATTCAAAACCGGCAAAGGGGCTGCCTACGAAAGCGATCTGCGAGACAAGCGATTCGGTCGCATCTACCGCCTGCTGTATCAACAAGTGGCCCAAGGAAAGGACGCATCGCGCAGCCTGCAACTAACCAACGCAACCAGCGCTCAGCTTGTTGATGCATTAAAAGAAAAAAACTTCTTCTGGCGAAGAACCGCGCAGCGACTGCTGGTCGAGCGAAACGCCGTAGATGCGGCAACTCTCAACTCGCTCGTGGCGTTGCTGGACAACCAGGGAACGGATGCGATCGGTTTGAATCCTGCGGCCATGCACGCCATCTGGACGTTAGGTGGCCTTCGCGATAACGGAAATCCTGATGCCCAAAAAGCATTGGAGACCGCTTGTCAAAAGGGCTTTTCTCATCCCTCAAGTCCTGTTCGCTCCTCTGCCGTCGAGTATTGCGGTCCCAACCAAGTGAGGCAAGCACAAGGTTTGAGGCTTCATGAAGATCCAGATCCGCGGGTACGGCTTGCATTTCTGCTTCGAGCGGCGAAGAACGATTCTCCAGACTTGATTACTGGCCAGACGTTAGGAAAGTTACTAACGCAAGCGAATCTCATTGCTGCGGATGACGTTCTGCTGGATGCATGGACTTCCGCCGCATCAACCCAGCCGATCCCGACTTTGGTCACGTTAGCAACACAGGGCGAGAACCCTGTAAGCTCTCCGCAGATTACCGATCGTGTCTCGATCCTAGCCGAGCATATAGCGCGTTCAAAACCCAAAGCGGATGACATCGAGAAACTATTTGGAATAGACCCGAGGTCACCGCTAAGCGTTGCTGTGTGGCAAGGTCTCGCCAAGGGCTGGCCAAAAGATCACAAACTAACTTTGTCCGAGACAGCCCAAAAAAGCGTTCGAGATCGTTTTCTTTCGGAGGAAAACAGCATCGAAAGCAAGGCTGCGTTGCTGTCCGTTGCCGATAAGTGGTCCATTGCTAACCTCGACAAAATTGTCGCTGATATTCAAGAGCGACTTTTGGACACCGCGCTGGATCCGAAAGTCGCTAGCGATAAACGCGTGGATGCTTGGGATCAAGCAATTCGGATTGCGCCAACGAGCGACCGCATTTTGAAAGCAGTGGAATCACTGTTCACGCCACAATTGAATCCGGAGATGGGTGGTAATGCTCTCGATTCGTTGCGGTCAGCGAGCGTGGAGGGGCTTTCGAAAAGTCTGTTGGGTCTTCGAGGCCGACTCGGACCACAGTTGGCAGCAAACGTCCTAACGTTAATGCTCGCAAGAACCGATACAACCAGCGATTTGCTCAGCGCGATAGAAAGCGGTCAATTGCAGTTCTCCGATCTCCAGTTGGATCAGCGTCAGGCGGTGATGAACCACCCAGATCCGTCCGTCGCAAACCGAGTAGCGGAACTGATGAAGAAAGGCGGCACGATGGTCAACTCGAATCGTCAAGCGCTCGTCGAAGAGTGGATGCCGGTTACGACGTTACCGGGCAATCTCGACAATGGCATTGCGGTGTACAAGAAACACTGCAGCCAGTGTCACATGCATGGTGAAATCGGGGCGTCGATTGGACCCAACCTAACGGGCATGGCGGTCCACCCCAAAGAAGAGATTCTTGTCAACGTGCTCGATCCCTCGCGTAGCGTAGAAAGCAATTTTAGGACCTATCAGATCCTTACTATGGATGGACGTTCCTTGACCGGTATGCTTGCAGGCGAATCGTCCAATGCACTGCGATTAATCAACGCGCAGGGCAAGGAAGAACAGGTACTGCGAGAAGACATCGAGACGATGAAGGCGTCCGTTAAGTCCTTGATGCCCGAAGGTTTCGAGAGCTCGATTAGCAAACAAGAAATGGCTGACCTACTCACATTCTTAAATAACCGAGGTCGTTATACTCCACTTTCGTTTGCTACCGCCGCAACGCAAAGCACAGAGAAAAACCTTCCTAGTTTCCGTGCAGCTCAAGGGGATAAGTTCAAACTTGCGACCTATGGCAAGCTGGAATTTGAAGGTATTCCATTTCAAGTGGACGAACCACAGGATGGTCGTGTGGCGAATATTATTGCGATTCAAAGGCAACGTCCGCGAGGACCGCAACAGCCCGGGCAACCTCCGCAAACTCCAGCTTCGCTCCCCTCATCCGTATCGTTACCCTGTGCTGGTAAGATGTCGACGATTCACATACTCGGGGGTGTGGCCGCAGCAGGAGGACCTCAAGGCAACCAAGGCCCGTCCACCAGCATGATCGTTCGATGCGTGTTTCAGGATGGAACCCATTCGGACTATCCACTGGTCTATGGAAAGCATATTGCCAACTACCAAGGAAAGACGGATGTATCTGATTCGAAATTTGCTTTCGATGTGGACGGTAAACAAGTTCGGTATTTGAAAATTGACATCGACGCGACGAAGGAATTGAAGAGCATTGACTTTGTGAAGGGTGATGATTTTTCGATGCCGATCGTCTTTGCTGTAACGGTTGAGTCAGCGGACGCGAAAGCAAATGCGAACGCTGGAGTCAATCTTGTTAGGCCGACTATGGCGCTTCAGCCGCCACAGAATCCGCCACAGAATCCGCCACAGGGGCCTCCTCGCGGCAATCGAGGCGGGTTTGGTGGACCGATCGAACTTGCTGCGGATGATGTTGCCGTCTACGCAGCTCCGCCGGAAGGCTTCAAGTCGGTACGGGAGAGCGTTCCGCATGGCAAGATGGAGATGATCGAGTATGAATCGAAAACGGTTGGAACGAAACGCAAGATGCAGGTGTACACGCCACCAGGCTACACGCCTGACAAGATGTATCCGGTACTCTATCTCCTGCATGGCATTGGTGGCGACGAAACGGAGTGGCAAAGATTCTCAACCCCGAATGTCATGCTGGACAATCTGATCGCGGATTCCAAGGCGGTTCCGATGATTGTGGTTATGCCAAACGGCCGAGCTCAAAAGAACGATCGGGCCGAAGGAAACGTGATGGCGAGCGCACCTGCCTTCGCTGCCTTTGAACAAGACTTGTTGAACGATGTTTTACCAACCATTGAGTCCACGTATTCGGTAGATAAGAGTCGCGAGAAGCGGGCGATCGCTGGGCTTTCGATGGGAGGAGGCCAGTCGTTCAATTTCGGCCTTGGTCATTTAGATACGTTTGCTTGGGTAGGCGCGTTTTCGGCCGCACCCAATACCAAGCCGGCAGAGGATCTCGTTCCGAATGTCGAAGCTGCCAAATCCAAGCTGAAACTTCTGTGGATCTCTTGTGGAAACAAAGACGGCCTGATTCGCATAAGCCAAAACGTCCATAAGTTTCTGGTGAAGAACAGTATTGAGCATGTGTGGCACGTCGACGGCAACGGTCACGACCCAGCCCATTGGAGCAACAGTCTGTATTGGTTCACACAAGGAATTTTCCAGGACACGAAGTAATTTGACCACTTTGACCCTCCTCTCAACCACACAGGATGACCTATGTTCTTTCGATTAACCACGCTTACTGGCATTGTGTTGCTCTTCGGTGCGATTGGGATGGCTCAAGAGGTTGCACCGGTAGAAGATTGGAAACCAGCCATCACGAACCAAGAAGGCAAAGAGTTTCCTCAGGTCAATTCGGAAGGCCGTGTCAAATTGCGTGTCGTGGCACCCGACGCCACCAGCGTCTCATGCAGTTTCCGCGACAGCAGCGCCTTTGTTAAAGACGAAAAAGGAGTTTGGACCGGCTACACACGCCCTCTAGACGAAGGCTTCCACTACTACACCATCAAAATCGATGGAGCCGAAGTTCCCGACCCCAATAGCAAATACTACTTCGGTGCCATGCGTTGGGGTAGCGCGGTGGAAGTGCCTGCCAAGGACAAGGACTTTTATGCCCTCAAAAATGTTCCGCACGGGCAACTTCGCGAAGTTCTGTTCTACTCCGAGAGTACCAAAACGAATCGTCGCGCCTTTGTTTACACTCCGCCTGGATACGACCGCGACCTTGAGAAGCGTTACCCGGTGCTCTACCTGCAACATGGATGGGGCGAAAATGAATATGGCTGGGGCGGTCAAGGCCACGCTAGCCTAACCATGGACAATATGATTGCAGATGGCAAAGCCAAACCGTTCATTATCGTTATGACTTATGGCATGACCAATGACGTCCGGCCAGGTGGCATGGGAAACTTCGACATCAGTCACTTTGAAACGGTATTGGTCAAAGAGCTCATTCCTTACGTCGATGCAAACTTCCGCACGCTTGCCGATCAACCCAACCGAGCAATGGCGGGCCTTTCGATGGGCGGTATGGAAACCAAGACGATTACGCTGAGAAACCTCGATAAATTTTCGCATATCGGCTTGTTTAGCGGAGGGTCTATCTCCATGGACGACATGAAAAACACAGAAGGCTTCAAGGAAAAAGTCAAGCTCGTCTTTGTTGGTTACGGCGGCAAGGAAATCGGCGGCGGGGGGCTGCGACGAGGTGGCGATCCCGAGGCAAATGCCAAATCACTCAAGGAAGCGGGGATCAACAGCCACTATTACGTTTCACCCGAGACTGCTCACGAATGGCAAACCTGGCGCCGAAGTCTGCGCGAGATCGCTCCGCTGTTGTTTGCCCGGTCGCACGAATGATGCAGACTAAGCACATCCGCAACTGTTTTTCAACCCAATTAGCCGTTGGGCACTACCCCGGTTTTCCAATTGCTCGACATTCGTCGAGAACCGGGGCTATCACCCAACGACACTCAGTTTGTTTCACACGATGACTCATACCGATGTGCTTAGTGACGCTTTGCGTCGTATGGATAACCCATGATTGACAAATCATCCGAGCACCGGTTCCAGCAAGCGAAGTCGCAATCGCGAGGCGTTAGTTGTGATATGTCTCCAGAAGGGATCCTGCGCCGTTTGGATATTGTCGACGAATTGCGTGAACTGGCGAAAGATCTACAGAATGCAAAGCGACTTGGTCCAGTGAGATCCGAACAGCCAAGGCCAAGCCCAACGCCGTCATAATTTACTTCACAAATTGCTAACGGTTCAAGGCATTCCATTTCGTTCGTTGCACCGTGGTCAAAATCTCCATGATTTTTGACAGCGTATTGCGAGTCACGGCGGATCTCGCCATTTCAAACCGAAGTTCTCCATGTCGAGACGGCCTTAATGGTTATTTGGGCAGCGGTGACGCCGCCAAAGCCTTGGTTTCGATCGCTACCTCGGGTGGCGCCGCGATCGATAGGACGTAGTTGACCAAATGCCACAGATCGGCCTCTTGCAAGCCTTTCTCATCGCTGGACTTGACCACCGTCGCAGCGGGCATGGGTGCACCTACGATTCCATATCTTATGCGTCGATACAGCTCCAGTGGTTCTCGACCACCTCGAAATTTCCCTTCGACAATGTTGCGTGGTACAAGGGGCTGAGGTTTTAACGCACCCCGCGCCATCAACGGTAAAAGCAAATCCGTATCCGTTGGCTTGATGCCAATCTTGGTCGTCCAATCCTTGGTCCAGTCATCGTAGTCAGGCAGTTGAGTTCCGCCCCCGCTACCACTTGCCCCATGGCACTTCGCGCAGGCAGCTTCCTCGCTGACAAACAATTTCTTTCCCTTTTCGATCGATTCGAGAAGCTGGTTACGATTCTCGTCGGTTTCCGTTCCGTAGATTGGGAAATCTGGCATTTCGAATTTCTCGACACTATCTGCGGATTCAACCCATACTTCCACAATCTCAGTCAGGATTTCTTCTGCAGATTCTATTTGCGATTCGTACTTCTTCTTAGATTCTGCATCTTGGCTGCCCTTGTAGCTCACGCTATAGACACGATCTTTTTCCAAATCCATTTCGTAGGCTGCGTTGTGTAGAAGTTTACGCTCAAACTCTCCTCGAATCGACAAGAAGACTACATAATCCACAAGTGCATCTATTTGTTCCGAAGACAGCTTGTTGAATAGTGGCATCTGACTTCCCGAGAGTCCTCGGCGAAGCGTCTTGGCAATATCCTCCTTGGTCGGTTTGTACTTCCGAGGCGTATTTTTGTACTTGAATATGCCGTGTCGAAACTCTCGAGGATAAGGATTTTGAGATGCCGCAACCGGCCCTCTCCCTTGGCCTGACTCTCCATGGCAAGAGGCGCAAAGCTGGCGATACAAACCATTCTCGCCAAGCTCGGCCGTTTTCGCGGGCGGACCTGCCGCTTTTTCAAGATTGCTCAAACTGAGCAAATCCTTGTATTCGTCTTCCGCAAAGAGTGGTGGCAAAACGGGTTTGTCAAGCGTTCCAAACCATTCCGTCAACAGATCCTGCGTGTCGTCTAGTGGCTGATCCAACACCATATCCTCAAGCTGCCCAAGAGCATGTGCATACAAATAGTTTGGCTCGAACTTGCTCGGCGGAGTCGTCGTCGGAGCACAACCCACCATGTTCGCGAAGGCCAAGTAACCAACAAGAATTACGAACAGCCAACGGGGAATTCTCGTCATGGTTCTAATTTCCGATGCATGCATTATGAGGCGTTGGGTTGTTTATTTCTTCGAAAGATCGCGAATTTCAATGTTCCGCCATTTGACTTGGAACGGACCTTGTTCCTTGCCGATGCCGTGAACTTGCAATCCAATAAAGCCGGACATGTGTGTCTGCGGATCCGTGATGTCTTCGATGAGCTTTCCGTTGATCCAAGTTTGCAGGCGAGTCCCAACGGCTCGAACGTGGTACTGATTCCATTCGTTGTTCTTCAAAGTGGAATGGACGGGCTGCGTGGGCGAAATCCAATTGCGACCCGTTGATTCTCCGTAAATGTAACCTGCTTCTCCCGGACTGGCCTCAATCTCGACCTGCGGCCCATGGACGCGGCCTTTGTCTTTTTCAGGCAGGCTCTTCGAGCGAAGCTGTACGCCCGAGTTGAGTTCATTGTCGACTTTCACTTCAAATCGCAATTCAAAGTCGGAATAATCCGCTGCGGTGCACAAGAACGAATTCGGGCTCTCTTTGGCTGTAGTGCCGACAATAGTGCCCTCTTCGATTCGGTAAACAGCCCAGCCGTTTCGTTGCTTCCAGCCTGAAAGGTCCTTGCCGTTGAATAGCTGCGTCCAACCCTCTCCAGCCGGAACGCCTGGGGCCGTCGGGCTTTCGTTGCGAACCACTTGATCTTTTGCGGTTTTGTCTTGTGCGTCGAGAACGCTGATCGAGAAAGCGGCGGGTAGGAAAATCGCTAGGAGAGCTGATTTCGGAAAGGAACGAAACATGGATGGTCCTTCTCTTGCAATTCGTGTGAGGATAAAGTCTCTTACCAGACTCAGTTTATATCATCCTTTCCCCTTTTTCTACCCGGCGACTTGCGATGGCAGACCACAATTGGCTTGGCGGATTTCCTGAAACTCGAATGCGGAGGAATCGCCGCTTTGCTTGGGTTCGGGATATGCTTTGCGAAACGCGATTTACGGCGAGCAACCTCATTTGGCCGATTTTCGTGATTGAAGGAAACAATCGTCGGGAATCAATCTTGAGCATGCCCGGCGTGGAACGTCTCAGCATCGACTTGGCCACCCAAGCAGCCGAACGGGCCGCTTCCTTAGGAATTTCTGCGATCGCTTTGTTTCCTGTCACTCCCCCAGAAAAAAAATCGGACGATGGCAAGCACGCAACCGATCCAGACAACTTGATTTGCAAAGCGACGCGATCCATCTCGAAAGCCTTGGGCTCTTCGATCGGGATCGTTTGCGACGTGGCGCTTGATCCATACACGTCGCATGGCCACGACGGGATCCTCGTTGACGGCTACGTCGTGAACGATCCAACCAACGTCATCCTTTGTCAACAGTCCATCAATCAAGCCAAAGCGGGTGCAACGATCCTCGCTCCATCGGACATGATGGACGGTCGCATCGGAGAAATTCGCAAAGCCTTGGATAGTGTGGGCCATCAAGACGTCATCATCATGTCGTATGCTGCCAAGTATGCCTCCTCTTTTTACGGACCCTTTCGAGCTGCGGTTGGGTCGGCAAGCAATCTGGCTGGCGGCGACAAGAAAACATATCAGATGGATCCTGCCAACTCCGACGAAGCGATGCGCGAAGTCGCTCTGGATCTCAGCGAAGGTGCGGACATCGTCATGGTTAAGCCCGGCATGCCGTATTTGGATATCATTCGTCGCATTCACGATACGTTTCATGTGCCAATCGCTGCGTATCAAGTATCCGGAGAATATGCGATGCTCAAATTCGCCAGCGAGGCTGGCGCGATCAAGGAACGCGAATGCGTCCTTGAAAGCTTGCTGGCCTTTCGACGCTCAGGCGCTACCAGCGTCTTGAGCTACTATGCGCTGCAAGCTGCAGAATGGCTCCGTGCATAAGGCGAGTGGCAGATTGGAAACGACCAAAAGTAAATTGGGTCAATTTCCCGATCCTTGGTTTGGACGGGACAAATGGTCCCATCCTACTATAGTCCCCATGCAAATGGATCGGCCGAATCCGCAATGATTTGCGAGTCCCCGTTGACAAAGGCTCGGCCGGTGATGGACGGCGTAATCGTGCCGTTCTGGCGATCGATCCATCGGTAGCTGCATTGAAAACAACTTCCGATAATGCTCTCTTGAACCCAAATTTCGCCCTCGGCAAGTTTTCCATCTGCGGCTAAGCATGCAAGCTTGGCGCTAGCCCCAGTCCCACAAGGGGAACGGTCGTACATACCGCCTGGACACAATACAAAGTTGCGTGAATTTGCACGTGCGTTTTTGGGTTCCCCAAACAACTCCACGTGATCGACTTGCGGATGAACTTTGCGGCACGCTTGCAAAATACGATGAGTTAGTTCGAGCAAATGAGGGTGCGGGCGATCCAACTGCCCCACCTCGAAAGCTTGTACTAGGCAAAACCAATTCCCGCTATACGCAATATCCGCTTTGATGATTCCAACACCCTCGACATCCAATTCGATTCCAGTATGCGAACGATAGCTTGGGACATTTTCGATCGTCACGGTTTGGTCGTCGTGAAGCATCGCGGTAACATCCCCGGCCACGGTCTCAAAGCGATGCAAACCTGGGCCGATTTTCCCCAAAAAGGCTAGCGTCGCCACGACCCCGATCGTTCCATGTCCGCACATACCAAGATAGCCAACATTGTTAAAGAAGAGGATGCCGCAATGGTTCTTCGGCTCGAATGCTGGCACCAAGTAAGCCCCGACCATGACTTCGGATCCTCGGGGTTCGTTCACGATGGCTCGGCGAAAGCCGTCATGTTGGGTTCGCATGCAGTCAAGCCTTTCCGCCCATGTGCTACCCGAGAGTTCCGGCCCCCCGTCGACAATGGTGCGCGTAGGCTCTCCGCCAGTATGGGAGTCGATGACACGAAACGTCTGGGTTTTGTTGGAGATTGTCATGCGGGAATCGTAACGTTGCATGATGGGCGTGAACAGCTTGACCTTGTACCTTTTCGTAGATCTGCTACACACAAGGAACCGGTATTTACACAACCCACAACGATGATTTGGAGAAGAAAATGGACATGCATACTTTGACTCGCGAACTACAACTTAGCAATGACAGCAAAATTGTCATGCTGGTTGCCGACGGGTTAGGTGGGTTGCCCATGTCGCCAGGCGGGAAAACGGAACTTGAAACGGCAAAGACCCCAAATTTGGACGCGTTAGCCGTCCGAGGCGTTCAAGGGGCTAGCATTCCAGTCAAGCCCGGAATTGCTCCTGGAAGCGGTCCCGGACACTTGGGCTTGTTCGGCTACGATCCGCTGAAGTACCAAATCGGACGCGGTGCCTTGGAAGCAACCGGAATCGGTTTTGAGCTCAAAGAAGGTGACGTCGCAATTCGTTGTAATTTTTGCACGCTGGATGCGAATGGAAACATCTCGGACAGGCGTGCCGGCCGAATCAGCAGTGAAGAAAGCGCACCGATTGCTATCTCTTTACGTCAAGTGACCATTCCTGGAATCGAAATCTTCGTTGAGCCGGTCAAGGAACATCGCTTTGTGGTGGTCTTTCGCGGCAAAGGACTGGGCGGAAATGTTTCGGACACCGATCCACAACGAACGGGCGTCCCCCCGCTTGACCCACGAGCACACGACAAAGAAAGCGAACGAACGGCTCAAGTCGCTAAGGAATTTTTGGTACAAGCCAAGAAGATTTTGGCGGGGCATCCCAAAGCCAACTTCCATACGATGCGCGGGTTTGCAAACAAGCCAGCCTTGCCATCCTATCAAGAAGTTTACGGCCTAAAAGCAGCCGCGATTGCGGTCTATCCAATGTACAAAGGGCTTGCGCGTTTGGTCGGCATGGACATCGTAGGCAATGCACAAACACTTTCCGAACAAATGGATACACTTGAGCAGCTCTGGGCAAAATTCGATTTCTTTTTCATCCATTTCAAGTACACCGATAGCACGGGCGAAGATGGCAATTTCGCCGAAAAGGTAAAGCGCATCGAAGAGCTCGACGGTGTCCTACCTCGCATCGCGAAATTGAATCCAACGGTCATGATCGTAACCGGCGACCACAGCACTCCTAGTTTCCTGCAAAGCCACTCGTGGCATCCAGTTCCGACACTGCTGGTATCCGATTGTTGCCGCCCCGACCCGCATACCGCATTCAACGAATCGACATGCATCACGGGCGGTCTCGGGCACTTTGAAGCTCAGTATTTGATGACTCTGGCCATGGCCAATGCAGGTCGGCTTGGCAAATACGGGGCATAATGCACAGTGCAAAAAATCTTGAAGCGACTTAGCCGAATGAGCAACAACTGTGAGGAGGTCCAGTTCATGAACAAACGATTTGTTTTGTGCCTTTCGATTGCCCTGATTTGTTTTGGTGCGTGCATCGGCAATGCCTTGGCTGAGAAACCGCTTGCTGGCAACATGTCCTCGGTGATTGTCGTTCGCCCTCGTGGATGGGGCGACGCATTGGCGGAATGGATACAATATCGACAAGTCAGATACCATTTGATTGAACTGGATGCATGCGATTCTCCGCATGAGATGCGACAAGCCATCCTTCGCCAAGTAAGCCAAGCTAAGATTCCCGTCGTGGCCATCTTGTTGTGCGGTGACGTTGCCGTTGCAAGCGAGGCCAATTCTACAAGGGCGGGACAAGCGATTCTTGTACCGACCTTTGAAATTCCAACGCGAGTGAAACTTGGTCCTTTCACTACGCCATCCTTGGCAACCGATCTTTTTTACGGGGACGTCAACGACGACGAATGCCCGGACATTGCCGTGGGAAGACTGCCCGCAAAATCCGCTGCAGACTTATCGCGAATGCTTAGACGGAGTATCGACTACGAGCAATCGCAGTCGTTTGGACCTTGGCGAGATCGCATTCATGCCACTGCCGGTGTTGGGGGATTTGGCGTCATCGCAGACACCGCCATCGAAACCGTTACCAGGCGATTGCTCTCGGAAGGCATTCCGGATCGGTTTCAGTTGCAGATGACCCATGCAAGTTTGACAAGCCCGTTTTGTCCCGACCCGCATCGACTGACTCAATCCTTCATCGGCAAGATCAACGAAGGTGGACTATTTTGGGTCTACATGGGACATGGAAATGTGCACCAATTAGATCACTTTGCGGTCGGCAATGAGTACTTACCTATTTGTTCCGGCGAACACATTCCGCAATTTCAGGTTCACGACGGTCCGCCGATTGCGGTCATGCTCGCTTGCTTCACGGGAGCGTTCGATGCAAGGATTGATTGCTTTGCTGAAATGCTGCTGGCCAAAAACGACGGCCCTATCGCCGTCATCGCCGGTTCTCGGGTTACCATGCCATACGGACTTAGCCAGTTTTCGACCGAGTTGATGGACGGCTGTTTTCAAGATCGAACCGAGACTCTAGGTGAGATCGTCCTCAATGCAAAACGGAGTATCTGGAACCAAACCGAGGCGGGCAAGGAGGGCAGCGACCAAGCAAGCACGAAAAATCGACTTCGAGACAATCAAAAGTTGTTGATTGCAAATATGGCAACCGCGCTTAGTCCGGCGGGACATGATTTGTCGGAAGAGCGCAAGGAGCACGTTCGGTTGATGAATCTGCTCGGCGACCCTTTGCTTCGCATTCGGCAACCTGCTGAAATATCGATTCAGTGTGAAGAGCAGCACCAGCCAGGCGCCACGATCAAGCTCAAGGGGATTTCTCCCATTTCGGGCCAAATGCATGTTGAATTGGTCCTATCGCGAGATCGATTGCCTGACGGGATCAAAACGGTTCCTGCCTTCGATGGAGCTCAGGAACAGCGTCAACAAATGCAACAGAACTATGCCCAGGCCAGCAATTTGGTTTTATTGCAATCGGAACAAACCGTTGCGCCTGGGGATTTCGCGGTGGATATTCCGATCCCAATCGATTGCCGCGGACGGTGCGTCGTACGAGCGGTTGTTTATGGTGCCGACGATTGGGCCTCGGGCACGCAACGCATCAAAGTGACAAGGCCATCCAAGTAGGAAAATGGTTTAACCGCTTTTAAGGCGAGCGGCAGACCAAAAACTACCAGTCATAACCCGATACGTAAGTGAGGGGTTACCATCGCGCGCCGTCATAGGGCGAAGGTCAATTACCACTGGCATAAAGCCAAATGGCATGAATCGAATGCCCCTGGGTTTACCCCAGGGGCATTACAAGGTGCCACCCACGTGCCACCCACTTTTTGCAACTTCCAGGTGCGAACACGCAAGGTGAAAGCTTGGAAGAAACCCGCACCAATCTTCGCGAAGCCGTTCCAATGGTACTGGACGCGAACAGAGAATTATCTGAGAGATCCATCATCGGGAAAGAAGTGTCCCGCGAGCCATTCGACCTTTCGCCATTATGACGCGTCGCGAGCCAATTGGCAGGAAAACATGCCGCAAGCGTGTTGCGAATGCCCTTGCGGGTCTGATAGACTGAAGTCAAGAAAAGCGGAACTCGCAGAATCCGCACAGGTCCGACACGGCGAAGCGACTTAGCCCAACGTACAATCTACTTCGCTCCGCTCCAGTTGGGATTGATTGTTATTCGTTCTGTCTCAAGGAGAATTGCTAGGATGGCGGAAGTGCCTCGTGAAGCGTTATCGATTTCTCACACTTCGACAGGGTTACTGCCGGACACGTCACTTCATTATCGCGAGGGACAATATCATCTCGAATCCTCATACTCACATTTCGCGTTTCTCGCGGTAATGCTCGTGGTTGGGGTCGTTTGTGTTTTCTGGCCGATAACAATCGTTACTCCGCAAGGAATTGACCTTCGTTACGTATTTGCTGCGATGTTTGTGTGGGGAGGTCTTTGCGGACTGATACCTTACTTCATAAGAAATCGCTTTGGGATATACGTCACCATTGATCCATCGGTTGGACTCTTACGCATTCACCCAAAGGGCGATCGTCCATCAATTGCAAATCTAGTTCTCGACCCGATTGCAGAGATGGTGCTTTCAACATCCAGCGATAAACGAGTTGATATTCCTTTTGTTGATGTGATTGAATTACAGCTTGTTGGCGACGGACCGTACCAAGCAAACATTGTCTATAGGACGGGTAACGAACTCCATCGCTTCAATCTTGCACAACACTCCGTTAAAAAAAGAGCCAAAAAACTCCTTAACTCGATAGCGCACATTGGAGCTTTCCGAATTGTTGAGATATGACGACGCGGTTCGCGATCAATAAGAGACAGAACCACGCGATGCACGCAAGTCGCCGGACGGCAGCGAATTTGAATCATCATTTTTTGGCGGCGACTGCGTGATCGCGCCCGTTAGGGCCAGAAGAACAAGATCGACCAATGACCATTCCAATATCCGTCGAAAAATTCACCACTGTGCTTAGAGGTCTGCTCATTGCCGAGATTTGCATTTCCGTCATGGCAATTCCATTGTCGCTTTTCTCAGCGATTGCCACATCGGCATATTTGGAGAATGCCGGAATCGTAGAGCCGGAACTTTCCGACGCAGGTACTGCAGTCGCTGCTTTCTCTTTTCTGTTTGTTTTAGTGTTTGTTCCCTGCCTTATTGTTAGTTGGATCGGCCTGTTTCATTTTTGGGGATGGTCGCGATGGCTCTATCTCGCGACCAATGTCGCTGGAATACTCCTTACAATACCTTTCAGCATCTTTGATTTCTCCTTTCAGTGGGGCCTCCCGACTGCCATTTTGGATATTGGCCAACCGATCACCGGCGCGATCGCAGCAATTATTTTTCTTTCCCCGCTTGGCAATCGTTTCGCTCCTGCGGTGCAATCCAATTCGCATGTACCCAGTCCCTAACACTCTGTTGTCTTTGACCTTCGTTCTGAGCGGGGTAGTGGCTCCCACGCAGGTCATCGAATACGATGTTCGGATTACAATAAGTTGCGGGTTGGCCGTCAATGGATGGAAGCCTTTACGCCGGCACTACGTGATCGCGAATGTTCGTCGAAGAAAGGGCAGTAATGTGGACTCGATTCTCGCTTAGGACGCTTCTTGCGATAACGACCTGCGTGGCAATACTGATGGTCGGTTTTCTTTGGTTTGGACCTGGCGTGACAGTAACGGTCTACAATGCAGGCAATTCGCCGATACAGGATCTTCAGGTGCATGTAGCCGGTAAATCCTACCAACTGGGGGACATTTCAAGCGGCGCGGAGAGGAAGGTGAAGGTTAGCCCGATGGGTGAATCACACGTTGAGATTTCATACCAGCTTCCGGATGGTACGACGAAGCGCCATTCGATTGATTGTTACTTTGAATCAGCTTACCGGGGCACAGTAAACGCAACCATTCGGGACGGAGAGTTGTTCCACTCTTCCCATCAAATTGTTCTTGCCGTGGCTTGGTCATCGGCGGCGTTCGTCTTGATGGAATGCACAGATGGATAAAGTTTACATCGAGACTTCAATTGTCAGTCATGCCACGGCTTGGCCGAGTCGTGATATTCAGACTACCGCTGTGCAACAGCAAGCTCGCGAATGGTGGAGAATCGAAAGGCCAAAGTTTGACCTCGTGACTTCGCAGTTGACGCTTGATGAAGCGTCTCGCGGAGATTCGACAGCATCTGCCGAACGGCTGAATTTGCTAATGGGAATTCCACTTTTAGACATTGACGCAGATGTCCAGGAATTGGCTAGACTTTTGCTGTCCGGGCATATGATGCCGCAAAAGGCTGCCGCCGATGCTTTGCATGTTGCCACGGCGGCATTAGGTGGAGTAAAATACCTGTTGACGCTTAACTGTAAGCATATAGCGAACGCACATGAGCTGCCGCGTGTTTACAAATTGTTGTCTGACGAAGGACTCGGCGGAATGCTTATTTGCACACCTGCGGAATTTTTAGGTGATAATTGAAAATGGAAAACTCTACATCAATTCTGGATGAACTCCATGCAATCCGCGAGCAATTACTTGCCGAATCTGGTGGTACATTAGAGGGACTCGTAGCTCGTCTGCAAAAAGAGCAGAGAGAGTCGGGGAGAGTTATACTGAAATCAAGACGAACAGAGCGTTGCATCGAAGTCGCCGATAAGCCGCTCCTTGATGGTAGCTCAACTCCGGCGACTCGATGAATGCCGCCGTTCGTCAAATGCAGGATGCCAATGGAAACCGTGAAATCCATTAAGAGCCGTCCGATGACCATCGGCGGCGACGAGCATTCGGGATGGCTTCCCGCTGGAGCTGCAACGCCGTTGCCGACGCCAATACGCCATCTCCTTATCAACTTTGAAATACAGTTTGATGGAGGCGGTTATCTTCTGTGTCACGAATCGACCGATGGGACAGTGTCCGGAGACACATGGCACCAAAAACTTGCCGACGCCGAAAAAGCGGCAAACGATTGGTTTGGTATCGCGGCTTCGGAATGGAGATCGCAATGAATCTCTCAAACCACTCATTTCTTTCCAAATTGACTGCGAACAAGACTTGCGAGTCAATGTTGACGAACCAAGCCAATCGATATGGTGTGAAGAGTCCGGGTAGCGAGTACAAACGTTACCGTTGGGTTTTTCCCAGCGGGACGATAATTGACGGCTACCAAAGCTGTTCTGCCGTTCCGCTCTCCATCGGTTTCAACCCGATGGGAGCAACGTCTCCTATTGCCAGACGTTGCTTCCACCGAGTTGAACTCAGTGGAGAGCCAGCAAAGGATTCAAGCCTAGGTAGCTGCCAATTGTTGCCTCCATCGGGACAAGCTCGCACGGAAGGCTGTGGGTTGGAACCAAGTAAGCCGTTCACCGCATCCTCTCGCGATAAGCCGAGTTTCTTTAAGTTTAGGGCTCGCGCCCCTGCCTTGCGCCATTGCTTTCAATAACATGCTCATATCGCGATGACGGTATGGTCTCCGAGCAAATGCCACGCCGGTCACGGCTCTCTTCAGTTCCCCATACGAGCCGTCGCTTCCGCTTGAAACGCCTTATACCAATCGGCCGTGATCTTGCCTGCTATCGTCTTTTGATCGAGCTCGTCGATCGGCTTGCCCCAATAGAAACTGATCCAGCCACATGCCACTCCCTTCGAGCGATGGACAAACTCGATCAATTCTGTCGAAGAGCATTTTAACGGGAACATCTCCTCGACCACAATCGGCTTACCTACGTCGTAAACCTGGAGGGCCGTGAGGGCCTTCTGAATTTGCTCCGTCTCAGGATAAAAGTGAACGCTGACGAAATCGAGATACTTTGCCGGCTCCGGTGCATAGAATATTGGCTTGGCCCCTGGCCACACGTGCGTCCAGGGAATGACTCCGACCGTGATGAGATGCTTGGGATCTACGCGACGAATCGAATCGCTCAATTGACGCACCCAATCGTGAGCAACTTGAACATTGGTACGTCCCGCAAGATCATGAGCTATCCGCTGGACAAAATACTTGCCGCCGAGTGGTTCACCTGCGAGCCAATCCGTCGGTGACGTACCACCTCCAACGACCGGTTCGTTCATCAGGTCGTAACAGAAGATGGCAGGGCTTTCCTTGCAAGTGTTTGCGATCGCTTCCCAAAACTTGGCCTGTGCGGTCCAACGGTCTGCCTCCGAAAGAGCATCATACCACTCCGGAATGTTCGCCTTGTGATAACAGGCTAGCCCCGTAATATCGAGATAGAGTCCCGTTTCCTCAGCCAGCTTGACGAGTTTGGCAAGTTGCTGAAGCGAGGTGACGTTGGGCTTGTCGGCTGCGTCCATGAATTTGCCGTACTGCAAATGAATGCGGACACAATTCGCGCCGAGAGATTTGATCTCGTGAAAGTCTTGTACAACGGTATCCCACTCCTCGAGCCAATATTCGTCGAGCAGTCGACCGGAGTCATCGTGATCGTAGTTCACACCCCACGGCGAGAAAGCTGTCATGCTAGGTTTTAGTACAAACGAACGCTTGTCGTCGGAGACACTTACGTGGTCCATGGCAGTCGCGGAATGCAAGCCAGTGCCGATCAGCATCAACGCGAGAATGCAGAATCTCATCGTCGTCAATTCCCTTAAGTGTTGGGTTTATCTAGAACCGCATGGATCACGTTGCCATGGACGTCCGTTAATCGTCGATCAATTCCATTTTGCAGCACCGTCAGCTTCTCATGATCGATGCCCAATAAATGCAGGATGGTTGCGTGTAGATCGTAGCAATAGGTTTTATTCTCGACGGCTTGATAGCCCCAGTCGTCGCTTTGGCCGATTGCGATTCCAGGTTTGATCCCCGCGCCCCATAGCCAGTTTACAAAACTACCACCGTTGTGGTCTCGGCCAAGGCTGCCCTGAGCAAAGGGCGTGCGTCCAAACTCGGTCGACCAAATCACCAACGTATCGTCCGCTAAGCCACGTGCCTTGAGATCCCGCAAGAGACCGGCGATAGGTCGGTCTACGCTCAACGCCATCGGAGGCAATTCGGTCAGAATATTGCCATGGTTATCCCAATTGCCCGTTGCCCCTTGTGGTCCGCTCCATACTTG
>CAMBSL010000079.1 GCA_945870455.1 Pirellula staleyi DSM 6068 | reverse complement strand
GTGTTCCCTGTCTTGTGCTAAGCTATGCTCATCACCGTTTGGCTTTCTTACCAGCATTTTAATCACGGCTTTCTGCTATGCCGCTCCAATTAGGCGACTCCGCTCCGACCCTCTCACTTCCCAATTACAAAGGGGCGAGCGTCGAGATTTCGTCGTTATGGCGAGAGCGTCCCCTTGTCCTGGTCTTCGTTAGACACGCAGGCTGCCCTCTTTGCCGAGCGCATTCCGCTGAATTACGCGATGAGCGTGATCAATTTGAAGCCGCCGGAGCAAACGTGGCACTGGTTGCAATGGGAAATCCATCTCAAGTCTCCCAATTTCGAGAGTTCAATCATTTACCCTTTGAGTGCCTGGCGGACGAAAAGCAGATCGCTTACAAAGCCTACGGTATTCCTCGCGGGAACATGTCGCAGGTAGCTGGCCCGAGTGTTTGGATAGCCGGCTTTCAGTCTATTTGGAAGCATGGTGCTGGAGCGATTATTGGCGACAAGTACCAGCTACCAGGCACGGTCATCGTCGACACCACTGGTAAGGTTCGATTTGTCTACCACGGTCGCGATTCTTCGGATTGGCCGACGAACGAGGCGTTGTTGAACGCATTATCGGATCTAAAGAAAGCAAACGGCGTTGGAGTGTAGACCCCCCGGAGTCTGTTCTCCTCCTCGCCCTAGTACTCCGGGGTCAGGGGAACTACGTTTACTACCTAGTAAATCGTGGTGTTTCCCAGGCTCTCAACCCCTCATCCCCAGCCCTTCTCCCCGGAGTACCGAGGAGAAGGGAGCGGGAATCTATTTCTTCATTGGTTATTGGTTGGCACCCCCACTTGCGTATGTTATCCCCCTCTCCCGACTAGGTTGTGGCTCGAATGCATTCGGCGATCGCCGAGCATAGCGTCGGCATTGTCGAGGCGGCCATGCCGGCAACGTTGATGCGCCCTGTTCCGACGATGTAGATTCCACGTTCGTTCTTGAGCCAGTCTGCTTGCATGCTGTTGAGACCGCTGTAAGAAAACATTCCCTTCTGGCGGCTCAGGAAACTGAAATCGCGATCGATATCGGTTGCTTTCATCCCGTCGATAAACATGCTTCGCATCTTGGAGATCCGCGATCGCATAGCGTCGACTTCCTCAACCCACTCCTTGCGAAGCGATGAGTCATTGAGAATTGCAGAGACGGTTGCCGCCCCGTGCCTGGGTGGGTTGCTGTAGTTGCATCGGACAGCGAGACGAAGTTGACTTAACGCTGCCTCTGTCGTCGAAGCGTCTTTGCTGACCAACGACACCGAACCGACGCGTTCGGAATACAAACCAAAGTTCTTCGAAAAAGAATTGCAGACGATAACTTCGTGGTTTTTTTCCAACAGTGCATTCAAGGGTAAAACATCCGCTTCGAGTCCGTCGCCAAAACCTTGATATGCAAAGTCAACAAACGGGATCATCTGCTTGCTGGCAAGCAACTCGCTGATTTCTTGCCATTGCTCAAGTGTTGGATCTATTCCGGTTGGATTGTGGCAGCAGGCATGCAGGCAAACCAGATCACCACGGCGGCCTTGCGAAGTCAGTTCCTGCATCATGGCCGAAAAGTCCAGCGATGTTTTGTCCGGGGTGAGGTACGGATAGATGGGTGTTTCCATGCCGACCGCTTGAAAGATGGACCCATGATTGGCCCAAGTTGGGTTGCTCAACCAGATGCGTGTTCCTGGGAAATGACGGATCACGGTGTCGGCACCCACTCTCAAAGCGCCCGTGCCGCCCGGGGTTTGGGCTGCCGCCACGCGAGCCGTGTCAATCGTCTTGCCAAAGATCAAGTTTACGACCGCTTTGAGATATTCGGGATGCCCTTCGACCGGCATATAGCCTTTGCTGGTTTCAGACTTCAACAGGCTTTCTTCCGCTTTTTTAACCGTCGCTAAAATCGGAGTTCGGCCTTGCTCGTCCTTGTAAACGCCAACCGTTAAGTTGATTTTTTCGGGGCGAATGTCTCGCGCGAACGCATCGCTAAGACCAAAAATGGAATCCGGAGGGGCGACGGGTAGATACTCGAACATGGCCAGGTTGATTTGAGTGATGGAACGAATCGGTCATAAAAACCAGCGTAAGGCTGGTTCGCTTGAAGCAAAAGGTTACTATGGTTTGTCCAATGTGAGGAGGGGCAAATCGATTAATCGCGAAAACTGCTGTTGACGCAGCAGCACCGAACATCGCATACTTTTTCCCCGAGTCACGGATGGCTCAAATGCTCTTGCGGTCGAGACCCAAATTTGCTCGCAAGAGTTCGCCTAGAACCCTCTAGGAGTCCCCGCTAGGAGTAACTGTGTCCTTCGCGATTGACAACGAAGTCAAAGATCGAGTCCGATTGGCGGTTAACATCGTCGATCTGATTGCTAGCTATATGGAACTGCGACGTCAAGGTCGAGGTTTCGTCGGGGTCTGCCCGTTTCACGATGACCGCAAACCGAGCATGCAGGTCAATCCCGATAGGCAAAGCTGGAAATGCTGGGTTTGCGACATCGGCGGCGATGTTTTTAGCTTTGTTATGAAAAAAGAGGGTGTTTCTTTTCCTGAAGCTCTCCGAATGCTCGCCGAGCGCGCCGGTATCCAAATCGAAGAACCAAAGTCCCGATCGGGACGAGGCGGTTCGGGTGATGACAAGAAATTGCTTCTCGAAGCGATGAAGTGGTCCGTTAACGAATATCATCAGTGTCTGCTCACCGCACCCGAAGGCCAACAAGCCCGGACGTATTTATCGGATCGCGGCATTTCCGACGCGAGTGTTTGCAAGTTTCAATTGGGGTTTGCCCCCGAATCGTGGTCCTGGTTGCTCGACCGCGGCATTGCAAAAAATTGGAAGCCGGAAGTGCTTGAGTCGGTCGGCTTGGTCGCTAAAAGCGAGCGTGGATCTCGATACGACCGCTTTCGTGGTAGGGCTATTTTTCCAATTAGCGATGCACAAGCGAGACCCATTGCGGTCGGAGGTCGCGTGCTCCCCGGTGCCGCCGCTGATTCCGCGAAATATATCAATTGCAACGAGACACGCCTTTACCACAAAAGTCATCAATTATATGGATTGGATTTGGCTCGCGAGGCCATCGGTAAAACGCGCCAAGCGGTCGTCATGGAGGGTTATACCGACGTGATCATGGCCGTTCAGCATGGTATCCACAATGCAGTCGCTTGCTGTGGCACAGCCCTTGGCGAGAGCCATATCAAGTTGCTTAAGCACTCTTGCGATTCGGTAGTTCTGCTGCTCGACGGCGATGAAGCGGGCCAAAAACGCACGTCAGAAATATTAGAGTTATTCGTAACGGCACAAATGGATCTTCGAATTCTGACCTTACCCGATGGACTTGATCCGTGTGACTATCTCATCAAATACAGCGGGGAGCAACTCAAAGAACAGATTGCCGGTTCGCTCGACGCATTAGAGCATAAACTGCGACAAGTCTGCCGTGGCTTTGACCCACTGCTTGACACGCATCGCGCGAACACAGCCATCGAGGATGTGCTTGAAACGATGTCTCGCGTTTCGCATAGTTCCCTGCTTTCCAATGAAGCCATGCGATTGCGACAAGATCAACTGATCGCGAGACTTGGCAGGCAATTTGGAATTGAGCAGGCCGAAGTTCGCCTTCGACTCGAATCGATACGGCGTCAAAGTGCTAATCGCGAACGCCAACGCCAAGAACTGCGTCGCTCCCAAGCCGATCTTGTTTCGCAACCCTCTGCCATCCAACCGCATTCTGTTTCAGAAAATCGAAACCGCTTTGAACAAAAGGTTGCGCACGAGGTAAACGTCTATAAATACTCGGAAATGACGCCGACCGAATGCGAGCTATTCGAAATCATGGTTATGCATCCTGATTTGGCTCCGGTCGCTATTGAGCGATTTCCAGTTGCCGATTTAAGCACTGGAACTGCAAAAGGATTATTTCAGGCATATTTGGACTTGGAACTTGAGGGACACGCGTTAGACTTCAGTAGTCTAATGTCGGCCATGGAGGAGCCAAGCCTAAAGAGTGTTCTCGTGAGTATCGAAGATCACTCAGCCCGCAAAGCACCTCTGTCAACGATGACAGCAGATGAGCGATTGCATTCTTTGTGCGAACGATTGAGTGGTCAAGACGACAAGACTCAACGCCGCATCCAAATCCAATCCCTCGAGAAAAAACAGTTCGACGACGCGACGGAGCTTAGCTTTTTGCACGATTTTGTGCAGCAGGCGCGTGTGCGTCACGGACTATTTCCTCCGCAAGGAGAGTAAGAAAAACGTCGAGTCCCGCTCGACTACAAAAACCCCTATTCAAGTTGTTGACCCAAGGCGATTGCTCATTGGATGAGTAGTCGGCAACAACAGAGTACCACTGTCAAAAGGAGTTGATCTCGTGGAAATGCAATCTATTGATCTGGAACAATTGGTTTTGATCGGTCGCCAACAAGGCTTCCTGACGTACGAGCAAGTAAACCACTATCTGCCCGACGAAGCCAACACCGCTGAAAAGTTGGATCAGCTTTTGGTCGCGCTCGAACGCGCTGGCGTTGGAATTGTTGACGAAGCGGATACAGACCTGCCTCCTCATTTGAAGATATTCAATGGCGAAGAGTCAATGCCCGCTGCGCCTACGGAAATGCCAAAGCTGACCAACGATCCGATCCGTTTGTATCTAAGTCAAATGTGCGAAATCCCTCTGCTCAACCGAGATCAAGAGATAGCGTTGGCGAAGAAGATCGAAATCACGCGTCGCAAGTTCCGTCGAGCTGTACTTGGCAATGATTTTGCTTTGCGTCAAACGGTGGAAGTCTTGCGTAAGGTCGCTGCGGGGATCTTGCCTTTCGATCGAACGATCAAGGTCTCGTTGACAGAGCGATTGACCAAAGAGCAAGTCGGTGCACGAATGCCGCATAACTTGAAAACGCTCGACACGCTGATGGACGACAATCGTCGCGATTTTCAGAGCATTGTTCGCAAGAGCACGACAACAAGCCGAAAAGACCAGGCTCGTATGAATTATCAACGCCGACGCCTCAAGTCGCTGGTATTGGTCGAAGAGCTGTCGCTGCGCTCGCGCCGCGTTATCCCATTGATGAAGCAATTGGAGCAATTCTCGCAACGAATGGATTATCTGCAAAGCCGAATAGCCCACCTGAAAGTCACGACGGGATCGCCGTCGGAGCTCAATCGTTGTGTTGCAGAACTTCGTCACCTGATCATGACCACGCAGGAGAGCCCCCGCTCGCTCAGAACGCGAGTTGATGACTTCAAGAAGAATTTCAAGGAATACGAAGCCGTCAAGCGACAACTTTCCAGCGGCAACCTGCGTCTGGTCGTATCGATTGCAAAGAAGTATCGCAATCGAGGCCTAAGTTTCTTGGATCTCATTCAAGAAGGCAACACGGGTCTAATGCGAGCGGTCGACAAGTACGAGTATCGCCGCGGTTTCAAGTTTTCGACCTATGCCACTTGGTGGATTCGCCAAGCGATCACACGAGCCATCGCAGACCAGGCGAGAACGATCCGCATCCCCGTTCACATGATCGACGTGCTCAGTCGGTTACGCAACATTCAAAAGGTACTGACGCAGGATCTCAAGCGAGAACCGAGCATGTACGAAATTGCAGAAGTGGCTGAGCTGACGATCGAAGAAGTACAACGCGTTCTTGACATCGGCCGCAGCCCTATCAGCTTGGACCGTCCCGTAGGCGAAGGCGAGGACAATGCGTTTGGCGAATTCATCGAGGACCCGTCCAGCGACAATCCAGTTCGCAACGCGAGCAACGGCGTTCTCCGCGATCGCATTGATTCGTTGCTAAAAACATTGACGTATCGCGAGCGAGAAATTATCCGGCTTCGCTATGGTCTAACGGACGGCTACTCCTACACATTGGAAGAGGTGGGGCGAATATTCAAGGTAACACGTGAACGCGTTCGCCAAATCGAAGCCAAGGCGGTTGCTAAACTTCAGAACCCAGTCCGAGCAAAGATGCTTGAAGGGTTCTTGAAGCAAGTGGCGTAACGCACCCCAGAAACATCCCAGCGGGGCGCGGCGTGGAATTAAGCTCTCCACCGCCCCTGGCGGGCTGTTGATTTAGTGAAGTCATTATTGGGTAAGGGCGGTACGACGGACTTCCAAGTCCGTCAATGGGGAATTCGACGGACTAGGAAGTCCGTCGTACCATTAAATCAACAGCCCCTGGTCGAGGAAGGGAGCCGCAGGCCTATTCTTGGAGCAAATTTTCGACGAGTGTCTCGATTGTTTTGTCGACAGTCGCACCCTCCCAATTGAGTTCTCCCTGCCACCAAAATCGAATGTAACCCTGTTTGTCGATGACATAAACGGTCGGCCACATCGTGTTGGCCCATGCATCCCAATTGCTACTTTTGACATCGACAAGAACAGGAAATGTGAAACCTTTGTCCTTGGCAGCCCGTTGGACTTGCTGGACGTCCCGCTCAGCGTCCGTTTCTGGAGTTTGTATTCCAATGACACTCACTCCCCGACTTGAAAGGGTTTCGTGCCATCGTTTGTAATGCTCGAAATTCGCGACGCAGTTGTGACATTGAAAGGCGTAGAAGTGCAGCAGGACTACCTTGCCACGTTGGTCCGCCAAGTTGGTAGCAGATGCACCTGCCCAATGTCCGGAGTCGATGAGCTCAGGGGCGAGAGGATAAATTCGCGAAAGTTTCATCGTGTCAAATGGCGTTCCCATTAGTTTGCTGAAGGCAATTTTTTGTTTTTCGGTGAGAACTTCTACGATGGTCTTGGATTCGGCTTCGCGAGCGGACTGAAGATCCGAAATCAATGTCTTGTCTTGAGATTTGGCAGCATGCAGTTTCTTTGCCACTTCATCCGTGCTGGCATACACATCATTGAGTCGGGATGTTTGTGATTTCGAAAGGCCCAGGGCTTGCGCTATTTCTGGGCGAGCAAAAAGCCGTGTGCCTTGGGACTGCAGCTCAATCTGCTGGAGCCGCCGCAATTTCGCGGGGGAAATCGTCGACTTCAACAGTTTGATCAACAAAGCCTCCTGTGCAGCAATGATGGTTCGCTGTTCCGACTCTGGCTTGATGCGAGCCTTCCACCATGGACCATCGATCTTGGAAAGCGCTTCCTCAAACGAAGCTAATTGGTCACCTGAGAGTTCCAGTTCTTTTTGCACTTCGGGTGAGTGAACAAGTTTCAGCAGATTCTGTGGAACAGAGCCGACTTTTGCTGGCGTCGGTTCAAACGGAATCGTATCTGCCGCAAACGATTGTGCTGGGAGAAGAATGGTCGTTAGGCACAAGATTGCAAAGAGTCTTTGCCTGGTGTTGTAATAAAGCATCGAACGACCTGTAAAATGGAGACGTGATTTCAGGTTATCCACGAAATGGAACCCTGAGACTTCAGTACGAGTGAGTCATCGAAGTCTTACGCATGTGCGTAGCAAATTATTGGAAATAGTGTTCACGCGGTCTAGGTGGACGGCACATGAAATGCGCCTACTACTTTGACTTTTGTCGGCAGTGTCGCCTCAGCGTGGAAGTTTGCCGGCTAAGATATTCGGTTTGTATTCATGGTCTCGCTTCCGCACAACCTTAGCAGAAAAAATGGTGTCGGGCCGTTTCGATGTGTCTTTGCGTTCCTCTTCCTTTACAAGATTTAATACTTGAAAGAGGTTGATCGACGGTTGTCCTTCGACGATTCGTCCAAAGACCGTATACTTTCCGTCAAGGATGGGCATTGGTACGAAGGAAAAAAAGATCTGTGCACTGCCAGAATCAACATCGAGTTGTCCCGAATTCTTATCGGAACCTAGGGCGATTGAAACGCAACCCCGAAAATGATCCCGGTGCTCGGGACGATTGGCCTCGCCCGGGATACGATAGCCAGCGTTGCCTGTTCCATCCCCTTTTTCGCAACCCGTTTGTGCACAAACATGTTGCTCGACTCGAAAGAATGATTTGTAGTTGTAATATCCCTTTTCAACCAAGAAGATGAAACTGGCCACCGCTTCAGGCGCAGAATCTTCGTACAGCTCGACGGTAATCCTCCCTTTGGATGTGGTCAATTCGACGATCGGATTGTCCTTTTTTTCGGATTCCCTTTGTTGAATTTCTTGCTCTCGCTTCCATTTTTCTTTCAAAGAGCCTAACTGTTCGAAGTAGGCGAGTTGAGGTCCTTGCAATTTATTAGCTTGTTTTAATGGAGCCCAACATTCCTCTGCGAAATCGAAATCCAAATTTGCCAATCCAACCATTCCTGCGGATAACGAAAGCATGTCGTTTTCGAACCGTTTCGCACGCATCAATGCCTTGGCGGGTGCAAGCCACGGGTCAAACCGATCCAACTCAACGTCAGCCAACAGCATTTCCACCAGCGCTTCGCCGATCTGTTGGTACTTGTCCGGATCGCTTGCGTAGACGTCGCCAGCTTTGGCAAGCCAAGTCTGTAAGGTCGAGTTGCCTTGCGAGATCGCTTGCATCCACTCGTTTAGAATCTCATTGCGATTGGCAGACGTGCGATCCGTCGCCAGTTGTTGACGACACTGAATTTGATCTAGATTGCTCACAGCATCCCTGAATCGAGCGTAGGCGGATTCGTATTCCTTTCCCAATGGCGAATCGTCATTGGGAGGCAATATGCCAAAGGATTGCCGACGCTTGTCAGCGGCCTCCATTTTGCGTTCCTCTTGTTTCTGTTTGGCGGCCGCACGTTGTTCGGGAGTCAGTTTGGCTTTTGGTTTTGCGGAAGGCTCTTGAGCAACACCAACCGAAGCGAACAAAAAGATGCTCGCGGCCAGGGTGAAGCCCACCACTGCAGCGCATCGAGCTGTGAACGAATCAATCAACGTTGATGGACAATCAGTTGGTCCGCATGGCCGATTCAAGGAACGAAGGACTGGATGGAATGAGGCGGTTGGCATACTCTGTATGATCCGGATGGGAAAAAATTTACAATTTGGCGACGCTAAAACTCTAAAGGACAGTGCTCAACTTGGAAACGACCACGCTTAGGATCATTTCCGGGAACCTGCGAACTCGCAAGATTAAATTTGCAGTCGACCCGAGAACTCGCCCGATGAAAGATCGTACGCGAGAAGCCGTTATGAGTTTACTCGGTGGGAAGTTTCCCGACGCGATTGCATTCGATTTATTTGCGGGAACGGCGGTTTTGGCGTTCGAAACTGTCTCGCGAGGAGCAGCCAAAGGAATCGTCTTTGAGATTCTCAAGTCTGCCGCACGCGAGATTCAAAACAACGCAAAAACACTCGGAATCTCAGACAAAATCGAGGTATTGCAAACGGATGTGATCGAATGGTCGAGCGGCTTGCCAGCCAATTGCGGGCGATTTAAACTCCGTCCCGAACAATTGTGGGTTATTTTTTGTAGTCCGCCCTATGCTCTTTGGGAGTCGGACGGCCAAAAATTGAAGTCGATGTTGGAACTTTGGTGGAATGCGGCGCCACCGGGTTCCTTGTTCGCAGTAGAACTTGAGGAAGCCACGCCTTTGGATCTATTGCCAGAAGGTATCGACTGGGACATTCGCCTCTACCGGCCCGCACGAATGGCCGTCGCCGAAAAGGGATAAGTTGCACGAGGCTCTGCAGTGGTGTTTTGTGCGAAGCGGAGCGTCGCACAACGAAGAGCTCGTTCCCAAGCGGTTCTTGGGAACGAGAATGACGTGATGTCGCGGCAGTTGCAGATGGCCTAGCTGCAGCCGAGGCTGTTACCGCAGTTGTAACACAGATAGCAGTTGCCGCTTCGGACGGTGATCGACCCGCAATTGTCGCAGCTCGGGGCATCGCTTTGAAAGCCCGCAAACTGGCCACCGCGAGATTCCATTTTCGAACCGGAATGACCGCTGCCACTGGATGTCATTTCACCTGTATCACCAAGTCCGATGAAACGCGCTTTGGTATACCCGGTGCTTTGCATTGCGAGCTCGGCACCATTTCCGTTGACCGGCGTGGATGTCAAATTGCTTTTGACTTTAACCGACAGAGTTGAACTTGCATCTGATTTTGGCGTGGCCATCAAATCCACTTTTGTCTTGTGCTCTTCGCGATAGCCTTCGAGGAACGTCAATCCTAGCCAACGGAAGATGTAGTCGACCAAACTCTTTGCGATCCGAATATCGGGGTTGGTTGTATGCCCCATCGGCTCGAATCGAGTATGGCTAAACTTGTTGACGAGGACCTCCAACGGCACACCGTACTGCAACGAGATGGAAATGGCCGTACCAAAGCTATCCATCAAACCGCCGATCGTGCTCCCTTCTTTGGCCATGGTGATGAAAACTTCTCCAGGTCGACCGTCTGGATAGAGGCCAACGTTGAAGTAACCCTCGTGACCGCTGATGCTGAACTTGTGCGTAACCGAATTGCGAGTGTCTGGTAGTCGTTCGCGACGAGGCTTGTACACAATCTTCTCCACAACGGCAGCCGCAGCCGCATCCTCCGCTTTTTGGCCTTCGCTCTTGGTTGAGAGTGGTTGACTCTGCTTGGATCCGTCGCGATAAATCGCGATCGCTTTGAGTCCTAATTCCCAGCCCCAGAAGTAAGCTTGGGCGATATCGTCCACCGTGCTATTCGCTGGCATGTTGACTGTTTTACTGATCGCCCCCGACAAGAAGGGTTGTGCTGCAGCCATCATTTCCACGTGCGCTTGCCACCGAATGCTTCGCGTGCCATTGGCAGGCGTAAACGCGCAGTCAAACACCGGTAAGTGCTCCGCTTTGACGTGCGGTGCCCCTTCGATCGTATCTTTTTCACCGATGAACTTTTCGATCTCGACGATTTGTGAAGGGCTGTAGCCAAGATTCCTTAAACCCAGCGAAACCGAGCGATTCAAAATCTTGAGCATGCCACCGCCAGCCAACTGCTTGTACTTGACCAAGGCGATATCTGGTTCAACCCCAGTCGTATCACAATCCATCATAAAACTGATGGTTCCCGTCGGGGCAAGTACGGTTGCTTGTGCATTCCGGAAACCGTTGCGGCTTCCAAGTTCCAGGACTTTGTCCCAGACGTTGCGAGCAGCATCCTTGAGATACGACGGACCGCTTGGATCGATTTGTTCGACTGCATTGCGGTGCATTTGCATGACTCGCAACATCGGTTCAGCATTGTCCGGATACTCTTCAAAGGGACCGACAACTCCAGCGATTTCAGCGCTTGCGAGGTTGGCAGCACCATGAAGCAACGCAGTGATCGCACCGCACATCGAATGCCCGGCTGGCGAATCGTACGGCGCACCGCTCGTCATGATCAGCGAACCGATATTGGAGTAACCCAATCCAAGGGGTCGGAATAAATGGCTGTTGTGCGCGATTCGATCCGTCGGATAACTTGCATGGTCGATCAGGATTTCTTGAGCGATAAAGAACAGTCGGCAGGTTGCCGAAAAGCCTTCCGCATCAAACGATCCATCGTCGCGACGATACTTCATCAAGTTGATGGAGGACAAATTGCATGCGGTGTTGTCAAGGAACATGTATTCCGAGCAAGGATTGCTGGCGTTGATGCGACCGCTGTTGGGACAAGTATGCCATTTGTTGATGGTCGTATCGTATTGAACACCTGGATCACCGCAGTGCCAGGCGCATTCCGACATTCTCGCAAGGATGTCTTTGGCTTGGTAGGTTGGCGGTTCGATATCGCACTTATCGCTCACCCAACGAGTCTTCCAAACTTTGTTGTCTGCAACCGCTTGCATGAATTCGTCGGTGACTCGAATCGACAAGTTGGCGTTTTGGAACATTACCGACGAATAGGCTTCTCCGTTGAAGTTTGATTCGTAGCCTTCGCGAATGAGCGCATGGGCTTTTTGTTCTTCCTTCCACTTGCATTCGACAAATTCCATAATGTCTGGATGCCAAACCTTGAGCGACTGCATCTTGGCAGCCCGTCGAGTCTTGCCTCCGGATTTTACAACTGCCGCGATTTGATCGTAAACTCGCATGAAAGAGAGAGGTCCGCTTGGCTTACCTCCGCCAGAAAGCTTTTCACGGCTGCTGCGAATCGTAGAAAGATCGGTCCCAGTGCCCGAACCGAACTTGAACAACATGGCTTCGCTGGTTGCGAGGCGCATGATGTCCTCCATGTTATCGTCGACACTCTGGATAAAACATGCGGAACCTTGTGGATACTCGTAAGGGTTCTCGGGTTGCTCGACTTGGCCCGACTCTACATTGTAGTGCCAGTTGCACTTCGTCCCGATCACATTGTATTGTTGATACAGGCCGACGTTAAACCAAACGGGCGAATTGAAAGCGCCGTGTTGGTGCAGGCACAACCAGCTCAAGTCGCGATAGAATCGTTCGCCATCTTCTGCAGTGTCAAAGTAGCCGTCTGCGATGCCCCAATCCGCTATCGTGCGAGTCACACGATGGATCAATTGCCGTACGGATCGCTCGCGCTCTTCGACGTTGGATGGATCGCCGTAGAAGTACTTGCTGACAACCACATTGGTTGCCAATTGGCTCCAATCGGAAGGGATTTCACAATTGGTTTGTTCGAAGAGCACTTTGCCGCTCTCGTCTTTGATCGCAGCGCTGCGAGTTTCCCACTGAACGGTATCGAAAGGGCTTGCCACATCCGTTGGGCAGAACCGACTCTCAATCTTGAGTCCACTGCGATTGCCGCGTGCTTCATGCGTTGTGCGAGACTTGTTACGACGTTCGTGTCCGATTTCTACTGTTGCCATTCGCTCGTTAGACTCCTCGAAAAAGTACCGATAGTGGGGTGATGAGTTCGAAAGCAGCGATGGGGTCCATCGACCGAATGAGCTGCCTTGCTGCTGTGAAAAGAAAAATCCATTGCGACCGGGTTTCGTACCCATAATTTGGAGCTTCCGACGCATTACCGCAGAATCATTTGCCCGGTCGAAAAGGCAAAGTCATCTACCAAGCATGGAGCCTACAAACCACTATAGGTAGTATACCTTGGGTTTGCATGCACAACATGTTGCGTCATTGGGAGCAGTGTATCGATTCCAAGCCTCCTGTCAAATTTTCCGTTTCCGTGCGCGCAAATGCTTATCAGTTCGTGCTTTGGAACCAACGGCAGAAAAAACCACATTGGCTTTTTTGGACGTCAAGCTGTCGCTAACTTGCGATTGCGGCTAGGGTTAAGAAAATGTTAATGGGGCTGGTGACACGTCTGGTCTCGCCACAAAAAAACTCAAAAACTTTTCGAGAAGGAAAAACCATGGACGAATTCATGCAAGCGGCCATCGAAGAGGCGAAAAAGGGACTTTCGGAAGGTGGAATCCCGATCGGATCGGTGCTGGTGATCGATGGCAAGATCGTCGGAGCAGGACACAATCGCCGCGTTCAACGCGGCAGTGCAATTCTTCATGCCGAAATGGATTGCCTCGAGAGCGCAGGGCGATTGAAGGCAGCGGATTACTTGCGTGCGACTCTCTATTCAACCCTTTCGCCCTGCGATATGTGCAGTGGCACGGCGCTTCTTTACAAGATTCCGCGAATCGTCGTCGGTGAAAATAAAACGTTTCAAGGACCCGAAGACTACTTGCGTTCGCGTGGAGTCCAATTGGAAATACTTGAAAGCCAAGAATGCATTCAACTCATGCGGCAGTTCATCGCCGCTCGGCCCGAGCTTTGGAATGAAGACATCGGTGTGTAGAATGCCCAGGGTTTATCCCACTTCGGACAACTGTCGTAGTTTTCTAGCATGACCGCGCAGCACCTTGCATGCATGCTCGAATTGGTTACGCATTCCGCAATCGCTGGTACCGGATAGTTATCCGGTGGGTCCCAGCGTGCTTGTCAATTGGCCACGAACGATTCCTCGAATTTCCAGAGGCAACTTGAATAATGGCCGGTCAGAGGGATCCTTCATTCGTAGCACTTCCGTGGCAGCTGCAAGGCATCGCAACGGAAGTTCGAGGTTGGAACACTTCTGTCCTGCTTCCTGCCAAGCGCTGTTCCACGAATTGAGCTGTGTATTCGAATAGTCGCCGCCGTCGAATTTACCGATGGACTCTACGATTCCCTTGCCGAGCTTTTCGGCAACCCCATGTTGTTCGAAGAGAGGCACCAAAGCGATTGCGTAGTTCTTCCATTCGGATTGCCCGCGACGCAGGATCATTCCCAGCAAATCACCCGGCGTTCCTCCATATGCATCGCAATTCCGATCACCAGTAACGAATGCCTCATGCAGCGCCGCAATCACGTCTGGCATTCCATGCAGTGCGACCATGGGTTCCGGCATGGCAAACAGACTACCTGTTCGAATCGGTGGAGAAACTCCTTCCATGTTTAGTGATGCCCTGAAGCTGTCTTCTGATTGTTGGTATTGGCCATCTCGCCATTGTGTCGCGCCTACGTTATTGTAAGACGCTGCGCGCTGATCAGGTAACGCGTCGGGCATCTGGATCAGCGCCGAGTAGTCCGCGATCGCAAGTTCGGGTTCGCCTTGCTGGCTGTAGGTGATACCGCGATTTAAAAGAGCCTCCGCTCTCTGTTCGGCCGGCGCGTCGGGCAATTGGGTCAGCGCCGAGTAATCCGCGATCGCAAGTTCCGGTTCGCCTTGCTCGCCGTAGGTACAACCGCGATTGAAAAGAGCCTTCGCTCTTAGATCAGGTGGCGCTTCGGGAATCTGGATCAGCGCCGAGTAATCCGCGATCGCAAGTTCCGGTTCGCCTTGCTCGCCGTAGGTACAACCGCGATTGAAAAGAGCCTTTGCTCTCTGCGGCGTGGATGCGTGAGGAAGCCGAATCAACTGAGTCAATAGACGAATTTCTGCTTTGTAATTCCCTTGCTTTGATGCTGAGAAGGCACCAAGCCAGTTCGCTTGGGGTTCATCCACACAAGCCAATTCCTCGGTTAATTTTTGAGCATTCTGAAAATCTCTTTGTTCAATCCTCTCCCGGATCTCTTTCGAGAGCCCGTCCCTGATCGCGCCCTCGAAATCGTTGTTCATTTCTATCGCTGCAAGACGATACTGATCACCCCGAGTGCCATAATGGTCGCGATGTCCCGCTGACGCTGAGAGGCTTGAGACCGGAAACCAGACTTTTAAGAACTTTGCCACCAGCTTGAGCGGACGTCCTCGCTGGTTCTTAACTTCAAGGCACAAACGCATCAGCGGCTCGGCAAGCTCGTAGTAGGATTCCTTGCCGCGCTTAGACGAGATCACGTAACCTGTCTCGCGAAGATTGCCCAATTGTTTCGAGCAGTTTCGTTCGGCGATAAAGGTTTCCTCCGCGATCTCCTTCACCGTCCGAGCACCTTCGGAATTGGCCAGACACTGAACCAGTTTGGCCTGTTGAGGTGGTATGGAACGCATTCTTTCCTGAAAGTACGGCGTCAATTCCTCAGCTAATTGCTCAAACGATTCCACTAAATCGTCAAGCGAGTCCTTGGTGAGATATTCCGAGAGCAACACATACATGCGATGATTGCCCCCCGCCAGATGATGCAAAGCCCGCACGCGATACCGTCCGGTGGACGAATTCAAGAACTTCACGAGGTCCAATTTGCGTTGCTCGATCGCGACCTTGCCGATCAATTCACTTGCGTCGTCAACTGAGAGTGGCTTGAGATGGTGCAAGTCAAAGAAACCAAAAAACGCCTCATCCCGGCTGGTAACGCCTTCGAAGAGTTGTTGCGACGTCGCCAGCGTCGCGATGCGGGTCGTTTCCTGCAGGAAAGCTCGCCAGCGTTTCTGGCCAAGATCGCCAAGGCCGGCAAACACACGGTCCAGATTCTCCATCACGACAAGCAGGTTGCGATGTTTAAGCTGATTCAAAACATGGTTCAGCACCGCAATCGCCGCATCGTCGCCGGAAAGAGCTCGAATGCCCGACCGAGGATCGGCCGAGAACTCTTTGGGATGCTCTTCAGCTAGCCGGTCGGCAATTGCCAAAGCGATGTCGATTAACTCTACCATCACGTCGTCTTCGCCCAGCCAAGCCACTCGCATCACATCGCTCAATTCCGTTCTCTGCCGGAGGCGATGCTCAGCCAGCGTTACGAGGTTGGTCTTACCAGATCCTCGCGGGCCAATGAGCAGCACGTGATGCTTTTCACCAAACGCCATGCTGCGAGCAAGTCGATCGGTAATCGCACTCAGCAGTTTTTTTCGCTGAACAAAGATCCGTTCGAGCAGTTCCGGATCGGTGTTGCTCGGTGTAAACGCAGACAGCCTGGACCGACGCTTCATGATGCAAGTCCCTGAGCGAGTACCCACCATTTTTGAATGAGCGGAAATCGAAATGAATAACGCTTGGTTTCGTCACTGACGAGATAATGATCCTGAGCGAGAAGCTTCAGGAAATTGACCACCATTTCGCGTTCCGTGAGAGCGTGCTTTGCCTTCAGTGCCTGCCAGACTTGCTCAATGGTTTGGGGCTCCGACTGCGTCGCCAAGTAGTCCAGCAATTCAATAGCTATTTTGGACCGTGGTATCTTCTTGTCGTTCGCATCCTGCATACTGCCGCTGTAGTAGATCTTTAGACGTTGCCTGAAGTGATCCATTTCCCAATGATCAAAATCATCCGTTAGGTGACGGTTCACCATTTCCCCAACATCATCGAGCACCACCGGGCGATCAAGTTCAGCCAGCCTGGCAATTACACGTTCCAGATAGAACGGAACATGGTCTGTTTCCTTGGCGAGCAAACGCGAAAGCTCTTCGATGGATGTTTTCTGACTTAGATCCACAGCCTCGACGCGCAGCAATTGCTTCGCCAGTGCAATCGCGTCGTCCTCTTCGAGTGACCGAATTTCGACAAGAGGCATATCGTTGACCGGTTGGCTCGCGAACGCTTCTCCGCGTAGTTCGGAAATGACATGATGCAAACCGACTGAGCCTGCGAAGATCATTCGCAAGTTCTCTTCATGTTTGCCGCGGACTGCACGCAGGGTGTCGAGCATCTCGAGGGCCGCGTTTTCACCGTTGGTCACTTGGTTTCCATATACGGCAATCTTCTGCAGCATGTACGGCAGCTCATCAAAGAGAATCAGCACTTTGCACTCACGACCCGGGGAGCAGATTCCCTCGAATGCCTTCTCGATGGTAGGTCGCCAGCCAATCTTGCTGAACTCTGGCAGCTTGATTACACCGCCGATCTCGATACCGCTAACAGCTTCTAGGATCTTTTGAAACCATTGTTGACCGGCCTGGCCGGCGGGCATCAGCGGTTTTATTTTGGAAAGGAGAGCTTCAGCAAATCCTTCCGGAGACGCTACTCCTTCTAGGTCGGTAAAGACAACCTGCCAACCATTACGAGGCTCGGCAGCCATTTTCTTCATCACGGTGGTTTTTCCAACTCGGCGCTCTGCCGTAAATCGCAGCGAGTTTGACTCCAGTTTTTGCCAGATTCGCTCGATCAGCCGATCTCGCCCAAACACTTTTCCCGATCCAACTTGTTGTGACACATCAAACCTCCCGAAAAACGGATATCGTACGATAGCTTAATCGTACGACGTAAACGTCGTGCGTCAAGCAATTATTCGATAAGTTTAGAAGAACCGCTCCACTCCCAGCGAAATAGCCGAGTGGTTGGAAGCAAACACCACTTCGGTTCGCCCTGGTTAAGCCAAGCGATTTCCCGAGGTCGTATAACTTTGTGCTTCGCTAGCAAAGGCGGTTAAGGGTGGCACACTCGGAGGCAGTGATTTTATCCTCGTCGCCTTTCGCTCTGCGAAAGTGCGCCCCGTTAACGCTACTTTTGCGGAGCAAATGTCGACTATGTTTTATGCCTCGCGAATAAAATCACAGCCTCTTGGAGCGATGGGAGTGGGCCACTTCGTACTTCTGGGCAAGCGGCAAGTCGGTTTGCCTGTCGATTCATTTCAATACCCGGGGCTTCGTTGTTAAACATTGCTCGTCGTTCTAGCCCACTTGGGACAGATGGCCTCGTTTTGTAGCATGGGCGCGCAGCACGTCGCACGCATGCTCGATTTGATCACGCGAAACATCGTGATGCGTTACAAGCCGAACGCTCTGCGGCCCAAAAGGTAACGCCAGTATTCCGTCTTGCTTTAGCGATTCGGTCAATTGAACTGCTGTCCCCCGATTTTTGTCGACATGAAAAATGACGATGTTCGTGTCGGGAACTTTGTCCGCCAATTGAAAAGATTTGCACTCGTCGATTGCGGAGGCAAGCAGACGTGCATGTTCGTGATCTTCCGCTAGGCGAGACATTTGATGCTCCAATGCGAATAGCGCACCTGCCGCAATAATGCCGACTTGCCGCATGCCGCCCCCGAATAGTTTACGAGCTCGACGGGCTTTGCTAATGAAATCTTGAGAGCCAACCAAACAAGAACCAACGGGCGCCCCCAAACCCTTGCTAAAACAAACGCTGATCGAATCGAATGGTTCGGAATATGCCTCCAACGAAACTCCGGTGGCCACACTCGCGTTGAATAACCTAGCACCATCCATATGAGTTATGAGGCCAGCCGAATGAGCCCATTCGCACAGCGACTGGACTCGCGATAGCGAATAGACTTTGCCCGCCCCTCGGTTGTGCGTGTTTTCAATGCAAAGAAGGCGAGTGTGAACCATATGCTCGTTGTCTGGTCGAACGCTGCCGTCCAATTGCTCTACGTCCAACAATCCGTTTTGCCCTGTGATTGTCTTTGCGACAAGTCCACTCAGTTGGGCAAACCCACCCTGTTCGTAGTTGTAGATATGGCAACCCGATTCGCAAAGGAATTCATCGCCTGGACTGCAATGGACCCGCAACGCAATTTGGTTGGTCATGGTTCCGCTTGGCATGAAAATCGCCGCTTCTTTTCCGAGCAAACAGGCAATGCGATCTTGAAGGGCTACGACCGTTGGGTCGATGTCGATGACGTCATCCCCGACCGGTGCAGCCAGCATTGCGGCCCTCATGCCTTCAGATGGTTTCGTTACGGTATCGCTGCGCAAATCGATAAATTTCATATTCGTTTCAAACATTTCGTTAGCGGCCCCCGAAACTAGACTAGGGGGTATTGTAGGAATCGACAAAAGCTTACTATATCGATTGCCTTTCAACAGCACCTATCCTCCAAAGCACAGGGAAACTGCATGAGTAATTCATCGATCCAATCGCTAATCGACAGCGGCACGAACCTCTACTTGGACTCGATCGACCCCACACTTGTCGCCCAAAACTTGGCCTGGGGAGCCGTGGGGGCGACCAGCAACCCGATCATTGTTTCGGCTTTGATTCGCAGTGGGCGATTCGACACGTCCATCGCAAATTACATTGCTCTTGGGCAAGACGACCTGACGATTGCCTGGAATCTCACAGACGAACTCGTACGAGAAGCTCAAAAATCGTTCCATCCAATTTGGCAGCGTACCCAAGGAAACGCTGGCTGGGTTAGCTTCGAATTGGATCCACTCTTAGAAGATCCCGAAGTGGATATGCCTCACACTCAACGGGTGGAAAAATACATATCGCTCGGCAAGCATTGGGCTGCCGGACATGACAATCGAATGATCAAAGTACCAGCGACGCCCGCCGGACTGGATGCCTTAGAAGAACTGGCGGCGGCGGGCGTGACACTAAATGTCACCCTGATTTTTACGATGCGACAATATAACCTTGCGAAGGATGCAGTTTGGCGAGGAGCGAAACGTCGCAATTCGCTGAGCCAATTCAAAAGCGTCTATAGCATATTCGTTTCTCGCATCGATCAATACACGGGCGAAAATTGCAAGCAGCTTTCACCCGCGTCGCAAGGTCTGTATGGAATTCTCAATGCCAAGCGGATCTGGGCCGCAAATCAACAGTTTTGGAAAGCAAATCCCACGCCACTCAAGCAAGAAATCATTTTCGCGAGCACTGGAACCAAGAGTGCCGCGGATTCACCTTGGAAATATGTGGCCGCTTTGGCCGGTTCGGATATCCAAACCAACCCACCTGACACCAATGCCCTGGTTGCGGCAAGCGGTCAGACGTTTGCTCGACAAGTGGATGCGATGCCTAGCGAACCACTTACCAAGGAACTGGATGCCGCTGTCGATGTGCCGCATTTAGAAAAGACTCTTATGGAGCAAGGGGTCGCTAAGTTCGTCGCACCGCAGAAGCAATTGATTCAAACCATCCAAGAAAAACGCAGTCTACTAACGCGTTAAGCGAACTACAGATGGCAGCATCCCAATCCGAGCCCGTAACGGATCGTTGCTTTCATGGATCGTGAGACGGGATATTCAAAAGTGGCATGGGCGCGCTCGCCCATGGATTCACGGCCGCGATCGTGCCACGCGATGGTAACCCGTGCCCGTAAGCGAGGAGCCGACTGCAATCCCTCGTAAGCGAGGGACATTTCGCAGATCCATCACTTACGTATCGGGTTATGATTGGTAGTTTTCAGTCTGCCGCTAGCCCACGAGTAGCTGCTAGCACTAGGCCACGGGGTGGTACGCTCAGAGCCTGTGAAAGATGCATAGGCCGTCACCGGAGTGTTTCTCAGAGCGCGCCACCCAATGGACAAGTCGATCACTCATTCTTGAGTTGCTCTGCCAGCAATGCAAACTTCGCTTCGTCCTGTTCTGAAACCTTGGGATACTCTAAACCTAGCGATTCTAGGTGAGCTGCGATGATGTCCGCGACTGCCGCCCGAGCGTACCATTTGTCGTCTGCGGGAATAACATACCAAGGGGCCGATTTGGTGCTGGTCGCTGGCAACGCATCCTCGACTGCTTCTTGATACTTATCCCAGAGTTTCCTTTCTTCCAGATCACGTTCATTGAACTTCCATCTCTTAGCCGGCTGAGTCAAGCGTTCCAACATCCTGGCTTTCTGCTCGTCTTGGGAGATATGCAGGAAAAATTTCAGCACACTCGTTCCACCGTTCACAAGCGTTTGTTCAAACATTCGAATTTCTTCGTAACGGCGATTCCATAGGTCGCCAAGCGTTTTGGTAGGTGGCAGGTTTTGAGGGCCAAGAAACTCCGGATGAACGCGAACGACGATGACTTCTTCGTAGTACGAGCGATTGAAAATGGAGATCATTCCGTGTGCTGGCAAGAAACGCATCGGACGCCATAAAAAATGATGTTGCAACTCTTCCGCGTTGGGTGCGCGAAAGCCATAGATGCGACAGCCTTGCGGATTGACTCCACTCATCACGTGCCGAACCGTTCCGTCTTTTCCGGACGCATCCATCCCCTGCAGGACAATCAACAGGGATTGATGTCCAGACGCGAAGAGTCGGTTCTGTGATTCTTGGAGGGCGTTGTTGTCCACAGTCAACGCTTCAACGCCTTGCTTCTTGGCAAGCTCATCGCCCGCTTTGGTCGAGATTTTGCGAAGTTTGATGGACTCGCCCTCCTTGACCCGGAATTTATTTGCGTCAAAACGATGTTTGTTCATTGATTCAAAATCCAATCAAGCCCTAGATCGAGATTGGTTGCCGAATGCGTAAGGGCTCCTACGCTGATTCGTTCGACCCCCGTCTTTGCAATGTTTTCAATCGTCTCCAAGGTAACGCCCCCCGAGGCTTCCAGTTCGACCGCTGGCGCTTGACGATCGCGAATCGCGACGCATTCTCGCAATAGTTCACAACTCATGTTGTCGAGCAACACGATATCAGGCAGTCCCCGCAGCGCAGACTCCAGTTGGCTAACGCGGTCAATTTCGATTTCGATCATCGGTGGGTTTTCAAAGCGATAGGCTCCGCTGGCGATAAATTCCTTGGCGGTTTGGACCGCAGTTCCTGGATCAAGCAATTTCCCGTCCTTGGCTGCTCGGCACGCCAAGTGGTTATCCTTGATCAAAATCCCATCGAACAAGCCAAGCCTATGGTTTCGACCACCGCCGCAGCGGACTGCATACTTCTCAAGCCTTCGCCATCCCGGCGTGGTCTTGCGAGTGTCGTAAACGTGGCACTTCGTCCCTTGGGTCTTGGCCACATACTTGCTCGTTAATGTTGCGATACCGCACAGCCTGCCCAGAAAATTCAATATGGTCCGTTCGCAAGTGAGAAGATCCCGAGTTTCACCGGTCAGAGTTGCGAGAGGTAGTTTGGGCTGAAACCATTCCCCATCACCAAGATGCTGTGTCCACGTGATGCGAGCATCTAACTCCTGCAGAATCGCTTCAATCAGATCGATACCGGCGGCAACGCCAAATGCGCGCGGCAAAATGACGGCGGAACCCTGAATTCCTGGAGGCACCAGGGCCATGGTCGTCAAATCTGCGGTCCGGTCTAAGTCTTCGCGAATCGCCAAGCGGACCAAATGTGAAAGGTCGTCGAGCAAGGCTGCGTCGATTGTTTGAGAGCGATAATCGGTGAGCATGCGAGTATTCTGAAACACGATGGAATTACTGGAGCGATACTGGTCAGGATTCGGCCAATCGTATAGTGTAACTGGACTGAGCGTTTCGCTCCTCGAATGCCAGCCTGTTTTCTACCACCAAAACTCGGAGATTCTAGTATGAATTTGAAAACTTTCTTGTCCCTTGCTTTCCTTTGCCTCTCTTTTTCATCCGCGTTCGCTCAAGAAAAGTCGGATAAAAAGGAGGGTGCAGCTAAACAAGAAATGCTTGAAATGGCAGGTGGCAAAATTGTCGCAGCCAAGCCGGAAGCTTGGAAGACGATGCCCAAGAAATCGGACATGATCCAATACGAATTCCGCGCCCCGGCAGAAGGTGAAAAATCCGCACGCGTCACTATCATGTCAGCCGGTGGCAGCACCGAAAGCAATATCGAACGTTGGATCGGTCAGTTCGACGGTGGTAAGAAAGAAGATGCCAAAATTGAAAAGAAGGAGGTCGACCAGACCACCATTAGCATTGTCGAGATAGCTGGGACATTTAAGGAATCGATGGGTGGACCGGCCGCTCCAATGAAGAAGATGGAAAACTACAAAATGCTCGGCGCCATTCTCGAGCTCAAAGATGGCTCGAAGGTCTTTATCAAAGCCACTGGCCCGAC
>CAMBSL010000078.1 GCA_945870455.1 Pirellula staleyi DSM 6068 | reverse complement strand
AGAGATCGAAAGAATCGCAGGACGTTAGTCGAGTCCGTTGTGACGTCGTTTTTTGTTCCGTCGCAGCAAATGACAATGTTCTTTCCCATGCGGTTACTTCCTCTTAACTGGTTGGCTCGGAATAACTTTGGCACCCCGTTTTACGTGGTTCCGGATTCAAATTAGCAAATTCTATCTAAACGCGTGGTTCGGATCATGGGGACCCCTTCCGGGTTCATACCTCCGAGCCTCGTTCGCTAACGATGCAATGTAGCCTTGGCTGTCTCAGGGTCGACTTTGCTTCGTCTTGTTTGACCAAGAACTCTCAAAAGATTCGATGCCATACGTGTTCCTTTCGATGCTCCGAAATTTTTCTGGACGCTAGAAATGGTCGTTAAGCAAAAAAGACTCGTTCGAATTGACTCTGATTCTAACGGCCCAGAGCCTGCCAAATGTCAGGAACCTATTGGTGGCATCTCACTTCGATTTATTTTGTAGGGAAAAAACTTCTTGATTGGCTTGTTCGGCGGAAAAAGGTGTGCCGACTGACAACTTCAAAGGCATCGCTTTCGTGAAAGTACATGTAGTGAACGACCGTGATGCTGTCGTGATTAATCTCAACCAGATTGAGGGTGTTCTTTTCGCGTTCGCGACCACGGCCACGTTGTGATGTCGTTGTCCCGCATTGCACAATGATAATCCCGTGGTCTCGATGTTTGCCTGGATAGAAATCCAATGAGTTTCCCACGTACGCGCGATGAAGATGCCCGCCTAGAATCATTTCGACGTTCAAATCCGTAAAACGCTCCATGGCACGTTTGGCCTTGGGCATAATATGATCGTTCAAATAGTCCGGGGCCGGGGCGAAATGGTGGTGCGCAACGACAATGCGAATCGCGTCCTCCGGTGCTTCGCGGAAGACTTTCTCGCAGGCATCTAATTGCGATCGAAAGATACGTCCGTTACTGATGGCGGAGCGTGGAGCTGTCGAGTCCAAACCAACAATCACGGCACCGTCGATTCTCAAAACGGGGTTAAGTTCGGGCGAAATGATCTCGCGATACAAGCCGTGCGGATCCACCATGCGTTCGAAAACACGATACAAAGGTACGTCGTGATTGCCCGGAATCACGAGCGTCGGCACGTCCGGAAGTCGAGAAATGTACTGCTTGGCAGCTTCGAACTGTTCCCTTTTTGCGCGCTGAGTCAAATCGCCGTTCACAATGACAGCGTCCGGCTTTAATTGCGATGCCACCCGAAGGGCTGCTTCGCCGATCTTCTCAATGAAAGGTGGTCCGAAATGGAGGTCCGATATTTGCAGTAGTGTTAGTCGCTGATCTTTTGCCCCTACCATAAATCTCGAAATCCAATGAAAGCGAACGGTCGAAGTGAATCAAGTCCACCGAAGAATTTTGGCTTCAACGGCATTTGTGATTATCATAGCGGCTTTGGGATTCGTCGCTCAGCAGTATTCGTCGATGGAATGGCTCGTAGATCATGAAACGCGGGTTCGAGAGTTCGTGCGAATGCAGCCTGCGAAGGCTTGGTTAATAGGTTTCTTTTTCTACACTTGCTTGTCTCTGATACCGGGTACGGCTGGAAAAGCGCTCGTTTGCGGTTGGGTCTACGGATTTTGGCCAGCAACCATCCTGGTCGATGGGGCTCTAACTATTGCTGCCATCGTCACTTTTTTTGCAAGCCGCTTTCTTTTTCGCGAAACCATAGAATCCCACTTTGGTGTCTATCTTGAGGTCTTTCGTCGCAACTCCGGAACCAACGTCGGATACTATTTGCTAATGTTGCGATTGCTTCACACTCCATTCAGTTTTGTAAATTATGTGGCGGGTGCGACCAAAATCGTTTCGACGAAAACGTTTTGGTGGACAACGCAACTGGGGCTTTTGCCGGCGACCATGATTTTTGTTTACGCCGGAACCCAGATCCCATCGCTGGCAAAGATTGCGGAGCGGGGAGTTTGGGCACTGTTCGATGCGAAATTGCTCGTCGCCTTAATCGCTCCTTCGATTCTGACGGTACTCGTTCGACAAATCCTTCCGAAGTAACTTTTTCACGGAGCTAGGAATGCTTTCACCCAGTCACCGATTACTTGCAGTGCTCGCCATGGTGTTCGCAGCGCTCGCCGTTGGCACACTAATTCGGGTGGCTATGCTTCGTGGAGCTGCACCGGAACTTGTTCGGTCTCGTTTGGAAAGCTTAAGAACATGGTGGCTTTTAGCATGTCTTTTTGCCTTTGCAGTCGCAATCGGAGAGCTGGGGGTTCTGCTTGCGTTGACCATCGTCGCATGCCTTGGGGTCTGGGAGTTTTTAAGTCTCCTTGGTTGGCAAAGTGTGGGTAGACCAATGGCCACAATCATGTTCGTGTTTGTCCCGTTGTACTATCTTTTGGCTTTTGTGTTTACTGGCCAGCAAGACCTTATTCTTCAGTTGTCGCCCGTCGTGTTTTTCGTTGTCATCGGAGGAATGAGATCGTGGCTAGGGCTGACGCAGGGCTATATCCGGACCACAGCAGCATTATTTTGGGGGCTGATGTTGTTGGTATATAGCCCTTCACACGCTTACGCGTTGGTTCAGCTAAAAAGCATTCCTGAACCTTGGGTGGGCCGAGTAGGCTGGGTGCTTTATCTTGTGATACTGACGGAAACCAACGACATCATGCAAGCGATTATCGGGCGTCGTTTCGGAAAGCGTAAGATCACACCCAAGGTATCTCCCAACAAGTCCTTGGAAGGTTTGCTGGGTGGCGTCTTAGCGACGTCTCTGCTGGGCGTGCTAACCGCGCCTTGGCTGACGAGCCTGACGCTGGACCGTTCCTTTGCGATGGGTGTTTTGGTTTCGTTGGCTGCGAGTATTTCGATTTCGTTCTTTGGCTTTCTCGGGGATATCAACATGTCGGGAATCAAACGGGACGTTGGCGTAAAGGATGGCAGTCGGCTGCTGCCTGGCCAAGGCGGAATGATCGATCGAATCGATAGTCTCACCTTTACAGCGCCCGTTTTTTACTATTTCGTTCGCTTGACAATGTAACTTTCACCATAGAATTCCATGCATTTATGACTAATCCGAAGCTCTCCACGACTCCACCGAATGACAACGTCGATCTTGCCTTTCGCGATCGAATTGTCACGATCCCAAACATTATTTGCGGGCTGAGACTCGTTGGCTCTTTCTTTTTGATCGGGCTCGCACTTGCAGAAAGCCCCAAATTTTTCACTGGCCTATTCGTCGTGTTGAGTCTGAGCGATTGGATTGATGGCAGGTTGGCGCGATGGTTGAAACAGAGATCGGATTTCGGAGCGAGACTAGATAGTTTTGCCGACTCGGTCTTGTATGCAGCCTTACTCTTCGGAATGCTATGGATGCGATGGGATGTTCTCGGACCAGAGGCTCCTTGGTGGATCGTCGGCATCTTGAGTTATGCATTGACGACGGGTGCTGGACTTTGGAAATACGGTCGCGTTCCCAGCTATCACACTTACGGGGCAAAAATCTCACAATGGCTGGTTCTAATCGGAGCCATCTGTATTTTGCTAGACTATTCGGTTTGGCCTTTTCGCCTTTCGATGCTTGCCGGAATAATAACGAATCTTGAGGCGAGAGCAATCACATGGATGCTACCAGAATGGCATGCAGACGTACTGTCGATTTTCCATGCTCGCGACATCGCGATCGGCAGAACAAAAACTATCACATAGCACAGGCTGCCAGCCTGCCAGCCTGTGATAGTCTAAAAAGCAAAGGCTAGCAGCCTGTGCTACGCGACGTCACTCAGGTCGACGATGCAACGAAATGACATCAGCCATGGACAAGTTTCTTAAAGGCAGCCATCAGCTTGGTTGTCACGGCACCCACTTTGCCCTGTCCAATCGGCCGGCTATCTAACGAAACCACAGGGATCACTTCCGCGGCGCTCCCGGTCAGAAAGCACTCATCCGCAACAAAAACATCGTGCCTTGTCAGAGTCGTTTCATGAGCGACGACCCCAAGCACTTTCGCTAGATCCAAGATTGCGTTGCGTGTGATTCCCTCGAGTATTCCGGCGTCTTTTGGCGGGGTCAGAATCGTTCCGTTTTTGACAATAAAGATATTATCGCCAGTGCATTCAGCAACTTCGCCTTTGTGATTCAGCATCAAGGCTTCAACGCAGCCGGCCTGCAAGCCTTCGATTTTGGCCATGATATTATTGAGGTAGTTCAGCGACTTGATCCGCGGACTGAGTGCTGCTGGATGGCTGCGGACTGTCGACGCCGTAATGATTTTTAGGCCATTTTGGTAGTATTCTTCGGGATACAAAGAAATGGAATCCGCGATGATGATGACTTGCGGATTGCTTGTGCGATTGGGATCTAAGCCCAACGATCCGGAACCTCGCGTCACTACCAACCGAATATACGCATTCGTAAGCGAATTGACCTGCAACGTTTTGTTGACGTCCAAAGCCATCTGCTCCTTGGAAATCGGGATCGTTAAGCAAATCGCTAGTGCGGATTCGTAGAGTCGATCCAGGTGCTGCTCCAAACGAAAGACTTTGCCCGAATAGCTCCGCATTCCCTCAAAAACACCATCACCATACAAAAGTCCATGGTCATAGACGCTTATCTTCGCGTTTTCTTTGTCGTGGAATTCCCCGTTGATGTAGATTTGCAGTGACATGGATTTGTGATGGAGGTTGAAAGGTAATCGATTCGAATTTTGGAAATGTTACCAAACAGGTGCAAAACTCGAAAGGTTAGACGCGAGACACAAGGACAACATCTCAAGTTCGATTTGAGTCCTTTTGCCACCAATCGTACATGTCAAACAACGATTCGCGAAGGTTTTCTGCATTTCGCATCCGCGACGCCGTCCAGTCTGGAGACCGCAACAGCCGAACGATCGTTTCCTCCCGCTCGTTTTCAGGCAACAATTGACCGATGACCCATTCGGCCGTTTTATTGTCGGTAGTGGTTTGCCAAAGTAATTCGAAACCGAGTCGAGGCTTGTGCATCGTTACCAACAGGGTTGCGGCTTTTCTCCGAACCGTCCATTCCACTAACATCCGTGTCCAAAATGGGAGTTGCTCGTATCCATCCAAAATGACGATGGACCCATTTGCCCAACCTTTCCTTTCACGCAACGCGAGTTGATTTGTAACTTTGTCACTAGAAAATCGCAAAGGATGTAGTCGCACAGCAGGGGCTAGCAAGGAAATTGGTTCGAACAGCGATTGAACCAAGGTCGATTTTCCTGACCCATGTGGGCCAACGATCATTCCTCGCTTCGATCGCAACGACAGCAAGCGTTGTGCGAGGGCATTGGCATTGGTCAGGCCAAAAAATTCGTAGGACAATGCACCAGGTTGGATGAATCGGGTTGAGAATGGGTTCGATCGATTGGTCAATTTAGTGCACCGGCGGTGCTCCGCTGCTTGCGTCGATTCCTCCGTACTTTGGAACCGCGGGTTCTTTGATCTCTTTGAGTAATCTCAAGACGATTTTGTCCGTTGTCATTCCTTCCGCTTGCGCTTGAAAATTAGTGCTCAAACGATGGCGGAGAACCGGAACCGCGATTTTTCTTATGTCTTCGATTGCGACACTGAATCTCCCGTCCATAGCTGCGATGGCTTTCCCAGCTTGGATCAGGAATTGGCCTGCTCTTGGCCCGGCACCAAAGTCTAGAAGTTCGCGAATCACTTCGGGTGAGTCCGCATTACCGGGCCTAGTTGCACGTACCAAAGCAACCACGTATTTCACAATGAACGGACTGACGGCAACGCTCATCACCAACTTCTGAATGTTCAGGATAGCGCGAGCGGAAAGAACTTTTGAGACTTCCGCTTTCTCGCTGCGAGTCGTGGTCAAAAGAATTTTCTCTTCTTCTTCTGCGCTCGGATATCCGACTTTGATGTTGAACATAAACCGATCCAACTGCGCTTCCGGCAGAGGATAAGTACCTTCTTGCTCAATGGGATTCTGGGTTGCAATCGCAAAGAAAGGTTCGGGCAGTTGGTATGTATTCCTACCAACCGTGATCTCCCGTTCCTGCATTGCTTGCAAGAGTGCGGCTTGGGTTTTCGGAGGCGTTCGATTTATTTCGTCGGCAAGTAGAATATTGGTAAAGATGGGGCCCTCGACAAATCGAAATTCACGCTTGCCGTGGGCATCCTCCTCAAGTACGTTCGTGCCAGTAATGTCGGAGGGCATCAAGTCGGGGGTGAACTGAATTCGTTTGAAATTGACATCCAGGATTTTCGCAAGGGACGAAACCATGAGCGTCTTGGCCAAACCCGGCACACCTTCGAGCAAACAGTGCCCACGCGTAAAGATGGCTGCGAACAATTGTTCGATGACCTCGTCTTGACCCACGATCATCTTGCCGAGTTCAAGCCGCATTTGGTCGCGGTGCTCTCTAAACTCACGGAGCAAGTCGCCGATACTCTTGACGGGTTTTCCTGACGGAGCGTTGGACACGTTTGGGAAAGCTTTTGGGTTCGAGAACAGGGCGAGCAAGTCGTAGGGTGCGCTGCTCCTACATGAATACGTATTGTCATGGTGCATCGCGATCAGGGCAAGTAGCCACCATCGCAAAGACGAATGGGACTCCGTTTATAGCGGAACAGCGCAAGCTGTCGGGTGAGGGAGCGGAAAACCCCTTCACTCAGCCTCTCTCCTCTGAGGAGACTACTGATTTAGTGGATTTGCTGCAGGCAAAGGCGCGAGCACAACCCGAAGCGTGAGCGAGGGGCAGACCGTCCCTCACCTGCGCGAGGGATTTCAGTCGGCTTCTCGCTTACGGGCACGGGTTACCATCGCGTGGCACGAGCGCGCGCGCCCGTAAATCCATGGGCGAGATGCATGCCATCTGGCTTTATGCCAGTGGTGGTTTGACCTTCGCCCTAGCATGAAGGTAACAACCCCCTTTAAGATCGGCCCAATCAGGGCTTTGACAGCCCATTAAAACAACGAGCCGTTACGCGTCGGGCTGGTGTTAATGCGGATTAAGTCAGCAGTCTCCTGAGAGGGGCGAGGGGGAGCAAGATCCAAAATGAGGCGCCCCTCGCCCTTGGATTAGCCTAGTCCAAGTTCTTTTGTCGCTAGGGTCGGCGGATTTGTGTTCGAGGAATTGATGGCCGAGGTACTAGTCCCAGGCACAACTCTTGGCCCACCGATCGTTGCGTCCATGATCCTTTTTAGATCTTCTGCATCCACCACTTCGACCTCGATCAAACGCTGTGCGAGCGCTTCCAATGCTCCGCGTCGCTCGGTCAAAATCGTCCGGGTGCGCTGAATCGCTTCGTCGATCAATCGTTTTACTTCTTGATCAATTTCTCGTGCGGTTTGCTCGGAATACTCACGGCCAAATGAATCGCCCGCCCCACCCGCCAAGAACGGTGAGCTGTTTCCTTGTCGGTAGTTAACGCGCCCCATTCGACTCATGCCGTACTCCATGACCATACCACGAGCGATATTGGTTGTTCGCTCTAAATCGTTCTGAGCACCGGTGCTTATATCTCGAAAGACCAACTCCTCCGTTATCGTGCCAGCCACGAGGACTTGCATTTGGGCTTCGAGTTCAGGCTGTGTCATCAAATAACGATCGCCTTCGGGCCGCTGCATGGTGTAACCCAATGCCGCAATGCCGCGAGGTATTATCGATACCTTGTGAACGGGGTCTGTGTTTGGCAGCGAGTAAGCGATAAGTGCATGGCCCGCTTCGTGATAAGCAACACGGCGTTTTTCCTCCTCGCTCATAATCCGCTTTTTCTTTTCCAAACCAGCGGTCACTCGTTCCACACCGTCGTTGAATTCTTCTTGCTCCACAATACTTTTGCCTTTTCTTGCTGCCAACAAGGCCGCTTCGTTGACCAAGTTTGCCAGATCGGCTCCAACAAAGCCGGGGGTAATTGCTGCGACTTGTTTTAATTCAACATTCGGGCCAAGCTTGACGTTCTTAGCATGTACTTTCAAAATCTCTTCGCGACCTTGTTTGTCGGGTCGGTCCACCAAGACATTGCGGTCAAAACGACCGGCCCGCAGCAGGGCTGGATCGAGCGTTTCGGGTCTGTTGGTTGCAGCCATCACGATGACGCCTGCATTGGCATCGAATCCATCCATCTCAACCAGGAGCGCATTGAGCGTCTGTTCGCGTTCGTCATGGGAGCCTGGCATATTGCCCGCACGGCTCTTGCCAAGTGCATCTAGCTCATCGATGAAGATAATGCTGGGCGCTTTCGCCGTCGCTTGTTGAAACATGTCGCGAACGCGAGCAGCACCGACCCCGACAAACATTTCAACAAAGTCAGAACCCGACAGCGAATAAAACGGAACGCCGGCTTCGCCTGCGATGGCTTTGGCCAGTAGGGTTTTTCCTGTACCTGGAGGACCGACCAGCAACACGCCACGAGGTATCCGACCGCCCAACTTTTGGTATTTCTCTGGGTGCCTGAGGAAATCTACGATCTCTCGAACTTCCTCAACCGCCTCATCAATGCCAGCAACGTCATCAAATGTGATTCCGACTTCTTCGTGGGCATAAAGTTTGCCACGCGATCGACCGAATTGCATCGGCGATCCAATACCGCCCATGCGCCGCATGACAAACATGAACACAACGGTCGCGAGCAACAGGGGTAAGCCGAAAAACCAAAACGACTGAGCAAGAATACTTGGACCAGGTGTAAAAGACCAAGAAATGTTGGCTTCATCCAGCTTGTCCTTTAATTGCCGAGTTGTATCGTTGGAAGCATCTTTGGATGTTTCAAATCTAACTTTCGTCCTGAGCGGACTTTGTTTCCCCTCCGCGATAGCTTGAACATCCACAAGTCCACTGATGGTGTTATCGTCGACTTGAATTTCTCGTAACTTGCTGACTTCCAACTTCGAAGTTGCAGATGTTCCCGACTGGATCGTCGTTTTGCCTGGAAATCCTTCGACTAGTGCATTTGGGTTGTCTTTTTGGTAACGAGTGTTCTCAATCAATTGGATCAAGTCGGGGTAGCGGATATTCTGGACCATCGAGCTCATAACGACGTTGACCGCACCTAAAAGCAAAAGTGCCGCAAAAAGAGCGTACATCACCCAGGAATTGTTGGGATTCGCGTTGTTACTGGCCTTGTTTGGGGGCGTCTTTTTTACGGGTTGGGTTGGTTCGGGCATTCGCGTTTGACCATTGCTGGCAGTTGAGGGTGTCAAGAATCTCGCTCGTTTCCTCATTATGCACTGATGACGAGGGTTGGGCAGGGTTTGCCGTTGAGGTTTTCCTAGGATGCCCCTAAAATAAGCTGTATAAGTGTAGAGGCCGAAACGATTTGCGACGAATGCAACGACTCTGCAGGTTTTTCCTCCCAGGGATGGACTCCCACAGGAGACGATTTCGTTGAGCCAAATTAGAAACGTTGCCATTCTAGGCTCGACCGGCAGCATTGGACGAGCGGCGCTCGATGTCCTTTCGCATTTGGGCGAGCATTTTCATGTTGCTGGAATTTCTTGCCACCAACAAATTGAATTGCTTGAAACTCAAATCGAATCGTTTCTGCCTCGCTTTGCGTTTGCGACCGGACCAATCGACGATTCGATCGCAGCTTGGCAAAACCAATCCGTGTCGGGAGTCCCTCAGAGAACCATTCGCCAGCATGGAATGGACGCTTTGGTATCGTTTGTTCAAAGCGACGAAGTGGACATTGTCGTGGCTGCGATCGTTGGAATTGCTGGATTGGAAAGTTCGCTTGCGGCTGCCAATGCCGGAAAACGATTGGCTCTTGCAAACAAAGAATCGTTAGTTGTTTCAGGCTCGTTGATGATGGAAGCGGCCCGCGCAAACGGCTCGGAAATATTGCCGGTTGACAGTGAGCACAGCGCGATTTTTCAGTGTTTGCAAGCAGGTCGGGGAAAATCCGACATCCATAAAATTATTTTGACCGCCAGCGGTGGCCCGTTGCGAGATTGGCCGGTTGACAAATTATCGTCCGCCACAATCGAAGAGGCTTTGTCCCATCCAACTTGGCAAATGGGCCGGAAAATCACAGTTGACTCGGCCACTATGATGAACAAAGCTTTGGAAGTGATCGAGGCAAAATGGCTCTTCGATTTAGATCCAGAGCAAATCGCAGTTGTGGTCCATCCGCAGTCCATTATTCATTCCATGGTAGAATTCAAGGACGGTTCGGTGATTGGCCAATTAAGCCCGCCGGACATGCGGCTTCCGATCCAATACGCTCTTACCTTTCCGAATCGAATTCCATCGCCGAGCCCCAAAATAGATTGGAGCCAATCGATGCATTTGGACTGGAAACCTGCAGACCAAGAACGATACCCCGCTTTGCAGCTTGGATTTGAAGTTGCAAAAAAAGCGGGTACTTGTGGTGCGGTGCTGAACGCGGCCAACGAAGCTGCCGTAGATCTGTTCCTAAACAAAAAAATCAAACTGACCGAGATCGCAACGATTTGTCGCCAAGTTCTCGATCATCACCACTATTCACCCGCCCCATCCTTGTCCGATCTCCAAAAGATGGATCAATGGGGACGCAGTGAAGTACAACGATGGATTAACGCAAAATGTTAGAAATGCTATTCAATCAAGACCACGCTGCCGCAATTAGTACGATTTCCGAAATCGCTTGCCAGTCGCTTCACTGGGCGGATTCTTTGGCACCCATGTTGGCTGCGGAAACGAGCATGATTGAGCAATGGGCAACACGCCTTTACAACATCATGTTGGTAGCTCTAGGGCTTGGTTTTGTCATTTTTGTTCATGAACTTGGGCACTTCCTCGCGGCCAAAGCATTCGGCGTAAAGTGTGAGAAATTTTATGTTGGATTTGATGTGCCTATCAAAATTGGCCCCATCCGATTGCCATCGAAACTGGTGCATTTTCAATGGGGTGAGACCGAGTACGGAATTGGCGCGATACCGCTCGGCGGTTACGTCAAAATGCTTGGTCAAGATGACGATCCTCGCAGAGCCGAAGCCGAAGCGCAACGCATCCGAACCGAGAATCCAAACGCGCCCGAAGGAGATCCGAGTCGATTACAACTCGACCCGCGTTCGTTTCCCGCGAAAAGCGTTGGGGCTCGAATGGTCATCATCAGCGCTGGCGTTGTTATGAATCTGATCTTTGGCGTTTTGATGGCGGCCTGGGCTTTCAGCGGTGGCGTACCTTATGAACCGTCGGTCATTGGTGAAGTGAACCCAGGCGACCCTGCGTGGAAAAACGGGCTTCGAGCAGGCGACAAAGTCGTTCAAGTCGGATCGCTCATCGATCACGATCTTTCCTTTCGAGACATGTTCATGTCCGTACTTTTTCATGGCCTGCGCGATCCGAAGGCAGAAATTGAAATCGGCGTCGATCGGGACGGGGCGACCGTACAAAAGAAACTCGCGGGAACGACCATGCACTCCGATCCCAAAAAGGGTATCCAGCATTTGACGCTCGGGATTCGAAGTGCAGCCATGACTCGTGTGAACTCGAAGTCGGCTGTTGGTAAGCAGATCGAGCTTGGATTAGCTAATTCGGACACGCTGATCCCCAAGCTCCTGCCGTCGGATGTCGTAGTGGGAATCAATGGTTCCGCATTGCCAATCTCAAGTCATGCACTAGCCCCAATGGAATATTCGCTTAACGCAAAGTTGCACCCGAGATTAAACGAGTCGGTGAAACTCCAGGTTGACCGAATGGTGGACAACTCGGTCACAAAAGTGGACGTCGACTGGGCCCCAATACCGATGAAAAGTTTTGGGCTGAGGTTCAAGCCAGGCCCTGTCGTTTCGGTGTTGGCAGATTCGCCAGCCGCCCTTGCGGGCGTTAAGGAGGGGGATACCCTCATATCCTTCAATGGCAAACCCATTGAGGACGGCATCACACTTGTGCTTGCGGCAGCATCCTACCATGGAACCAATGTTTCATTGAAACTGGAGCATGCAGACAAGACACAGACGGACTTCGATTGGCAAGTTCCAGACGAATTCGTTGTGGCAGCCGCCGAGGGTGTGCTTGGTCCAGTGGGCTATGAGTTGCCTGGCTCGGGTTTGGTTTTTTCCCTTTCCAACATCGTCAGTGGGGTTGAGGCTTCGTCGGTCGCGGCTAAGAGCGGGATTATCGCCGGAGATGTCGTTCGGCAATTTCAATTTGATGCTGATTCCGTTTCCGATAAAGAATACATGGAGAAAGTATTTGTGTCGGGGTACAAGGCTCTCCTAGACGAGACGCCTGTCGATGTGCGTCACAATATCCAGTACTTCCACAACTTGGCCCAGTCTCTTAGGTCGGGCATGCCTGTCCAAATCAATTATGAACGGGACGCAAAGGTGGCGACGGCTCTGGTAGATATCCATACGGAGAGCGAGTGGTTTTGGCCGGATCGTGGAGTCAACTTCAGCCCGCTTGAGTTCGAACACAAGTCGACCAGCTTAGCGTCGGCCCTGTCGATGGGGCTTGGAGAAATTCGCCGAAGGATGGGCAATGTCCTTGAATTCCTTGAGCTGCTCATCAAAGGAAAGATGCCGTTCAAGGTTGTTGGGGGCCCCGGCGTCATTGCGGTAGAAGCGACCGATGCTGCGTCGAAAGGGATTTCGCCCTTGCTGATGTTTTTGGTGATGTTGAGCGCCAACTTGGCCATTATTAACTTCCTTCCAATCCCTGCCCTGGATGGTGGCCACATGATGTTTTTGACAGCCGAAGCGGTGCTAGGAAAACCGGTCAATGAATCGTTGCAGATGAAATTAACGATGGCTGGCGTTCTTGGCCTACTATGTTTGATGGGAGCGGTCCTCATCAACGACACGATCAACTTATCTCGATTTTTCGGCGGCTAAAGGTACATCGCTGACCATTGAGACCGACTCAACACTCGTGTCTCGGGAGATTTCGTTGTAGCTAAGAATGCGTAAATCAGGCATCGTTTCTTGCGTGATCTGTCGCAATGCCACGCGAATCTTGGGACTGACCAAGACGCAGCGAGGCTTGTTCATCTGATCCAGTTTTCGTACTTGATCGGCGATGCGATCGCAAGTTTTCGAAATCGTGTCCGGCGACATTCGGATAGAAACCCCACGATCCGTCTGCTCAGTGCTTGCCGCGATTCGGTCTTCCATCGCAGGGTCGAGCGTGACGACTTTGAGCACACCTCCCGAATCGCGATAGCGATGCGATATCGTGCGGGCCAATCGATGTCGCACATACTCCGTCAGCCAAATTGGGTCCTTGACGCGTTGAGCAAAATCGCCGAGCGTTTCGAAAATGATACTCAATTGTCGAATGGGAATGTCTTCACGAAGCAAATTCTGAAGCACTTGCTGAACCTCTGCCAGCTTCATCACCCCTGGAATCAGCTCATCGACGACCGTTGCCGAAGACTTCTTCAGTTGATCCACGAGTTGTTTTGCAACTTCTCGCGTGAGCAATTCATCGGCATGTTTCCGAGCCGTTTCTTGAACATGCGTTGCCAAAACAGCACCGCACTCGACAACTTGGTAGCCATAGATTTCGGCTTGTTGTCGATTCTTGGGATCGATCCAAAAAGCGCGTTTACCGAAAGCGGGGTCCAGCGTTTCGTCCCCTTGTATTTGCCCGACGGTCAAACCGGAATCGATCGCGAGCAAGCGGTCGGGTCGCAGCGTACCACTGGCAATTCGGTTTCCTGACATTTCAAGTTCATATGTATATTCAGGAAGACTCATTCGGTCTTTGATTCGGACCATGGGCAAAAGTATCCCCATCTCGCTGGCTAGCGTCGCTCGCACAGTCGAAATCCTTTTCATGAGATCTCCGCCGCGATTTGGATCAGCCAAAACAATCAGCTTGGCTCCCAGTTCCAGACGCAACGCGTCCACTTCGAGGTAGTCTTCGACTTTCTTTTCTGTTGGTGCCTTCTTGATCGAATCCGCGTCTGCAATTTTCTTGTCCGCGATTTTTTCGGTTTGTTTTTTTTGTCGCTGGATCATCAAGGCGATTCCAATGCATCCGCCACCCATAGTCAACATAGGCAAGGTCGGCAACGGAGTGAACATTAGCAACAGTAGAAAAGCACCTGACACAATCAACGCTTGCGGGCGGGAAAAAATCTGCCGCAAGAATTCGCTTGAGAATTCCGACTTTTGAGTGCTGCGCGTGGTCAGCAATGCGGCAGCCAACGAGATCAAAAAAGCGGGCACTTGGCTGACTAGGCCATCGCCGATGGTGAGTTTAGTGTAAACCTTGGCGGCCTCTTCAAGTGTCATCGTGGCATGCGCGTAACCCATGTATAAACCGCCGACGATATTGATCAGCGTAATCGCGATACCAGCGATCGCGTCGCCGCGAACAAATTTACTGGCACCGTCCATGGCTCCATAGAAGTCCGCTTGCCGCGTAATTTCTTCGCGACGTCTTTGCGCTTCCTTTTCATCGATTGCGCCGGCGCTCAAATCGGCATCGATGGCCATTTGCCGGCCCGGCATACCATCCAAAGCAAAACGTGCAGCTACCTCGCCAATCCGCGTCGCACCTTTTGTGATCACAATAAAGTTGATCAAAAAGATAATGACAAATAAAACAACTCCAACCTCGAGAGAGTCCCCCGACACAAACTCGCCAAACGCTCGAATCACCCCACCGGCAGCATCTAACTTTTCGGTACCAGCCCTTGTCAAAATCAGTCGTGTTGTCGCTAAATTCAGTACGAGCCGTGACAAGGTGGTAGCAACCAGCATCGCCGGGAAAATATTGAACTCCAGCGGTGCCTCAATGTAAATCGTGGTTAGCAGGATAACCACTGCGATTGCAATGTTGGCCGATAGCAGGATGTCCAACAAGAATGGAGGAAGCGGGACCAGAATAACAACTAAGCAAGCAATGATTCCAATCGGAACAATCGCATGGCGATGCCTAAAAAACAGCCTGGTCCAAAAATCCATTCAGGACGTTCCTACCGCGAAAACTTGAGAAAAACTGGAAGTTAACCGGAAAACTACTCTGCTTTCTTGCAAGATGTCTATATCGCTTTTCATTTGAGAACGATAATGTAGACAAATCGGAGTCCAAACGGATTTGGGTTTTACTCCATTTGATTTGACAGCATTGACATTCTTTACGATTTCGGCGAATGGCATCCAACGAATCGTCTCAAGACATACAGTATCCAGCGCTCTCGCCCAGATTCTGGCACGGTATGCCGTCTTGGATTTGGTATCGCGAACTCGCCAAAAACGGGTTCAAGGTTTCCCCATCTAAGTTGCACATTGCCCTGGGCGTTTCCTTTTTCACGCCCTTTTCGGACCTGCTGGGTTTTACGCAACATTGCGTTTTCGGCAGCATTATTGCGCGTACAGAACTTGCCGGCCCCCCACTGTTTGTGCTCGGACATTGGCGAAGCGGCACAACGCTGTTGCACGAGTTGCTTGACCTCGACGACACGTATGCATCGCCGACGACTTTCCAGTGCTTTGCGCCTCGCCAGTTCTTGCTCGCCGAGGACTTGGTAACTAAGTACGGCGGCTGGCTCATTCCGAACAAGCGTCCGATGGACAATATGAAGGCTGGTTGGGCCCTGCCGCAAGAAGATGAATTCGCATTAATGAACTTGGGTGCCCCGACGCCTTACTTGAGACTGATGTTCCCTTGTCACGAGTTCCCGTTTCAAAATACCCTATCGTCAGATGGTTTCACAGCAGAAGAGCTCAAGAAATGGAAGGTTCTCTTTGACTGGTTCTTGCGTGCACTGACATACAAGTCAAAAAAACCCCTAATCCTGAAGAGTCCCCCTCACACAGGCCGCTTGGGTATTCTCAAGTCTATGTATCCTGATGCGAAGTTTGTCCATATTGTTCGCGACCCTCGGAAAATCTTTCCGTCGACCATGAAACTCTGGAAGTCGCTAGATTGTGTTCAAGCCCTTCAAACGGGTGACTACGAGGATCGACTTAAGCAATTTGTCTTGAACTCGTTAACCACGATGTACACATCCTTTGAACGAGACCGAATCGGGATGTCAAAAGACCAACTCATCGACGTGCATTATGAGGACTTGGCCAAAGATCCAGTCAACGTGGTGCGGCAAATTTATGAACAGCTCGGACTCGCGAATTTCGATTCGATTGAACCCCTCGTGCAGAACAAGAAGCAACAAGACAAAGAATACAAGACGAATCGGTTCGGTGTGGACACTGCCGAAGAGGCGGAGATCATGACTGCTTGGAAGGGTTACGCAACCCAATATGGCTACGCATAACGATACCGCCCAATGCTCAAGCCACTTCCGATCGACGAACACTTAGCAACCATTTGCAATAGTGTTTCAAGCAACCCGATCACAATCATCGAAGCGCCACCTGGATCCGGCAAAACGACGCGCGTCGCGCCTGCTTTGATGGATCTGACTTGCTCGGTAGGCAAGCGATTGTACCTGCTGCAGCCAAGAAGGTTGGCCGCGAAATCGGTTGGTCAACGCATTGCATGGGAACAAGGGACACGCCTCGGTGATCGCGTCGGGTACCAAGTGCGATTCGACTCGCAAATCTCACGCGAAACACAGCTTGTGGTTGCAACGGAAGGGGTTTTACTTCGCAGACTGCAAGAGGACCCTGCGATCGCTGATACTTGCATCGTGTTGCTCGATGAGTTTCATGAACGATCACTCGACTCGGATTTATTGCTGGGCATGCTCCGACGCGTACAAACCGTTTTACGCGACGATTTGAAGTTGGTCATCATGTCGGCAACAATCGAATCGAACGCCATCCAAGCTCAGCTTGGTGGTGCACCCATTGTTCGCGTCGGTTCGCAAAACTACCCCGTCTCGATTCGATACCGTCCTCCAAAAGTACAACAACGCCCTGTCGATCATATGATCGAGACACTCAATGAAGTCGCTCCGTTGCATGGCGGTGACGTGCTTGCATTTTTGCCTGGTGCCGGCGAAATACAACGATGCAGCGAAGCACTATTGAATTCGAGCATCGGACGCGATTGCGAAGTCGTCACACTCTTCGGTGCAATGCAACTGGATGAACAATCCCGTGCTATAGAGACTGGACCTAGACGTAAAATCGTACTTTCGACCAATGTTGCCGAAACATCGCTAACCATCGAAGGCGTGACGGTCGTCGTCGATAGTGGTTTGGCAAGGGTCATGCGATTTGCGCCCGAGGTCGGGCTCGATCGATTGTCGCTCGAGGGGATCAGCCAAGCCTCCGCCACGCAACGTGCTGGCCGAGCTGGACGAGTCGCGCCGGGTACATGCTATCGCCTTTGGTCCGAAGCGTCAGACCGATCGCGTCAAGCGTTCTTAGAACCGGAGATACGCAGAGTCGATCTCGTTTCAGCAGTATTGCAACTTTATGCTTGGGGCGAAGGGGAAAGCGACGACTTTCCATGGCTGGAACCACCACGCCCTGAGTCGATTGCACGCGCCCGCCATCTTCTTGAAAATCTGGAAGCCATTCGCAATGGCAAGATCACGGAGATTGGCAAAGCCATGGCAAGCCTGCCCGCACATCCGCGGTTGGCTCGAATGGTGATCGCGAGCTACGAAGCGGGTTGCTTGGATCGAGTTTCTCTGTTGGCCGCGTTGCTTTCCGAACGAGATCCCTTCGATCGCCGAGAGGACCGACATGGAAATCGAGCCGGTTCGATGCAAACAAGAGCCCCAAAGCGATGGGATAGCGACTGCATCGAGAGACTCGTTGCGATCGAGGATTTTCTGGATGGGACGTTTTCCAGCTCACCGTTTGGCGAACTTCATAAAAGTGGTGTTCGCTCAATCGCAAATGCAGCGACTCAATTGCGAGAACAATGCGTCTCGGCCTTGCAAGGCTCCAAGAACGCAAAAGGTCTACGAAATTCGGACGATGCCGAAACCCTAATGCAAATGCTGCTCGTGGCTTTTCCCGACCGATTAGCGAAAAGGCGAACGTCGGGTAAACCGAATGGCTTGATGGTGGGCGGAAAGGGAGTCGCACTTTCACCGCAAAGCGGAGTGACGGAATCGGAATTATTCTTGTGTATCGATATCGACGCTGGTGCTGGTGATGCCGTGGTTCGGCAAGCCAGTCGAATCGACCTTGAGTGGCTTCCGTCGGAAAAGCTTGTTGAACGAGATGAACTGTTTTTTCATCCCACTCAAAAACAAGTTGTGGCCAGACGTCGCATCCTTTGGCAGGATCTCGTCTTGAGCGAGACGCCCACGAGCGTGCAGAACGGTGATCAGTGTGCAACATTATTGTTGCAGGCGGCTCTCAAAAACTGGGAACAAGCATTTCCGGTGGATGACGAACGAGTCGAGGGATTGGTTGCTCGAGTGAACTGCCTAAGGGAATGGATGCCCGAACTGGAGCTGCCGACGATGGAGGAAACGTTCTTTCATGATGTGGCTCGGGAGCTTTGCCAGTCGCGGCGCTCGTTGAGTGAGCTTCGCTCGGCACCATGGTATGATTGGATCCAGTCTCGCTTTTCAAGTCAACAATGGCAAGCCATCGACCGAGAAGCCCCCGCAAAGATCATGGTTCCGAGCGGGAGTTGGATCAAGATTCACTACGAAATGGGCAAGCCACCCACCATGGCTGTGAAAATCCAAGAGATTTTTTCTTGGCGAACGACGCCGAGGATCGCGATGGGACGTATACCCGTATTGTTGCATTTGCTGTCACCCAACATGCGACCCCAGCAGATTACAAATGACCTAAGTTCCTTTTGGGCGAATGGGTATCCTATTGTGAAAAAGGAGCTAAAGCGACGTTACCCAAAACACTCTTGGCCCGACGACCCGTTAACCGCCGTGCCTGGCAAACGCTAGGAGCGGGGCAAAGCCCTTGAATCCCGCATGCCTTGTGCTGCGGATCGTTCAGGCTTTTCGGCTAAAGCCGCAGGTCCGTCTCTAGACAGCAGAGTATATTGTCACCACGGAACACGGATTGAAACCCAGGACGACATCGGTCGGCCTTGAGCATTGCATTCGAAAGATTGTGTTGGAGAGCTAAATGATGCGATTTTGGATACTACTGATTTGCAGTCTTTCCTGTTTCACGACCGCGCATGGCAGTACTCAAGAGCTTTCCGACATGGAAATCCCTCCGCCCCAAGGACCGCCCGATCCATCGCAAGGTCAATTGATCCAGTGGGAAGGTTGGTCGTTCCGATGGCAATTCCGCGACATCGAAGGGTTGATGCTGACCGATGTTTTCTTTCATGGAAAGAAGGTTCTGAAAGCGATCAATCTGGCGGAGATCTATGTTCCTTATGCGACAGGTTGGCCTCGACCGGAAGACTTTTCGTTGGGCGGCTTTCGCGCAAACCCGATGCCTCTCCAACTAGGTCAAGATTGTGCAGCCAACGGAACGCAATGCCGCGCTTTCAATCGTGATGGGAGCCAAGCCAAAGGCGGAACGGCAGATGTGATGATCCACGAGGAATCGATCGGATTCCTCTATGCAGGAAAACAAGGTCGTGCACCTGGGAAGATGCTGGTGCTTTGGGCTATGGTGCATTTCCCTGGTCCGAATGATGGTTACACCTATGTGATTCGCTGGAAACTCAGGTCGGATGGTACGATTTGCCCAGAAGTGGGTGCAACGGGTGGGCTCCAACACCTCAACGTCGGAGTGGAATCCGGTCGCGGCTTGGTCGTTGGCAAAGATGAGCAAGGAGACAATCAATTCGCTCCCTCGCATATTCACAACTATTACTTTCGCATTGATTTCGACATTGATGGTTCCGACGGAAACGTGGCCGAAGAATTCGGTTATGTTCTTGACGCGACGGATCCGTTGCAAGCCAAGGCGGTTTGGCAACCGTTCGTGACAGAGGCTGGTCGTCCACGTCGGGAGGATATTTTCCGCTCATGGCGCGTTTTAAATCCAACATCTCTTAACGCGCAAGGTAGACCGCGTTCGTATCAAATCATGCCGGGCGGCAGTGGAGCGTGGAAGGATGGCTTGCCCAATCCTGTATTAAAGGGAGATTTCTTTATTACGAAGTTTTATCGAAATGAGTTTCCGTATTCCACTTCGGACGACCGTCGAATGTTGGAAGCGTTATCGGGTTATTTGAACGATGAAAATGTGATGAATACGGACTTGGTCGCGTGGTACCGGCTTTCGTTTGTGCATCACCCTCGCTCGGAGGATTGGCCCGCACAGCCAATCGTATGGCACAGTTTCGAATTGATGCCACGCGACTTCCTAGACGCAAGTCCTCTTGAGGTTTCAAAAGATCGCTAGTTAGCTAAGCACATCCGCAACTGTTTTTCAACCCAATTAGCCGTTGGGCGATAGCCCCGGTTTTCCAATTGCTCGACATTCGTCGAGAACCGGGGCTATCGCCGACTCATACCGATGTGCTTAGCAGGTAAGCAAGTTTAATTTAGCCACAACATGGCACCCCAAGAACTCTATCCCCCCTTCTCCTCGATTCGAGGAGAAGGGGTCGGGGGATGAGGAGTGGGCCGATTCTCATCTCGCACATCCCTGGCCTTGCCAAAAATAGTCGAAAACGCGGACGCAAAAAGCGCTCGCATCCGGGATTACTGTGGGTTTAGTAAAAAGGTTGTTCTAGCGGAATCAAGTCCGTGAACGCTCTCAAAGCATTTTCGACAACCGAAAGCTCTCGGCAACACGCGTCCGACGCCCCGAATGGGGCATCAACATCAAAGCCCAGGGCAAAGCGAAGCGTCGCCCTGGGTACCCTGGAAAACACGGTTCGTCGCCCTGAAAGGCTGAAAGGGCAATATGTCTAGTTCATTTTGCCCCTTGCCCGTCGCCTCTTCGATCGTTCGATCCTGCTGCTCGAAAGCATCATTGATAACAACCTCTTGCAATTTTGAACGCAAATGCTCCAGGCGTGGGGTCCGCGAATGACGAACATGGTTGCGATACCAAATCAGTCCATGAACGATTTTAAGCCGCTTCCAAGTCGGCGTCTTTTTGGCGAGTTTATCGCGCAAGAAAGCGAGAACATGCTTCTCATCAAAATCCCACTGCTGCGACTCGTTATCAGGAATGATGTGAAATTTGCAGAGGCTTGCAAACCAGAGATGAGCGTACTTTTCGTCCGTGTCCTCGACTGAGCTACCGCTTTGAGCCTTCATCATGCAACCCTCAAATGCGAATCCCATTAATTCGCTCGGTCACAAGCGATGCCCACAATAGCCATCGCATCCGTTCGACGTAAAAGATTACCGACGTTTTTTATAGGCATCCGATTCGTGGCCGGTCAACTACCCCAGCCCTAAATTGGGCACAAAGTACGCGCAATTCACCAGTCACGATTGGGGGGGCTCTCCTCGGCTGTCCACATCTCCCATCAACAAGGGATAAAGGAAATATCCCTTGTTGGCGAGTCGTGGACCAACAAGGGATATCAATTTGCCAACAAGGGATATTTAATTGACAGACAGGGGATATCTTGGAACAATCATCGGATATTTGACCCCAACCGGGGATGTAACCAAGTTCGCTGAAGAAGAAATGCCAGACACAGACACTCTCTACCGTGAATTGAAAGGCGACTTGCAGACAGTCGCCGAGCCGCTGTTTGAACTGGCCTGTGGCCAAGTCGAGAAGCGAGGCGCGTTCTTACCGTTTGGGGCCAAGCTTTCCACGGAGGGCGAAGTGAGTCTGGTCGCTGCCGCGCCGGAAGAAGATGCGACAACCAGTGACGTTGTCTATCCGCTGATGATCGCAGCCCTTCGGGAATCGGCTCGGACTTCGAACGCCATCGCGCTGGCCGAATGGGTCAAAATCGCACCGGACGGTGGCAAGCAGACCGATGCTGTGAAAGTCCACACACAACACAAGCGAGGATTGTCTGTCGCTTTCTATATCCCATCGACGAAGAAACTGTTTCGGTCCTGGCAGTTTGGTGAGATGATGGTGATCCCCGCGGATCCGCTATTGGAGTCGTGGCTCGGATGAAACAAAGGCAGCGAACAATCCGTTGCGCACGAAGCCGCGGGCCGCGCGGTTTTTGAAATCAAGGAAGCAAAGGGAAGCAAAGGGACACAAAGGAAGCAAAGGGACACTGCACTTTTGTGGGGGGGAGGAAGCAAAGGGGGAAGCAAAGGGACACTGCACTTTTGGGGGGAAGCAAAGGGACACTGCACTTTTGTGGGGGGGGCTTTATTTATCGGACGCTTTCGTTCAACTGGTTTTCTAAATACATGGAAATCCAAACCCGAATTTGAGAAACAAGTCCCCAATCAACGAAAAGAGGTCAAAGACAAGCTGAGTTGGCGCAGCACTTAGCACACTCTTGCTTGAGAGCTCAACGTTTCGGTTCAAATTGCCTTGCCAAGAATTGCTACACGCGGCTTACGTAGAATCTGCGTCGCGACTTTAGACTGCGAGCTTGCTCGATACTCTTTGGCTTTCCTGCCACGTTCTTGAATGTGCGGCCAAAATCCTTAACCATTCTGGACCACTCCTGAGCATCTATGCCTAGTCTTTCAAAAACAGGAGGAGCTCCTACAGGGGTTTGACCTCGCTTGCCTGCAACTGTGTTGCGAGCAATCCAATCCAGAATCGTTAGATACTCTGCCTCAGACAACGCGAGAAAACCTTTGTCGCTGCAACGCTTTCCGTTGCGACTTGGCTGGGAAGACAATGGGTCGTTCTTTTCGTCGATTGAGATCGGGCTGAGGAAGTCGTCTGCTCGATTTGGGATCGTTGCTGAATTCGAAGCGTTCGAATCATGGATGGCCGCGACGTTTTCCTTGAGAGTCGTGAACCGCCGTTGAGCAGACGTATAGTCACTCGTTTCGAGGGTTTCGGCCAACGCCGCTCGTATGGGATTCAAATCCACATAGGCCGCACAAGCCAGTAGCGACTCTTCGTCAAGAATCCGAACTGCCTTAAACCGACTTTGCCAAAATCGACCAAGCCCCTTGCCTTCTTCACCATTGGCTCGGAGGGCGATGTACTGACAGAGCAGTCGCATCCACCAAGAAATGTCGCTCAA
>CAMBSL010000077.1 GCA_945870455.1 Pirellula staleyi DSM 6068 | reverse complement strand
AGGTATTATCACCGACCGTGAATATGCCTAATTGGTATCTAGCCCAACGGGCTTAATCATCGTAGCCTAGGGCAGAGCGCAGTGCCGCCCTGGGTTGTCGTTTACGGTATCAGCCGGAACGCGCTAGTGTCCGGTTTGCGAAATCAGCTAACGGGCCCGGAGAGCCGAAAGATTCTATGCCAGTTGTGATAGTGGATCGGATCATCGAATTGCAGCTACGATGACTCAAGCTCCTCCACAACGCGAACCTTCTTGACGAACGCTGGGGTTCAGCGGGCGGGCGCGAAAGACTCTCGCTTTGAAAACCGCCTGATTCGCCCGCTCCGTTGCAACCCTTGGTTCGTCGTCTTCTGGATTCTCGAAAGCAGGTCGATTTACTTTCAGTTTACACCGCCCGTCGCATCATGCCATGCCTGCTCTGAGTTTGCGAGCGCTTCACAATCACAATAACCGCCATTCTCGTGTAGCCAATTCACGACAAGTTCAATCGGTAGATTGTTCAGTACCAGCCATTCCGTTGTCAGCCGAAGAGTATGGTCACATCCACGTTGCGGCAATGCTTCATCGAGCATGTCAAACATCGATTGGAGGTGCTCGTCTGTCAGCGGCAGCTTTGCTCGCGCGGTTGTACGTTGGTCTGCCTTCCAGCGGTCAAGTGCCTCCTTCCGGCTCTGTTTATTCTTGCGATCTACCATGGGACCACCAGAATCGACGAACTTGTTATTATCCCTGTTTGGGACGGTCGCCCCTGAAGTTTGGGGAATTATCTCTGATTTGTCAATTTAATTATCCCTGATTCCACCCAATTATCCCTGTTTCATTGTGGAGCCCAAAACCTGCGGTCCGTCAGGGATAATTAATCATTCCTGATTTCAGGATGATCCTTCGACGGGTCGGCACGTACGTAAGAGCTTGGTCCCTTTTTGAAAATTTTGAGGCCAATGTTGACGGTCGCGAATGGACCCAGGTTGGTGATAAAACATCTTTGGAAGTATGCGAAGCACGTGCGAATTCGCCGCTGCGCAGAGTCGGATTTTCAAGCCGGGAGATGAGGTCACTGTGCAAGCCGCGAAGCAGGCTGCTTTTGCCCCTCATGACCTTGTGTCATGAGGAGCATAGTTTGGTCGGCTAACAATCAATCGCCGCCAGGCGGTTTAAGCCCCCTCATGACCTTGTGTCATGGGTCGCTGAAGTTTCGAACGTCGCGTGCCGAGGAAACTTTCCTCACCCATGTGGCAAGCACATGGGGGCCGGGACCGCTTCGCGATTTGGCTGGGTTTAGCTGACCAAACTCTCTGTCCAACGACACAAGGTCGTTGGGGCAGAAACGCTCGCTGCGCTTGCGTTGATGGATAAGACGGGTGGTTTCAGGCTGACGGCTCCCGCACGTTCGGACTCATTCGAGCGATGCCAATCTTGCCCGAAGTGCTGCTTTCACTTCTGGCCACTCCTCTGCAATCGCCCCGATCGCAACCCATTATATCTTGTCATTGTCATTGCCGAGATGCGGACAGAATTGCTTTTCGTTCCTCGGTGTAATCCCACCAGGGTTTTGCATCCTCCCCCTCCATAAAGCGAGTGATTGAGATGAATACATCCAAGACGCATGGGTCGTGTCGAACTCCTGTCGTCGTGCACAGCGTTTTGTACATTTCCAGCGGATCACAACCGATGAGGGCCCGTGGCGACTTGATTCCGAGGAGCTCCAAGTCCCCTGCGATCGATGGGCCGATGTTGGGTAGGTCAGTCAATTTATCAAGTCGATCGCGGTTCACTTTGGTAGGGTTCATAGATTAGTCAACTCGCAAGTGTTTGCGGGCTCAACACCATTCTCAAGACTGCCAACAGATCCGCCTTGGCTACAATCTGAGCGTCGGTCTCGGGTATTTGCACTGGGGGTTGTTTTCCATATTTGACCGGCGATGAGGGTTTTGGCGATGAATGTTTTGTCGCCTGATTCGGAGTTTGAGTTGGGACTCGCAACGTCCAATATGCGTGTTGCGCATCGGTGATTCGCAACTTGCCATTGTGCTTTCTTGCCAACTGCTCGATTCGACGTGAGTCCGTAAATACAAACGCCAAGTAACTGTCTTCAATTCCAACATAGCGTATCGACCATAAGGCGGCGTCCATTCGCAATTCTGCCACGTCCAGCAATCGCTCGACCAATGCGGGCGGGGTTCCGAATCGATCGTTGAGTTCTTGACGAATGTCTGCAATCGCATGGACGTCGTGCAGTCTGCTCAAGCGTCGGTAGACATCGATCTTGTGCCGCATTTCCGGAATGTATTCGCTAGGCAAGAATGCCTCCACCGGCAGATTGATCTCGACGTCGATATTCAACTTAGGTGGTTGACGTGTGAGTTGACGGACAGCACCCTCGAGCAACTGGCAATAAAGTTCGTAGCCCACGGTCGCTATATGCCCGCTTTGCTGTGTGCCCAACAGATTACCGGCACCACGAATCTCTAAATCTCGCATTGCGATACCAAACCCAGCACCCAATTGCGAATACTCTTCAATTGCGTGCAGACGTCTGGCAGCATCTGGATTGAGTTGGCGATTGCGATCGACCAACAAATAGCAGTGAGCCTGGTGCTTGTAACGCCCAACGCGTCCTCGCAATTGATGCAATTCCGAGAGGCCATATCGATTCGCTTCGTCGATGAAGATCGTATTCGCGTTTGGAATATCCAAGCCGCTTTCGATGATGGTGGTTGCCAATAGAATGTCGGCTCGGTGCTCGATGAAGTCAATCATGACCTGCTCCAACGCCCCTTCGGGCATTTGTCCGTGCCCGATGAGTATTTTTGCCTCCGGCGCGATTCGCTGGAGTCGGGCAGCAAGCGAGTGCATGTCTTCAATACGGTTATGCACGAAGAAAATTTGGCCGTCCCGATTCAGCTCACGCAATATGGCATTGCGAACTAGCCCATCATCAAATCGGACGACGCGAGTTTCGACCGCCATGCGTTCTTCGGGTGGCGTCTCAAGATTCGAAATATCCCGCACGCCTAGAAGCGACATATGTAGCGTTCTGGGGATCGGAGTCGCGGACAAAGTCAGAATGTCGACCATCGTCGAGGTCTTCTTAATTCGCTCTTTGAGTTCGACCCCAAACTTTTGCTCTTCGTCGATCACGAGTAGGCCCAGATTAAAGAACTGCACGTCTGCAGATGCCAATCGGTGCGTACCGATGACGATATCCACTTGCCCATGCGCGAGTCGCTTGACAGTCTCTTTTTGCGCCTGACTGGTTTCGAATCGGCTTAGCTTTGCGATTTCAAACGGGAACTCGGCCATCCGTTTCTTGAATGTTTTGTAGTGCTGTTCGGCCAGGACAGTCGTCGGGACCAGCACCGCAACTTGATAGCCGCTCTCAACAGCTTTGAAGGCTGCTCGCATCGCAACTTCCGTCTTTCCAAAACCCACGTCACCGCAAATGAGTCGCTCCATCGGTCGGGTTGTCATCATGTCGGCTTTGGTGGCCGCGATGGCCGTCAATTGATCCGGGGTCTCCTCGTACGGGAACGATCCATCGAACTGGCTTTGCCATACGGAATCGGGTTTGAATTGAATCCCTGTTAGGCTCTTGCGTTGGGCTTGTAATTCCAGCAAATCCGAAGCCATATCGATGACGGCTTTTTCTGCGGCTTTCTTTTGGCGAGCCCAAGCTTGGCTACCGATCTTGGCGAGTTTTGGCCGAGATTTGGTCGCACCGACATAGCGTTGAACCAAATCGATCTTGCTGCTCGGCACGAAGAGTTTCGTTCCGCCGTCGAACTCAATGGTCAAGTGCTCATACTTCTGCCCTTGTTTCTCAATGAGTTCCATGCCACGGTAGATTCCGATACCGTGCGATAAATGGACCACCAAGTCCCCTTCTCGCAAATCAAGGAAGCTATCGATTGCACGCGAGGCGAGTTTGCGAGACGAGCGGCGCAGCGTCGATCGCTTGAGAAGCTGATTGACGGTTAGTACAAACGCTCCGGTCGGAGCAAGTTCAAAGCCACAACTCAATTGTCCAATTTCAATATGAACGCGATGCTCGGTAAATGCTTTGCTGTGCAGCATCAAATCATGAATACGGCTCAACTCACCTTCATTGACGCAAACAATCAAAGCCGTACGCTTGTCGCCAACTACGTTATCGATGTCGCGGGCTAAGTTTTCCAATTCACCACCGATACGTTGAACGTCGCCGATTGGAACGCGGAGCAATCTCCCTAAATAGCCTTCGCCTGCAAGCTGAGTGATTTGGGCAAACGCGTATCGAACCATGCGTTGATAAAGCTCGCTTGGATTTCGGAAGCGTTCCGGGAATGGAACTCGGGCCTGGAATGCATTGGCATTGTGCATTGCGGCAATCGGTTCGCTCATCAAAACCATCGTGTCGGCTGGCAAGTAATCGAGCAAGGAAGCTTCTTCTTTGATGGCTTCATTGGCCGCGATCAGATCAACACGGTCCATGCGATTGAGCGAGCGTTGGGTGATCGAGTCAAAGCTGCGAATCGATTCCACTTCGTCATCGAACAATTCGATGCGCCTGGGCTCGCCGCAATCCGGTGGAAACACATCGAGGATACCACCACGAGCGGTGAATTCACCTGCCAACTGCACACTGGTGGTCGTTCGATATCCACTTGACGAAAGCCAACGCTTCAAGTCTGCAAGATCGATACGTTGGCCGACTTGGATACTACGCCGATCTTGTCGCAACTGCTGAGGGCTTGGGACACGATGCATCAAAGCGGGCATCGTGGTTACGATCACGGGCACATCAGGTTTGGAGGCAGGCGCAGACTGTTGCGATTGGGTCGCGTCGAGCCGCGACAGAACTTGAAGCCGTTGAATCACTTCCTGTTGCTGCAACATGTCTTCGTCGATATCGTCCGACGAAGGGGGAAAGACATCGCAATTGCGTTCGAGGAAGAAGTCTAAATCCCGAGCAACGGTTTCGGCATCTTGATGCTGTGCCAAAACGACCAACATCGGTCTGCGGAAACGGTGAGCTGTTGCGGCCGCCAAGGGTGCAACTGCGCCGAGCCACGCCCCGTCCCAACAGATGCTCTGACCTTGCGACCATTCGTCCGTGGCAGATTCGAAGACCTCTAAATCAAGAATGCCCTGGAGAAGATCGCGGGCTTGAGCTTGCTTGCGCGTAACCGATTCCGGTTGCTTCGCTGATTCCGTGGCTTCGCTAATTTGAATTTCGCGTTGCCGAATCTTTTCTGCGGGATCCATTTCCGGCTTTGGCGGGACCTTCGAAGCCCGTTTTGACGGAACCTTCGCAGCCTTCTTCGGCTTGACTGCCGAAACGTTCTTTTTCGGGGCTTTTGGTGCGGTCAGCGCAGGGGACACCAATAACTCGGACGCGACTGCATCCGTGTCTTGATCAATGGGATCGGCTAAAGGGGATTCCGGGTTGTTTCGGTTTAGAAAATCCGCCAATGTCCTTTTGGCTTTTGCTCCTTGCGGTTTCATCCTGGTTATTCGACTTCAAAATTCTTGATTACGAAAGCCCATGTGTCGGCGGTCGCATCAATCAATTTACTAACAGGTGTCCCAGCACCGTGTCCTGCGCTGGTTTCGATCCGAATGATTGTGGGTTTAGTACCGCTTTGGCACGCTTGCAATCGGGCGGCAAATTTGAAACTGTGGCCAGGAACAACGCGGTCATCATGGTCGGCCGTTGTGATAAGCGTAGCAGGATAACGGCGACCTGGCTTGATATTGTGAAGAGGCGAATACGCTAACAGCGACTGAAATTGCGAGGGATCGGCGCTGCTGCCATATTCGTTGACCCATGCCCAGCCAATGGTGAATTTGTGAAATCGAAGCATGTCAAGTACGCCCACTCCGGGCAACGCAACCGCGAAGAGCTCCGGTCTTTGAACCATTGTCGCTCCAACCAGAAGTCCTCCGTTGCTCCGTCCCTGAATCGCTAACTTAGAAGGGTTGGTTATTTTTTGTTCGATCAAGTATTCGGCTGCGGCGATGAAGTCATCGAAAACGTTTTGCTTTCTTTCAATCATGCCCGCTTCATGCCAATCGCGGCCATATTCACCGCCCCCTCTCAAATTGGGAACAGCATAAACACCACCCATTTCCATCCAAGCTAAATTAGCGGGCGAGAACGTGGGAGTGATGGAGATGTTGAAGCCGCCATAGGCATAGAGCAGTGTGGGCAATTTCCCATCGCGTTGAAGGCCCTTCTTGTGTGAAACAATCATTGGGACCTTCGTACCATCTTTGCTCTCATAAAAGACACGCTCCGTGACGTAGTCTTCGGTTTTAAAATCGAGTTGCGGTTGACGCCAGACGGTCGATTGATTGTCCTCCAAGTCGAGCCTGTAATGAGTCGGCGGTGTGATGTAGTTCGTAAACGAATAAAACGTCTCCGTGGCGCTGCGTTTGCCGCCGAAGCCCGCGACCGTACCGAGTGCTGGGACTTGTAGGTCGGGTAGTCGTTCGCCCGAGGTCGAGACTTGCCGCACGATACTCGTGGCGTCTTTGAGATACGTTAAAAAGAATCGATCGCCAAAGAGATGGACGGATTGTATGGCTTCGGCGGTCTCTGCAACGATTTCCTGCCACTGATTCGGGTGCGGATTGGTAATATCGATTGCAATCACGCGTCGCTTGGCGGCGCTATGGTCGGTTTCGAAATAGAACTGTGTGCCGTCGTTGCCAACAAATTGGTAGGAGCTTTCGAAACCTGAGATGAGTTCGACGACCTTGGTTGCACCATCAGCGGAGTTATCGTTTAGCTTGGCATAGAAGATTTGATTCTTCTTTTCAGTTCCGCGTATGACCGAAATAATCAGGTACTGGTTATCTTCGGTCACCGAACCGCCAAAGCCCCATTCCTTTTCATCCGCTCGCTGGTAAATGAGCTTATCGGCGTCTTGAGGTGTTCCAAGCTTGTGATAGTAGAGCTTTTGGAAAAAGTTGACGCCGGTAAATTCGCTGGCGGTGTTTGGCTTGTCGTATCGGCTGTAAAAAAAGCCTAAGTCATCGCCGGTCCAAGAGACAGAACTAAATTTGACCCATTCGACCTTGTCGTCCAGATCCTTGCCGTTCGCGATGTCCCGGACCTTCCATGTATTCCAATCGCTCCCAGCACTTGCAAGTCCGTATGCGAGCAATCGTCCGTTGTCGCTGGGGACGTAGCCGGTGAGAGCAACGGTACCGCCTGCGCTGAGAGAGTTTGGGTCCAGGAGAGGTTTTCGGTCGGCATTGAGTTCATCGGCAACGTAGAGGATATTTTGATTCTGAAGTCCGTTGTTGTGTGTATAGAAAAACTTGTCGCCATGCTGATTTGGAAAGCCATAACGTTCGTAGTTCCAAAGTTTGGTCAACCGTTCTTTGATCTTTTCCCGCACGGGAATGTCCGCAAGGTAGCCAAACGTAAGTTGATTTTGGCGAGCGATCCAATCCTTTGTGTCCGCAGAATCGACGTCTTCAAGCCATCGAAACGGGTCGTCGACCGTTTTCCCGAAGTAGACGTCGGTTTGAGGAACGGCCTTGGAACTAGGGTACACGAGTGTCATCGCAGGATCGGGTTGCGGCGCAAGTTTTGCGCCGACTTGCGCCACACCAATGCTTGCCAAATTGGAAACCACGGTGAAGGCAATTAGAAGGAAACATTTGGAAGCGGATGGCATGGAATGAAACGCGTGAATGAGTGAAGTGGTTCGCGGCATGTTACGAGGGAAGGACCTGGACAGTATACCCAATGCGACAATGTTTGGCCGTTGTTTCCGACATCGCGTGGAGGGTGATGGATACGTACGTTTGTTCATAGACTGACCGGCTTGAACATTGTAGGAAACTTCACCAAATAGAGCGAAGGGGACGAGTTTAACGTGCTATTCTTGTATTTTCTGGAACTGGCTCTTTTTTAAATCGTCTATTCCTTCGTTCCGCTCCTCTCCAGCACACGAAACCAACCCTTGTCGAGTAAAACCATGCTAAATCTCAATCGCGCAATCGGTCTGAGTCTATTTGTATCGTTTTTTAGCCTCACGAGTCCCCGAATGGCAATCGCACAAGAAATCGGTTTCAGTGAACGCTACGCCCTAGCTGAAAACCGCGAAGCCGCATTGGCCGAGCTTATTCCTGGAACGGACACTTATTTTTACTACCATTGCTTGTACTGCCAGACTTACGGGAGAATCGCCGAGGCTCGCGGACATCTGGACGCCTGGATTGCCAAGTTTGGCTTAAATGATCAAACGCAACGCATGCGGACTCGCCAATTCATTCTGGAATACAAATCCAATGCGCAAGCGACTTTGAACTTCCTGCGTACCGAATTCGGGATCAATACCGACCACCCAGCACCTCGCAAAGACGAAGCGGCTGAGCTCGAAACCAAACTCGACCCCAAGGTGATCGACTGGCAAACGCTCTTAAGCACGCATGCAAACAACCTAGGAACCATCGAAAACACCGCACTCGCCTTCGCTGTCCCGTTCTTGAACGAACAAACGAATCTTCGAAGCTGGCTCGAACGCGTCGATCGATCCGATTCGCCCGGCTTGGTCGAGATCGTCCAACGCGAACTCAAGATGCCAGACTCGCGAGGCTTCGGCTGGGCTCCGATCCACAATCAGATGACCAGTGCCCAACTATTAGAACTGCAAAAAGGCATCCCGAATTTACTTGAGTCCAATGCATTCGTTCAAGCTAGGCTTCGACGCGTTCGGCCTAATGATGATCAATCCATCAACGATCCTGCGGTCTTGCTCGATCATCTGAAAGCATTGGAGGAATTCACAACAACACTACCTGACTCGCAAAACAGCCTCAAGGCCTCGGTGCTATTTCATCGTCTTCAACTCGACGAACGCAGTGGCAATATGGACCGCAATCGCTTCCTTCGTTATCTCGAACTGCCAAGCAACCGCCCCTATTGCAACCCAGAGTATGCTGCAAAACAAGCCCGTCGGCCTCAAATCAACTTGGGTGTCAGCTACCAAGCAGAAACAATGCTAGCTGTTATCGGTGATGATACGTCGCTCGTTCGCCGCTACCTGGAGCACTTTCTTCAAAGCGATGCAACGGTCGATGCGTTCTCCCAAGTCCTCGATCGAGACTTTTTACGACGCGTCTTTGCATCCACCAAGATCCTTTACGGAATCGGTGATGCGAAAACATTCTATGCTCAACTCTCGCCCGACGAGCAACGCGAACTGCAATCCAGAATCGAACTTAATTTCGCACCCACCAACCCGGTTCTGTACCGCCCATCCGATGCGGTGCGTCTCACTTTAGATGTCAAGAACGCTCCTGAACTACTAGTCAAGATCTATCGAATCAATGCTCGCAATGTGCTGATGCAGCAAAAACAACCCATCGGAACGAACATCGATCTCGATGGGCTCGTCGCAAACTTCGAAAAGCGAATCAGCTATTCGCAGCCCGCAGACCGTAGGCATCGAGAAGTGCTCGAAATGCCCGAACTAAGCGGTGGCGGAGTCTGGGTCGTCGATGTCTTGGCAGGTGGATTGCGCAGCAGAACTCTCATTCACAAAGGCCACTTGCATGCGATCCAACGCAAAAGCAATGCAGGTGACGTCTTTCGAGTGTTCGATGGCGACGGGCAACATGTTCCAACCGCCAAAGCGATTTTCGGCACGCGAGAATTCGCAACCGAAGCGGACGGCAACATCATCATCCCGTTCGGAAAGGCCGTGCAATCCGATTCGCTCATCCTGTTCGATGGTCCCATCGCTTCGGTGCAACCTTTTGTCCACTACAGCGAATCGTATGCATTGCAGTCAGGTTTCTTGATCGATCCGCAGTCGCTTTTGGCAGGTGCCCAAGCAACCGTCGTGATCCGACCGAATTTGATGTGCAACGGGCAACTCGTTTCCCTCGCACAACTCGAGAAACCAAAGCTTACGGTTACATCCACCGACTTGGACGGCATTGCAGCAACGCAAACCTTTAGCGATATTCAACTTGCTGACTCAAGCGAATTGGTCAAGACTTTTCTGGTGCCGCAGCGGCTAGCCTCTATTGTTGCTACCTTGAGCGGCGAAGTGCTGATGCTCAGCAACGACACGCGTGTTCCAGTTTCTGCTTCGCATTCGATTGCAGTCAATGATTCTGCCAGAACCGCCTTGATTCGCGATTTCTATTTGACTCAAACCGACCAAGGTTACTTGCTGGAGGTCCGCGACCGAAACGGCGAACTGGCAACTCGGCTACCTGTCCAATTGGAGTTCAAACTTTACGGCTTAGGAACAACGACAAGTATTCGCTTGGCCACCGATGAAAAGGGCGTTGTCGATCTTGGACCATTGGCGAACATCGAACGTTTCAAGGCGACTTCCGATGCGACCAACGTTCGCGAATTCATCTTGTCGAATGCTGCACCGACGTGGCCAAGTGTCTTTCACGCATTACAAGGCGAGACCATTGAACTTGCAATGTCCAGCGCAGACGGTATCGAGCCTGTTGTCATTGCAGCGAAACCGACCGCGAAAACACCAGGGCGATACGGACTCGTTGAAACCCGTGGCGGGATCGTTTTCGCAAGCCATTCCGGCAAAGTTACGATCGAGCAAGGCTTGCTGAAAATAGTTGGACTAGACGTGGGATCGTATCGGCTCCTGGATCATGCATCTGGACGGACCGTGCAGATTTCCGTCGTCAAGGGTGTCGAGCAAGCAGATACACTCGTCGGCCAAGAAAAGATTTTGGAATCCAATCGTGTACGCCCCGTATTTGTTCAAGACGTAAAAATCGAAGCGGACAAAATTCGAGTTCAAGTGGGCAATCATGATCGCTTCACCCGCGTCCACGTGGTCGCAAACGCCTTTCGGCCGATAACCGGCCACGGCCTCTCGCTGCCAGCACCAGCCTTGTCGCTTTCCTCTGCGGCGCGATTGCGCATCCCAAGCTTCTATATCAACTCACTCAAGCTGGATGAAGAATACCAGTATGTCCTGCAACGTCAATTTGCAGCGAAGTACCTCGGCAGTCTGTTGCCTCAACCCAGCGCCATTTTGAATCCATGGGAACTCTCTGTCACGCAAAACACCTCGAAAGATGCGGCAGTCGGCGATCCGATGGCAGCTATGGCCGCTCCCTCTCCAGCAATGGGTGCCGAACGTGGTGGCACTAACGGCAAGGCCGGCATGATGGCTTCAGACGGCTTGCCGGACTACGAGTTTCTTAAACGTGGCTGCATGATGCTCACCAATGGAAAATGCGATGACGCAGGGCTGATAGCGATCGACCGGAAAGCTCTCAATGGTCTGACGAGCGTCACTGTTTTGGTCGTTCATCCGAGCGGCACCACGTTTCGATCGATCGCTTTACCACTTGAGCAACCGCGTGAACTAAGCGACCGACGTTTGGCAAATGCGTTCTCTGCCACCGACAGATTGACCGAAGTTCAAGGCGTCAAAATACTAACTGGCACCGAAAAGCATGATTTGGGAGATGCGAGTTCGACACGTGTCAAATTGTACAACTCGGTTGCCGATGTCTTCGCACTTTACAAGACCTTCCTCCCCAACCAACCTGACCTTGTCAAATTCGAGTGCCTGACGATTTGGTCGACGCTCCAAGACGAGGAAAAGGATGTTCACTATGCGGATCTGGCCTGTCATGAGCTGAATTTGTTCCTGATGTTGCACGACAAGCCCTACTTTGATCGCGTTGTTCGGCCCTATTTAGCCAACAAAATGCAGAAGCAGTTCATGGACGACTACGTGCTCGGAATGGACCTGGCCAAATACGTCCGACCATGGAAACTAGCTCAGTTGAATGCTGTCGAGCGCATTCTGCTCGCGAAGAAACTCGATGGGCAGTCGGGCAGCACAAAACGTTGGATGGGCGACTTGGTCCGCTCCGCCCCGATCGATTCAAATGCGCAAGCCAATCGGTTTGCAACGGCCCTCATGAGTACGTCGCTTGGAATTATTGACGATGCAGGTTTAGCTTTGGGGGAAACTACACTTTTTTTGGATGCAATGTCCCTAGGAAGCGACGCGAACCGCAGAGAAGTCCGAGCCCGCTCGTTGAATTCTAACTTTGGGGTAGAAGAACTCAAAAGGGACAAATCGGATCGGTTCTACGAGGCAGAAATGCTCATGGAACAGGTTGAGGACAGTCCTAAAAAAGAAAAGCAAGCGCAAGCGGGAAGAGCCTACTCGAACATGCGGCGAGCTGGTGGGCTTGGTGGCGGTCGTGGCTTAGGTCGCCTCTACCAATCGCTTGAGAGCACTCGCAAGTGGGCCGAAAGCAACTACTTCCATCTAACAATCCAAAACCAAAACGCGGACGTCGTTCGAGCCAATCAATTCTGGCTCGACTACCTCAATCATTCAGGTGATTCGGCATTCCTGTCCGAGAGTATCGACATGGCTGCTAGCAACATCCATGAAGCCATCCTTGCGCTAGCCGTTCTCGGCCTACCTATCCAGTCAGAACCGATTGAAATGGGCGTTGAGAATGGACACATCGTGGTATCGAAAGTCAAAAACGCAATCGCCTTCGTTCAAGGCATCCGAAGTGTCGAAGCAAGCAACGAACCAGCGTCGGTTCTTGCAAGCCAAAACATCTTCCTGGCAACTGATCCGATCGAAACCGCCAAACCTGTCCAAGACAAATCTCTCATCAAAGGTACCGTCTATCGATTGCGTTTGGTTTTGACCAACCCGAGTGCAACGCAGGTTCGCATCAGTGTTTTGCAGCAAATTCCGCAAGGTGCGATCGCCCTTGAGAATGCAAAGACAGTCGCCGGACGAAAAATCGATCTTACCCCGTTCGCGACCCAAGAACTAACCACGAAGTTCTATTTCCCCGCTGCGGGAAGCTTCCAACATTTTGGAGCTCAAATCACGATCGATGGCAAGTCGGTTATCGCCGCACCGTCGACGCCCCTTAAGGTACTGGATGGGCCAGATTCGGTGGATGAATCGTCTTGGGCTTACGTCTCCGCCTGGGGTTCGGACGATCAAGTTTTGAAACACCTCGAAACAGCCAACCTGTTCAAGATCGATTTGGATTCGATCGCATGGCGGATGGCCAATCGCAAGTTCTTCGATGCGTGTTTAACTCGACTCACGGATTACGGAATTTTCAATGCGACACTTTGGGCGTATGCATTGAAGCACAATGATGCACCAAGGTTGAGGGAATACTTGGAGCGGTCGGATGCAGTGGTCGCTCGAGTGGGGATCATTCTCAACGCAGACATCATGCAGGTCGAACCGATCGATCGACTTGCTTTTGAGCACTTGGATTTTCGTCCAATGGTGGTTGCTCGAACTCATCAACTTGGGGCAAAGCGAGTTATCCTCAATGATGGTTTGGCGATCCAGTACGAGCAGTTGATGGGGAATCTCGCCCACCAAAAGGAAATCGAAGCTGAGCAGCGACTGTGCTTGGTCTACTACATGCTGCTTCAAAATCGTGTGGAGGAAGCCATCGCTCATTTCGCCAAGACGGATCTTGCATCCTTGGAAAGCAAGTTGCAACACGATTACTTTGCCGCGTACTTGGATATGCTCCAAGGCAAATTTGACGATGCCGAACTCCGTTCGCAAAAGTACGTCCAATACCCCAATACACGTTGGCGCGATTGGTTTGGTCAAGTGCGTGCCCACGTTTCCGAACGCAAAGCACTTCAAGCCGGTAAAACCGCCGACATCGCATTGAGAGAAGATTGGAAAACAGATGCATCGAACCGGATCTTGTCTGGTGGTCGCGAACAACAAAACGTGAACGAGAGCTCAGTTTTGCCCGTGTTGGATCTGATCCAAGATGGCGAAAAGGTCGTCATGCGGTATCGCAATCTAGCCGAGGTCGAAATCAATTTCTATTTGATGGATGTTGAGTTGTTGTTTAGCCGCAGCCCGTTCTCTCAACAAGATGGTGGGCGTCTCAATTCGATCGAGCCCAATTTGGCAGAAAAGCGAAAGCTTGTGAGTGCGAAGTCGACTGCGGACGTCTCCATTGACATCCCGGACAAGCTCAAAAACAAAAACTTGGTCGTTGAGGTCATCGGGGGCGGATTAGTTCGCAATTTGGTTTTGTATGCCAACTCGCTCGTCGTGAACGTCTCGCCAAATATGGGGCGATTGCAAGTATTGACCAAACGAGGATTGCAACCGCTCGAAGGAGCCTACGTCAAAGTCTACGCACGAGACCAAGCGGGTGCAGCCAAGTTTTACAAAGATGGCTACACTGATTTGCGAGGGCAGTTCGACTACACGAGTCTGAGCACGAATGAACTGGATTCAACCCAACGTTTCTCGTTGCTCATCTTGCATCCGGAGCACGGCACGATCGTGAGAGAAACCGAACCGCCAAAACGCTAAAGAACAGCGGGGGTTCGCGGGTTGGCCCGCAGATCCAATTTGACAATCCAAAACTCGAAACCAAACGATTCACACGACACACATGAACCGATCACCTTCACTTGCCCTCTTGCGCCATTTTGTTGCGATTGTTTGCTTCGTTTGTGCCGTTTGCATCGACGCGTTGGTATTCGCCTCGGATCCACAGGTCATCGCAGTATGGCCGGGCAAGGCGCCTGGTGAAGCGGCTGATGCTCCGGCCGAATCGGAGGTCACCGAAGGCGGACCAAAAATGGTTGCCGGGAAAAAGATCTACTTGCTCACCAACGTTTCCAAGCCAGAATTGGCCATCTACAAGCCTGAGCCTGCCAACGAGACAGGGGCTTCGGTCATTATCTGCCCAGGCGGCGGGCATCGATTGCTGGCTTACGATCTAGAAGGGACCGAAGTCGCTCAGTGGCTTAACTCCATCGGAATCACAGGCATTGTCCTCAAATATCGTGTCCCAACGCGAACGCCAGACTTCAAATGCCTTGCCGCGCTGCAAGACGTTCAGCGTGCCATCAGCGTAGTTCGGGCTCGCGCGAAAGAACTGGGATTGGACGCATCACGCATCGGTGTCTTGGGTTTTTCAGCCGGAGGGGAAGTGGCTGCTCGAGCTACGCTTCAATTCAAAGATCGCAAGTACGAAGCCATCGATTCAAGCGACGAAGCATCCTGTCGCCCCGACTTTTCCTTGCTGATCTACCCGGCTTATTTGGTTGGCAAAGACAATACACTGCTGGAAGAACTCAAACCGACTGCGGATACACCTCAAACTCTGATGATCCATGCCTGGGACGATCCCGTTACCCCCTTGAGCAGCCTATGTCTCGCGACCGAAATGAAGAAGGCCGGGATTTCATGTGAGTTGCATATGTTTGCTAGGGGCGGACATGGATATGGATTGCGGCACGTCGATGGAATGCCTGTTACGGATTGGCCCGCGCAAGCTTCCGCTTGGTTGAGTAAAGTCGCCTCGAAAAAGTAAGGCGAGCGGCCTACTTGCTACAAAAATGGGACCTTTCCTTTTTCCTTTTACCAATTGAGGGACGCTGGAAAATATTCGTCAATCAATTGCTGATAAAAGGGTCGCAGCCCGGCAACGTCCATGCGCTCATCGCGTTTTGTGTATAGATCGTACTGGTTAAATGCGTTGACCCACTTCATCATCTCGTGATCATGCTCGTTCATGAGAAATCCATACGCACCCTCGCGATGAACCGGGTAACACGAATGATATCGGATCATATTCAAAGCAGGTTCGGGCAAGTAGTTCTTGACGACATGATATAGATACTCGTCATGCCCCCACGAAAGATTGACTTGGTCCAAGCCGCAATGAGGCGAATAGATTCCCAAATCGGATTGATAACGCTCGTTGGTGCTATCCGGATTGTCTGAAAACGCTTCGTGAAAGACAATGCGATCCGAAAACTTGCAACCCACCGGGAAAGTGTCGCCAACGACCGCCCATTGCGGTTCGCCCCACAAGCAAAGGATTTTGCCCAGGTCATGAATCAATCCCGTTAAAATGAACCATCGAGGTTGATTATTGCTACGAATTGCTTCGGCGGTTTGCAACAAATGCTCGATTTGTGGCAGGTCAATATCCGGGTCGCTGTCATCCACAAGCGTATTGAGGTACTCCATCGCTTGCCAAACTCCCATTTGAGTTTTTGCGAGCGGCAAGTATTGTTGACGCTTTTGTTGGCCAAATTCGAATGTCTGATACTGATGATTTAAACGGTAGAACTCACGAACGCCTGGCCGTGCCTCCGCCGCATAATCTCGAAAGGTGTCGCGTGCAGGATAACGTCGCAACAAGTCATCTTCCCATTCATCCAAACTCGAAAGAGGCTCGAAACTGTCGGGCATTTCCAAATCCAATCAGGTAAAAAAGGACATCTCACGCGGGACGCTTTCACTCGAGTTGCGTGTCCCAGCGTTCGCTATGCCGCTTCTCGCCGGCGGCGTCGATATTGGTCCAGCGTGACGGCAGCAATAATAATCGCTCCTATCATAATGTCTTGTGTCGAATTCTGAATCCCAAGTTGATCGCAACCGCTTGCAATCACTCCCATGATGGTCGCTCCGGCCAATGTGCCAAGTACGGACCCATGACCGCCGCTCAGGCTGCCGCCACCGATGACGACTGCCGCGATGAACTTGAGCTCGCGTCCGATCCCTTCGACTGGGTTCGCCATTTTCACCAACGAAAAAGTATAGATGCCTGCAACTCCAACCAGCACACCTGCGATGGAGTAAACCAACACTTTCGTCGCCAATATATTCACGCCGCATAGCCTTGCCGTGGATTCGCTCGAACCGATTGCAAAGAGCTGACGTCCCACGACCGATTGATTCAAGAGGATTGCGACCAAACCGGCGACAAGGATCGCTAGCCAAACTCCGTTAGCAATATTCGGATAGATTCCGATCCAATCCGGCGGCATAGTTGAGCTCAGTTTAGAAAGCCAATCTGGAATTCGATCGCGTTCCACAAAGACCGTTGACCCTTGAGCAAGTCGCTTGGCGATTCCCAGAAAAATCGTCATCGTCCCCAGTGTGACGATGAATGGTGGTATGCGCAGCATGCCGATCAATAGGCCATTGGTTAGCCCGCACGTCGCGCCGACTCCAAGCGTGAGCAGGACGGCTAAAGTTACGGAATGACCTTGATTCAAGGAACATGCCAACACGGTTGTGCACAGCATCGCGGCCGTTCCTGCCGACAGATCGATCCCTCCGGCGATAATGACCAAAGTCATACCGAGCGCCGCAACGGCCACGGGAGCGGTCAATACGAGCACCACTCGCACGTTGCGCATTTCACTGAATCGACCTTGCCCAACTATTTTGTCTGCAATTGCAAAACCAAGCACAACAATCGCCAATGCCAAGAGAGGCCCCAACGACCGCAGCAGTCGCACGAAGCGACTAACATTCACCGTTGTTGGCGTAGTGAGATCTGGTTCTGTTGTGTTCGTCATTTCGATTGCGATTCCTAATCCGTCGAGACTGCAACGGAGAGCAACTCGCTCTGCGTCCAATCGTGTGTTGGCCTAACTTCTCGCAATCGACCTTTCGCCATAACGCCGATCGTATCGCATACGGCCATCAATTCCGGAAGGTAAGAGCTCACAAAAAGTATTGATTTGCCTTTCGCCGCAAGTTCACCGACCCATTGATAAATCTCAGCCTTGGTACCCACATCAATACCTCGGGTTGGTTCATCGAGCAGCAGTATCGTTGCATCTTGGTGCAGTACTCTCGCGATTGCAACTTTTTGTTGATTGCCTCCCGAAAGCTGGCTGACGGATTGTAGCGGACTCCTGGCTTTGATGGAGAGTGTTTTCATCCATCGATCGGCTTCCTTGCGTCGTTTTGTAAGGTTTAAGAGACCCAATTTCGAATAGGGTTTCAAATCGCTCAGAGTGAGGTTGTCGACAATCGACATCGATTGAGACAACCCTTCACCTTTGCGATCTTCGGAGACCATGCCGAGCCCATCGCGAATTCGGGCTTGTGGAGTCGCTCGCCCCTGTCGGCCACGAATGAGGACGCTGCCCGAACTTGGTCCATCAAGCCCCATGAGATGCCGAAGCGTTTCCGTTCTACCCGCGCCGATCAGACCGAAGAGTCCCATGACCTCGCCAGAGCGTAGTTTCAGGCTTACCGAACGAGGCATAGGAACACCCGATAGTCCGCTTACATCGAGTACCGTCTCCCCCATCGAGTGCGGAACTTTCGGAAAGAGTTCGTCGACATTGCGTCCAACCATCATCGAGACAATTTGCCTATTCGAGATATCTTGCAAAAGCCCATCTCCGGCAGACTTGCCATCGCGAAGCACAACGTAGCGATGAGCAATCTCACGAATCTCCTCGAGGAAATGGCTGATATAGACGATCGCCAGCCCTTGTGTTTGAAGCCGCCGAATCAACCGAAAGAGCTCCTGCACATCGTGTGCTGCCAGCGAGCTCGTTGGCTCGTCGAAGACCATCACTTTGGCGTCCGACGCTAAACCGCGTGCGATTTCAACGATCTGCTGCGTTCCGATCGAAAGGCTGCCGACCTTTCTCTCAGGATTCAGGTCCGCGTGGCCTAAAAGACTTAGGACGTGTCGAACGCGGAGTTGATGCTGCGACTTTTGAATGAAGCCGAAATGGCTGCGTTCTTGGCCGAGCATAATGTTTTCTTCGACCGAAAGATCGGGAGCCAAACTTAGCTCCTGATAGATCATGGCAATCCCAACCTTCCTGGCTTCGTGCGGACCACGCGGTCGATAGACTTGCCCATCGAGCATCATCGTGCCCGCATCGGGCGAATGGGCTCCGCTCAAGATCTTCATCAACGTGCTCTTGCCAGCACCATTTTCGCCGATCAAAGCCATAGTCTCACCCGCATTTGCGGTGAGCGAGATGCCCTTCAAGGCTTGTGTGGCACCGAATCGCTTTTCGATTCCATGCATGGATAAGATCGGCTGCGTCGTCGGCTGGCTCATGAACTGCGTTACTGTTTGAACAAGACAGGGCGCAGCAATCGATCGAACGGTTCGATCTTTTGGTTCTCTGCGGTTGCGACGTATTCTCCAGTCTTAATCATGGCTTCCACTTTTTCGCCTCGCAAATGTTTCACCAAAGTTAAAACGGAGGAGCGTCCCATTTCGAAGGGGTCTTGAAGCAAGATGCCGGCCACTTTTTCTTCCTCCATGCCTCGGATGAGACTGTCGCTTGGATCAAAGGCAACGAATTTCACTTTGCCTGCCAAGCCTGTTTGCAAAAGGGCTTCGAGCGTCCCATTCGCATTTGGCTCGCAAACTGAGAAAATCCCAGTCACTTCATCGCGATACTTATTCAGAAGTTGGGTGGCTTTCGCGAGCGCTTCCTGAGTCGTTGTGCCCGCATATTGATCCGACGACAAGACCTTGATATTCGCCTCAGCAGCGATCGCATCCAAGAAACCCTTTTCGCGTTGCTCCGTGCTCTCGCTACCTTCTTTGTATCGCAACAAGATCACACTGCCTTTATTGCCCATCGCTTCGGCAAGCCGCTTTCCGGCAAGCATCCCGCCGCGATGATTATCGGTGGCAACATAACTTAGGATTGGAGCACCGGTTGCCAAACCGCTGTCGTAGATGACGACGGGGATTTTTTCTGCGGCGGCCTCAGCGACGACGTCGACAAGTGCTTGCGAGTGATTTGGCGCCAAACAAATTCCGTTAACACCATTCGTGATAAAGTTCTTAACGACCGAGATCTGACCGGCAGTATCCGCTTCGGTCTCGGGGCCCTTCCAAAGGATCTCAACGTTGCCAAGCTCTTTTGCGGCAGCTTCGGCTCCTGCATGTACCGTTTGCCAAAATTGGTGGCTCGTGCCTTTGGGAATAACGGCGATTCGCAACTTGCCATCGTTGCTTTTGGGCGATGAGGAAACGCCCGGCACGCTTGGTGCACTGTCGCAGCCGCTAAATGACATTACGCAAAATAACATTGCTGAGCAAAGGCTTCCTAATGACAGGATGCCACGCTGCAGGAAAGATCGCCGCTTCATTCGATTCAATCTCCGAGTAACGAGGTGAACTGAGTTAAACAAAGCAGGGTCGTTCCGTATCTGCCTAGTTGCCGTAACAATTCTAACGCATATCTAGTTCTAACGCATACTTAGCACATTTTATGTGGTCGGCAGGTCGAAATCTACCTCTTAAGGCGGTCGGCAGCACGAGATAGTCCCGTAGCACAGGCTGCTAGCCTGTGCTTTACCCACAATTCAGAACACACTAGACTCGAAATCCCAATGGATTTGCGTGATCTCCGTGCGTTTTCTCCCCGTCGCCCCGCTTCGGCCGCTTCGGGGAGAGGGGGTCGGGGGGTGAGGGGTAGATCCCTGACTTGGTAGCCTCAGGTTCAGTGGTTTGTTTACGCTTCTGAAACGAGGATAGACATTGAATTCACGATCAAAAACCAAATCAAAACACAGTGTAAACCCCTCACCCCCGGCCCCTCTCCCCGAGTACAGGGCGAGGGGAGCAAGATCAAAAGATCTGGGTAAAGATGAGGCTGCTAGCCTGTGCTTTTTAGACCATTACAGGCTGGCAGCGCTGGCAGCCTGTGCTACGAATAGCCCACCATCAACGCGAAACACAGTTTAGTCTGTTTTCAGGTATAATCGTGACTTCTTTGCTAATCCTAGAACTTCATCGGTTAACCACATGCTCAGACAATATTCGCGAATCGCTTTTGCGGCTGCATTCGTTGCAGCGGCAATGTACGCAACGGCCAAGAATGCGTTTTCCGGAGACACAGATCTTGAAAAATGGTTGCCCCAATCCACCGTCGTGTATTTGCACGTCGAATCGCTTGAGACCATTCTCGAACACCCTTTTTCGAAGACTTTGCGGTCTAGCAGCGCGTTCAAAACATTGATGCGTTCCCCCGAGGCCATCAAAGCCCGCGCGGGACTCGCGTTGTTCGAGTTTGCTATCGGTGACAAAATCGAATCCATCGTCAAAAAACTGACGACCCACGGGGCTTGCATCGCGATCGATAAAGAGACGGAAGGTCTTGTCTTGCTTGCCGATTCCGAGAGTGCCGAATGGCTTGATGACTACCTGCGACGACTCGTCAAGTTGGCCCGCACCGACGCAAAAAGCAAAGAGCAACCCGATCCAATTCGAGAAGCCGATTACCGCGGCCTTCGCGGCTATGAATTTCAAAAAACAGTTGTCACCAACATCGGCTCCGTACTTCTCGTAACGAACAAACCACTATTAGCCAAAGATATCATCGATCGCTCAATGGATGCGACCCATGATCATCTCGATGCGAACCCGCTCTTTCAACAAGCTGCCAAATCCCTTAGGGCTGAGTCTGCGCAGGATGCCCTTCGTATTGCCAACGGCTTTGTCGACCTGGATACGCTGCGACAGGTTGGAGTTGCAAAGGATCTCCTTGGTTCCAATCGCAAAGACTTCGCAGGAGAATTATTGCTCGGCGGAGTATTGGCTGTTTTGCAAAAAACGAGTTTCACAAGCGGCGCGGTGGCGCTCTCGCCCAATAACTTGAGTATCCAATTGCAAGTTCCGTACGATCAAGAATGGACCCAAGAGTCGCATACGTTTTTTGTTGGCCCAAACAGTAAGGGCTTTGCACCGGCAGCTCCCAATACCCCAAGTTCACTTGCGATGATGGCAAGCGTCCGCTCCTACCGAGATCTGTCCGAAATGTGGCAGCGAGCAGGAGACCTGTTTGACGAAAAAGTAAACGATCAACTTGCTCAAGCCGACAACACCTTGACGACTCTGTTTTCCGGAAAAGATTTTGGAACGGATATCCTCGGCGCAATCGAGCCGCAGGTTCAGTTGATGGCTTCGGAACAAAAGTATGCACCTGAGTCCACTCCCGCGATAAAGCTACCCAGCTTTGGACTTGTTGCCAAACTTCGTGATGCGGATATGAAGAAAGAGCTGAAGCGCACGTTTCAGAGCTTCATCGGATTCCTCAATGTGACAGGCGCGACGGAAGGGAATCCGCAGTTGGACCTAGATGCCGAGTCTATCGAAGGGGTTCAGTATTACTCCGCGACTTACTCGCGCGATCGAGATAAAAAATACGACGCTGGTTTGCCGATCCAGTTCAATTTCAGTCCAACACTTGCCTTCAAAGACGATTTCGCCTACGTCTCCAGCACATTGGCTTTTGCAAAAGAGATGGCCAGCCTTGCGTTGGTCAACACCAACGCCGCTCCTAAGCTAGACAATGCCGCTCCTGAGCTAGATAACACGATCGTCTCCGTAGATGTTGATTCGTTGCGACAGATACTCGAATCCAACCGCCAACAATTGATCTCGCAGAACATGCTTGAGAAAGGGCACAGCAAAACGGAGGCCGAGAATGAAATCGACGTTTTGATGAAGTTGTTGTCGCTTTTGCGATCGGGAAAGTTGGCGTTGCGTTTTGACGATTCCGTTCGATTGCAACTGGACATCACGACACAAGCTGGGCGGTAGCTATTTGTGCGGCGGGCTCTGAACCGCGCTGCTCCGATGCGCGTTGCTCGGATAAGGCTGGGCTCTTTTTCCAACTCGCTTGCATTTCCCCCCAACGCGATGGAATTTCGGTAATCACGCTCGTCTGAATCAGTTCGTCCCGATTCTTTTGGAACCAAGCGGTAACAAGTCCAATGCTCTCTTCGTGCCGCAGGTACCCTGAACCCACCGAGTTGGTACTCTGGCTCCATCGGGACAGTTCGGGGCGAATGGAACGCCATTGAGATGCGTTTTTAGGAATCGGAATCGCTGTCTCGACGCCACCCTTTCGAATCAGATACCAAATATCTCGCCCGTCGCATCCTCGCACCGCATAGGCGAAGGAGTAGTTCTCTCGGGCGCGTTTCAAGCTTGCGAGTCGATTGGAAAGCCACTTTAGGATTCGCAAGTCTTCTTGCATTCTCGCGGCATGTTCGTAATGTCGGCCCGCCGCAGCCCGAACCATCAACGCCTCGACTCGAAGCAGCACCTCCGTTGACATCGCGTTGAGGAACTGAAGTCCTTTTTCGACTTGTGCTGCATA
>CAMBSL010000076.1 GCA_945870455.1 Pirellula staleyi DSM 6068 | reverse complement strand
GTTGGATTTGGCATGCGTTGGAGATGCGAAAGCAATTCGCGAACAATTTCGGGATGACTAGCTGCCAAGTTAGTCGTTTCATCGGAATCCGTTTCGTAGTCGAAAAGTTCAAGTCGCTGCTCTACCCCATCTTTGTGGTGTTGGGCGATGAGACGCCATCGGTCGGTACGAACGGTGCGCTGGCCGTCCGTCCAAAAACTAGTTGCAGGCTTGTGCTCGTTTGTCGCTGGGTCGATCAATTGCGGGCGCAAGCTGCGACCGTCGAGTTCCTTGGGCGCGGGGAGCGAGCAAAGATCAGCCAGCGTCGGATACAGGTCCACGGTTTCGACGACCGTGTCGCTGGCCGTGCCCGGGTACAACATTCCCGGATAGCGAATCAGCAACGGTGTTCGCAATGCGTGTTCGTACAGACAGTGTTTGCCCCAAATCGCATGCTCACCGAGTAGGAAACCATGATCGCTCCATACGATGACAATCGTGTTCTTGTCGAGTTGCAAATCTTGCAACGCGGCCAGGACACGGCCAACCTGGGCGTCCATGTAACTGACGCTGGCAGCGTAGGCTCCGCGCAAGAGCCTCGCGTAGGCGACATCGGTATCCGGGTCGCGACCTGCCTCATGTCCATAGTTCTTACGAAATTCGCTGCTTGCATGCCAGCCAGACGGCCAATTGGGTTTCGCTGCTGCGTCGGGAGGCAGATCCGGAACGCTTGACGAATGCAAGTCTACCCATTTCTTTGGCGCAGCGAAGGGCAGATGAGGCTTGAAAAATCCGACGCCGAAAAACCAAGGTTGTGTTTGTGAGGCCAGTTGCGTCAAAGTCGCAACAGCTTCCTTGGCAACCCAGGAATCCGGATACGCGTCGTCGGGTCCGTCCTTGGCTTGCCAAGCTGGCGATTTGCCTGGCTTGCGGTCTTCACCATCGGCATAACCATGCATGATCGCTTCCGGCGATTTCCATGGCCCGTCCGGAATCCAAGCCCGGTCCCAAGCGCCCGGCAATTCCTCGGGGCCCTCCGCCCAGTTCTTTCCGGTCAAACCGCCAGGATGATGCGTTAGTTTGCCAATGGCAAGCGTCTGATAGCCATTCTGGCGAAAGAGTGCTGGCAGGCTGCGTGTCCCCCAGTTCGCTTGGGTGCTTGTAATGCCGCCGTTGTTCACTTGAGATCCGACCGAAGGATACTGCCCACGCCACAACGCGCAACGCGACGCACCGCAAGTCGGCACTTGAACGTAATGCCGTCGAAACAGGCGTGCGGTTGAGGCAAATGCATCCAATTGCGGAGTTTTTGCGTGTAAAACACCGAGCGCACCCAAGTCGGACCGCAAATCATCGACCGCGATAAAGAGCACGTTGGGACGCGGTAATGGGTCCGTCGCTAGGAGCATGGACGGTACAAACCAAACCAGCAGCACGGCAGCAAAGAGCGCGATTGAAATGTGTTCGATGTGTTTTTTCACGCTTCGATTGCCTCACCATATTGCGGGGATACTAGATTGATTTTTCGGAGCCGATCCACGCAAAGATCGCGTTCGGACTGATTCCACCAACCCAATAAGTTAGCTTTTCTGGCAAAAGGAAAGCAGGGGTGGCACGCCCAGAGGCTGTGACAAAATGCATGGGAAATCACCGGAGGGATCGGGAGAATCGCGCCCTGCCACTATCGTCTAAAACCTCCGCGATCGTCTAAAACCTTCCGCGATCGTCTAAAAAGGGGGTGCGGCGCACGCCTTCCGGTGAGTCGAATAGAATAGAATCATAGGCTTCGCAAAGGACTCTGACGACTAGCACGCCCTCCGTTCCTCAGAGCGTTCGTAAATAGAATTTGTCACGCCCACTTCCAAATTCCACTCTCCGGAAAAAAACAAAATGAACATTGTTAACCGACGACATTTCGTGCAAAGTTCCGCACTGGCAACTGCCTCGCTCGCGGCACCCGCTCTCGTCAAATCCGCAAACGCGCCCGACAAGATCAACCTCGCATTCATTGGGCCAGGTGGCATGGGTTCAAATCATGTTAAGACCTTTTGTCAACGTAGCGACATGAACTTCTCATGGGTCTGCGACGTGGACTCGAAGCGAGCCGAAGTGGCGGCCAAGACGATCAGGGACCTTACCGGTCAAACCGTCAAAACAACCAATGACATGCGTCGCGTGCTCGATGACAAATCGGTGCAAGCAGTCGTGATGGCGACACCGGACCATTGGCATGCACCTGGTGCTATCTTGGCCGCGAACGCTGGAAAACACGTGTATGTTGAGAAGCCCTGTTCGCATAACCTGCGGGAGGGCCGACTGATGATCGAGGCGGCTGCCAAAAACAAAGTCGTCATGCAGGTCGGAACACAAAGCCGTAGCACCGCACATATCATCCAGATTATGGAAAAGCTTCACGGAGGAATCATCGGCGATATTCTCGTTGCCAAGGCATGGAATAGTCAACTGCGTGCGAATCATGGCCATAAGCCATTCAGCGAGCCACCACCAGAATTGGACTACGATCTGTGGCTCGGTCCAGTCCCGAAGGTTCCGTTCAAAACCACGTATCATCCCGGTCATTGGCGATGGTTTCATCACTTCGGAGCGGGCGATATTGGCAACGACGGAGTGCATGACATCGATATCGCACGTTGGGGGCTCGGTGTCGAACAGCACCCAAACCGAATCATCAGCCAAGGGAGCAAATTGTTCTTTGATGACGACCAAGAATGGCCCGATACGCTCTATTGCGGTTTCGAATATGATGTTCCGAAGGGCAAGACCAAACAGCTCGTCTACGAGCAACGCGACTGGTCCCCTTACGTACAGGAAGGGCATGAAAATGGCTGTGCTTGGTATGGCACAAACGGCATGGCGATTGGAGGCAAGGCCAAGGGTTGGCAGATTTTCGGCCGCAAGAACAAGCTCATCGAAGACATCCCGTCGACATCGGGCCCAGACCTAGCAGCCCATCACGCGAATTTCTTGGATGCGATCCGCACCGGAGCGAAACTCAATGCGGACATCACCATCAACCATCTTTCGACTTCGCTCTGCCATCTAGGCAACATCGCCGCTCGCACGCGACAGGCTCTCGTGTTTGATCCTGCCCAAGAACGGTTCCTTGGAGCGGACGACAACACTGCCAAGCTACTTCGCCGAGAGTATCGCGAGCATTGGGCCACTCCAACCTAGCGTGATGCGTTGTTGCGTAGTATAACTTTTGCATGCCAAACAAGAAAAAAATTCTCATAATCGGTGTCGGAGACGATGGAGCAGAAGGCCTTACCAAACAGGCGGCTGACCAGATCGGTGCCGCCGAGGTTTTAGTAGGTTCAGCAACCCTTTTGGCTAAGTTTCCGAACTTCTCGGGACGCAAAGAAGTGGTTGGGCCAGATCTGGATCGACTTGCCAATACGCTCGATCTCTCCGACCGCATCACCGTAGTGCTTGCGAGTGGGGACCCGCTCTTTTATGGGACGGCGAGGTTTCTATGTGATCGATTGGGAAAAGATCGATTTGACGTCTTACCGCACGTGAGCAGCATGCAACTCGCTTTCGCAAGAGTGAAGGAGAGTTGGGACGAAGCGTACTTGACCAACCTCGCGTCTCAACCGCTTGAACGGGTCATCGATCGCATTCGATCTGCGGAAAAGGTTGGGGTCTTTACGTCCGAGGATGTGCCCCCGGCTCGCTTGGCCGAAGAACTCCTTTCCAAGGGGATTTCGTACTTTACCGCTTACGTTTGCGAGAATCTCGGGTCGCCCGACGAACGCGTGACGCGGTGTGCATTAGCCGATGTCGTCAATCAGCGTTTCTCGCCACTGAACGTCATGATTTTGGTCCGTCAATCCGGCGTTCCGGATCGTCAAGCGGAATCGGATAGCCGTCGGTTATTTGGCAATCCAGATGAGCTTTTTCGACAGAGTAAACCTAAGCGTGGGTTGCTGACACCCAACGAAGTACGCTCGATTGCACTAGGTGAAATGAGTCTCAAGTCGACGTCGATCATGTGGGACATCGGTGCAGGGAGTGGTTCGGTGGCGATCGAAGCGGCCCAAATCGCAAGGCACGGCAAAGCCTATGCGATTGAGATGGACGCCGAGGACTATAACTTGCTGGTCGAGAACGCACGGCATTTTGGTGTTTCGAATTTGGTCCCGATTCTCGGCGAAGCCCCCAAAGCTTGGGAAACTTTGCCCGATCCCGAAGCCATCTTCGTGGGTGGCACCGGCCGGGCCGTCACGGAATTGGTGACGCTCGCTTGGCCGCGACTTCAACCCGGCGGCTGTTTGATTGCCAACATGATGAGCATGGACTACGTGGTTGCGCTGCAACAGCTATTTGTGTCCAACATGGGAATCGAACCGATGCTGTGGATGATCCAAGTCTCACGCGGTAACTATCAAATGGACAAACTACGGCTTGAGTCTTGCAATCCAACTTTCTTGCTCAAAGCTGTTAAGCCTCGATAACCACTTAGTAGGATGACATGATGACGGAGCAATACGAACGCTTGGATGTGATTGTCGTTGGAGCCCATCCCGACGATGTGGAGATCGCGTGTGGCGGAACCATTGCGGCCATGGTTGAGCAAGGTTATCGCGTTGGGATCATCGACTTGACCGATGGTGAGCCCACACCGCTAAGTCCATCGCCGGAGGTGCGTCGTGCCGAGGCTGAGGCTGCCGCGAAAGTACTAGGCGTTCACGTTCGCAAGATCTTGGATTTCACCAATCGACGCTTGATGGATGGGTTCGACGAACGGGTTGCGTTGGCCAAGGAGTTTCGGCGTTACCGGCCGAAAATGGTCATCGGCTTCGGGAACAAAACTCCGATGGCTTCGCCCGACCACTATCAAGCCATGCAAATCACCGATGCCGCCGTGTTTTATTCGCGATTGACCAAGTGGGATGATATCTTCGAAGGTTTACCGGTACACACAATCGAGCGACAGCTTTACTTTCGGCTGCAGTTCGAACCGGCTGCCTTGGTAGGATTCGATAGTCAGATCACCGTAGACATTAGTTCTACCATTGAAAAGAAGCTGGCCAGTATCGCGTGCTACTTAACTCAATTCCCGCCAGCCAAAGCGCACGTGTTTGATCGCGTCCGCGGATTGGCGATTGCGGCGGGTGCCGCAGCGGGCTGCTCGGCTGGAGAGGTGTTCGCTTGCACAAGGCCGCTTGCGACCCAAGATCTTGTGAGAGCTGTTGGCCTTGAATGAACCCTGACGTTATTTTTGCGGCGAAAGCTTTGGATCGTATTTCGAACCAGCCGAAACTTGCGTCAACGTCATGCGGATTTTCGTTGGAAAGAACTTCTCGAAGTCGGCTCGTTTGTGCGCGTGCCCTGAGCCACCGCTATTGTCCTTGATCACCAAGTCCATTTGTTTGATTCCTTCCGTCCACACAATGGAGTCATTTTCCCAAAACGATTTCATCGAGATGTCTTTTTCGTAGACGCCAACCTTTTTATAAATGTCGGTTCCAAGGCAGCCATACCCATTCTTTTGTCCCTTGTTCGGTATGTAGCAGATACTCCATGTCGTCGGTTCGTCGCCTGCCGGCTTGTCTATTACCTCCAGTCGAACATGAACGGTTCCGTTTCGGTAGTCGATGGGAGAGGTCCAGTCCTTGGGGCGATCGACATTTAGCATTTTGTCTTTCACGTAGTAGTGCGACTTGCTCGGCGTCGAATGGTCCGCATCCTCCTTGGTATAGTCGAACGTAACATCGAACAGGACGAATTGCTCGGCCGCGCATGGGTTGGATGCCAAGCAACACAGCAACCCAATGAACAATGAACTAAGGTACGATGTCAATGGAGGACCAATAGCGAGACAGGGACAGGCGATTTTCATAATGCTCTTTCAGTGGGTCGTGTTGCCGACGTTTCCGATCCATACGTTGGTGAAGGTTTGCAAAGCCTAGTGCAACGGGTTCACTTTTCTTTGCCGAACAGCAGCTTCAAGTATTCGAATGCAAGATCGTAACCTTCGGGCTCTTTGCTGGCCCTTGGGCCCGCGATGTTGAGTGTTCGCACTTGATGGCGTGTTAGCCAATCCCGGACCCGCTGCACGCGTCCGGGGTGAGTCAAACAAATCTTGAGGCATGGCTTGCATTGCTTCAAGGCATACCGCCACGTCAAGAACGTACCACCTTGGAGAACGTTAGTATACAGGACAAGGGTTGCATCTGAATCGCGGACATTTCGTTTCGTCCGGTCTGCATATTGAGTCGATTCCAACTCCTCCAATTCGTAACAAGCGGCGATTGGGCCGTCCTCCGCCCGTCGACCATTTGGGCACCAACCTCCATGAAGCAATCCAACGAAGATGGCGGCATCGAGGGCAGCCCTATCGACGCCTGTTTGCCCACCCGAAACGATTTTTTCTACCCAAGTGGTTTTTCTGACAAGCTTGGGTTGTTGTTCGTCCATGATGAAGTGCTAACCAAGGGCAATTTCGAGACGCAGATTTCGATCGCAATGATTCTAAGCACATCCGCAACTGTTTTTCAACCCAATTAGCCGTTGGGCGCTGGCCTGGGTCTCCCAATTGCTCGACATTCGTCGAGAACCGGGGCTATCGCCCTTCGGCACTCAGTTTGTTTCACTCGAAGACTCATACCGATGTGCTTAACGAAGACGCTCTCTCTCCGTAACGACCCGCGATTATGGTATTGTTGTCGCATGGTTGCAAGTTGCGAGATATGGTTTCCTTGGGTTGTTTCAAGACGAACTGGGTGTTCGATTTGCAACAATTGACCCACGGAGACGAATGAACTGCCATCTTGGAATTGGACGCCATGCTTCGGCTTGAACGGCTTGCTCGCCTGCTCGATCGGCAACAGGCATGGTATGATTTCGCACAATAAGCTGCAAATGCGGCCGAACAACTCTTGTTTTTGTGCGAGCATCACCAACAACCATGGCTTCAGAGCCCGACCCATCCCTAGCGAACGCATTCTCACCCATCCAACACGTGCTTATCGTCGGAGCAGGCTGGACCGGCCGACAACTGGCAGGGCAAATGGTTGCACATGGCGTAGAAGCAACCCTGATCGATAACAGTCCTCAGACACTCACTCTCTCGATGGCTTGGGTCGAATCTCAACGCGAGGCGTTTATCGAGAATGGGTATTGGCCAAATTTCAGTGCCACAGAATTGTCTCAACGTCTCAATTTGGCGGAGTCCTTGGCTGATATCGACCAGTCATATGATCTCGTTTTGGAGTCGGTTAGCGAACAATTTTCGCTCAAGCGGCGAATCATTCAAGCTTACTCCAAGCGATTTGCTTGGCCGACCATTATTGCATCGAACAGTTCGTACTTTACCCCATCGATGATGCAACCGCATGCTGTCTCGCCGGAGCGATTTGCCAATTTTCATTTCCACGTCCCAATATGGCGTGCAACGCTTGCCGATATCGTGTCCGGCCCATTAACAGAAGCCTCCACCCTAATGCGCTTGACTGAATTTGCCATTCGAATCGGCCAAACTCCATTGGTGCAAACAGTGGAGAATCCAGGTTACGTATTCAATTGGATGCTCAGGGCACTCATGCAGTCGGCGCTACAGTTGGTCGACCGTGGGGTGGCCGTGCCAGCGGATGTCGACTTGGCTTGGAAAAAAGTCACAGGAATGCCTATTGGGCCTTTTGGCATGATGGACCAAATTGGAGTCGATCTAATCCACCAGACCATGTCCCACGCAAGGTTTGTGGACGGCGATGAAGTTTGGCAGCCACTCATCGATATTTTGCAGCCGTACGTTGACAGGAATCAGCTAGGTGTAAAGACGGGTCGCGGATTCTTTGACTACGAAAGTGAGCCTAAAGCCATTGACCTTGATTGAATCCTAAATAAGACTGTTCGGCGGATCTTCAACATTCCTGACAACTACCCTAGAGCCTAGCATCCATATGCTTACTGCAATCATTGTCGTTTTTGTTATCGGTTATTTGGCGATCGTTTTGGAACACCAGATTCACGTCAACAAAGCGGCCTCGGCCATCTTGACGGGAGTTCTTTGCTGGGCCATTTATGCTGTAGGCTACGACCAACTCGCACCGAAATCCGCCTTCGAAAAGTGGGAGCGAACGCACTTGGCGGGCGAAATGGCCGATCATGCAACGGCCGAACAATCTTCGGGGGAAACCGTGGATGAGTCGCAACCAACCGAGAGCCATTTGCCTTCGAAGTTGCTTTTTGTAACAGAGTACCAGCTAGGTCATGCGTTCGTGGAGATCGCAGGTATCCTGTTCTTTTTGATGGGAGCCATGACCATCGTCGAATTAGTCGATGCGCACGAAGGTTTTTCGCTCGTGACGGCATTCGTTAGCGCTCGAAACAAAGTAACGCTGCTTTGGATCGTTGGCTGGGTCACCTTTTTCTTGTCTTCTGTACTAGATAATCTCACCACTACCATCGTTATCGTGTCGTTGCTGCGTAAGCTCGTGGCGGATCGCGAAACGCGATTGATGTACATAGGCATCGCGATTATCGCAGCCAATGCGGGTGGCGCGTGGACGGTCATCGGGGACGTAACGACCACCATGCTGTGGGTCAAAAACAAGATTGGGACCGTCGAAGTTATGCGAGATTTGTTTCTTGCAAGTTTCGTTTGTTTACTCATTCCGATCTTGGTCGCGTCGCGTTGGATGAAAGGGGACTTGCCACCCGTTTCAAAGGACAATCCCGGTGGCGAGGACAAGACGATTCAAGGTTGGCAAAAGGTGCTTTTTCTGGTGCTCGGGCTTGTGGGTTTGATGAGTGTGCCGATATTCAAAGCGTACACACACCTGCCACCTTTCATGGGGATGGTGCTGAGTTTGGGTGCGTTATGGTTCGCCTCTGAGTTGGTCAGTCACACCATGGATGAGAAGACTCGAAGCACGACGGGCGTTTTATCGGCGCTGAGGCGAGTGGACATGTCGAGCATCTTGTTCTTTTTGGGGATCTTATTGGCGGTGAGCGCACTTGGCAGTGTCGAGATCCTAAAGAACCTGGCAGTCATGATGCAGAATTCCATCGGCAACCAATCGATCATCGCGATTATCATTGGGCTGGTCTCGGCGGTGGTGGACAACGTCCCATTGGTGGCTGCGGGCATTGAGATGTATGCATCGACGCCACCGAATGATCCGTTTTGGATGTTGCTGGCCTACTGTGCGGGAACCGGTGGCAGTTGTTTGATTATCGGGTCCGCAGCAGGCGTTGCCGCCATGGGACTAGAGAAGATCGAATTCATGTGGTATGCCCGCCGCATCGGTCCGTTAGCGTTTCTGGGCTATTTTAGCGGGGCGGCAGTCTATTTCCTGCAGCAATGGCTCATGCGTTAATTCAATCCGACTGGCCGCGCAACTTGCCCGGCTATGCTAAGCACGTCGGCAAATGTTTTTCAACCCAATTAGCCGTTGGGCGATAGCCCCGGTTTTCCAATTGCTCAACATTCGTCGAGAACCGGGGCTATCGCCCTCCGGCTGGCAGTTTGTTTCACTCGAAGACTCATACCGATGTGCTTAGATCAAGATGGAGCCGTCGGAACCGGCTCCGGATTCCCACTGCCGACGAATCTCTCGCAAACCATAAGCGCACATTTCGAATTGGTCGCTTAACCGGTGCAACAATTCGTTCGGAACTTCTGAGTTCTCGTCGGCTTCGATTTCGCTTGCGATTTCGTACGCTTTCTTCCCTTGGTGGCAATAGCTGACAAATTGGTCGGTTCGGTCAGGGCCTTGTAAACCGCGGAGGGATTCTGGATAAAGTCCTGTCCAGAACAGAGTAAAGTCTCCGATATGTCGGTGAACTTCGCGTTTGGCTAGACCGATACGGTGCTGAGCTTCCGTCATCATCGTCACGACCTCGGTCGCGCGTTGGCCATTGAGTTGCCGAATACGATGAAGTGTGTCGGTTTTAGTAAACCGCACAAGCAGTTTGCTGATGTAGTTCACCAACTGGGTATCTGCGACACCTAGTTGGGAATGAAACGCATACTCAGAAAGACCAGCGAAGAATCTCTCAAGCGTGTGATTAATAGAACTGCTAGACGCATCGCTTTCGAATTGCATATGGAAGAGCTCCGTATCAAAAACAGGAACTGTCCTACCCTACTTCAAAATATTTACTCTACCCCTGCGAAGTCAAGGTTGTTTTGAGAGAATTTGAGGATTTAGGCGAGCGGCAAGTATCAGTATCCCAACCCGAGCCCGTAACGGGCTGTTGATTGAATGGTAACCCGATACGTAAGTGAGGTATTGCAGTCGGCTCCTCGCTTACGTATCGGGTTATGATTTGTAGTTTTCAGTCTGCCGCTCGCCTTAGATCCTGGATTTTAGACTTAATGATTTCAGCAGGCCTGCGGCTTTACCTGAATCGATTGCAAGTGCTGCGCGGGCTGTGCCGTCGATGAGCGAATGCGTTACCCCGCTAACCCAAAGTGCGGCTGAAACATTTGCGAGCACGATATCCCGGCGAGGCCCCTGGATTCCACGGAGTATTTCCGTAATTGCCAATGCACTTTCGACTGGACCATCCACAACCAAATCCTGGATGTTGATCTTCGACAAGCCAAATGATTCCGGTGTCCAGGTTGTTTGAGTCAGCAACCCTTGTTGGATGTGCAAGACTCGCGTGTCGGCGGACAAGCTTACCTCGTCGAGCCCGTCTTCACCACGTACAACGATCGCTGCTTCGATGGGCAACTGCAAAAGCGTGGCCGCGATCTTGGTTTGTAGCTCTTCTTTGCCAACGCCGATGACTTGAAAGGTAGCACCTGCTGGATTGCATAATGGACCGAGGTAGTTGAACAACGTCGGAACCGATAGCGAACGTCGAACATTTGCGACATGCTTCATAGCCGGATGCAACATGGGCGCAAAGCAAAAGCAGATACCTAACTCGTTGAGACAGTCTTCAACCACCTCGCGCGGAGCGTCGATTTTGACCCCGAGCTCACTCAGGACATCTGCGGAACCGGTCGCGCTGGTAATCTTACGATTGCCGTGCTTTGCGACGTTCGCACCTGCTGCGGCCGCAACGATTGCGGTTGCAGTTGAAATGTTGAAGGTTCTAGCTCCGTCTCCGCCGGTCCCGCAAGTATCAAGCAAACCGTGGCGTTTTGTGCGGATGGGCGCCATCATCACACGCAAAGCACGAACGGCTCCGACCAGTTCCGAGACCGACTCTCCTTTTTGTCGCAAAGCAAGGAGCAATTTGCCGATTTCCTCGTCAGAAAGTTGGCCTGCGAGCATCCAAATGATTGCTTGTTGCATCTGATCTGCGGAAAGGTCGACGTTGCTTTGTACCAAATTGAGGAATTCTTCGAGCATGTTTGGTGTGAGAAGATGGACTCGCGACTAGCGAACGGCGGGTAAAAGACATAAAACTAATGATAACCGGTTTTCACAATTTGACTCGTTGGAAAGTTATTTGTTTAGCATGGCACGAAAAGTCATTATCGATTGCGACCCAGGAATTGACGACGCGGTTGCCCTGCTCATGGCTTTGTTCGACCCCAGGCTGGACGTGGTTGCGGTGACCTCATGCTCTGGTACAGTCGAATCCCAACGCAGCACGCAAAACATCCTGGGACTTCTCGAAAAGCTAGATCCGCCACGCCATCCGAGGGTCGGCGCTGGTTCGGATCCAGATGACGCCCCGGTTTCCGATGGCCGATTTTTGCATGGAGAAGATGGGCTGGGTAATTTGGGCTTAGATCTTGTCAATCGCACTCACATCATGATGAGCGAAAAGCTGATTGCGGATCGGCTCCGCGCCGATCCAGGCGACGTCACGATTCTGTGCCTTGGCCCCCTAACCGGAATTGCAAGAGCTTTTCAGCGAGATCCAAGCATCATCGAGGCGGTTGACAAAATAATCATGGTCGGTGGCTCCACGGACTGTATTGGGGACGTGACCGCAGCGGCAGAGTTCAACATGCACTTCGATCCGTCAAGTGCGGCTGCCGTATTTCGATCCGCTACTACCAAATCCTTGATCCCTCTCGAAGTCACGAATCAAGTTACGTTCGATTTGAATCTATTGGGAATCCTGCCTGCGAAACAAACACGTGCTGGCGCTCTGCTTCATTCGATGCTGCCCCATCTGTTTCGTACGCTTCGACAACACCGTGCCCAAGAATCCATTGTTCTTCAGGCGGTAATCGGTGTCGTGTACTTGCTCGAACCCTCCATGTTTGGATCCGATCAATTTTCGGTCGATATCGAAGAACTAGGAGAATTGACACGGGGGGCCACCATCGTGGATAGACGTCCGTATGCATCGAGTCGTCGCGATTTGGAAATTGTCACACGAGTCGATGTCGATGCGGTGCGGGATTGTGTCTACAACGGCTTGAAGTTCGCGGGCCAATGCACTGAAGGGCTCTGATGCTGTGACTCGCTCCCGTATCGGTCCCTTAGCGCTAGAGTCTCCACTGGGCGATCGCGGCTCCAATATCTATCGCGCGCTGCACATGCAACAGAAAGCCCAAGTGGCTGTGCGAGTCTTCTCGGTGCCGATGGGGATGACGCCTGAGGCCAAGCAAGAATTCGCCGAACAATTGGAAAGCCTGAAAGCCCTGCGGCATCCCGGTATCGTACGATGTTATGGAGGCGGATTCGATGCGAAAGATGCTTACTTGGTTTATGAATTGGTGGACGGTGATTCGCTTGACATCGCCTTAAAGAAAAGAGAGCGATTGCCGTGGGAGTCGGTGCTTGACATTGGTTTGCAACTGTGTGAGGCATTGCAAGAGTCACACAACGCTGGCTGGATACATGGACGAATCCGCCTGGATAAAGTCATTCTCTCCAAAGATGGAACCAAGGTAAAGCTATGCGACTTTCGGCGGGGGCCCGTCTCGCCTGTTCCTCTATCGGCCGAGCAGTTGGCCTACTCCGCACCGGAAACCTTCGCCGAAAAACCAAAAATCGATGCGGCTTCGGATTTGTATTCGGTAGGCGCCGTTCTCTATCATGCCATGACTGGCGAATCGCCGTTTGTCGCCCCCAACCCGTCGCTGATGAAGCAAGCGATCCGCGAGAATGTCGTTTCCCCGGTTGCAACTCTCGTCTTTGATTGCCCCGTTTGGCTCAGTTCGATCGTCGAACAACTGATGAACAAGGATCCGCTGAAGCGACCATATTCCGCTACCGCGACAGCCTTGGCGTTGCACGAGGCTCAAAGGCGTGCCAATGCGGGAATGGGTGTCGCCGAACATGCCTTGTCTGGTTTCAGTCCGCTGCAGATGAATACCGATCGAGCGGAAGCCGCGAAGGCGTTGGGGCATAAAAAGAAAAAGAAGAAGTGGCGCATTCTTGACGGCGACGAACAGGAAGCACCAGGGCTTCTCGAACGACCCTTAGTCTTGCTCGGTTTGCTGGCCGCTACTATCTGTCTCATCACCTACTTGGTTTGGCCTCCGGGGGAGAAAACGCTGCGAGCTAGAGCCGAAGTCCTGATTGCACGCGATGATCTTGGCTCGCACAACGAGGCTCGAGACAAGTACCTCTATAACTTGATTGAACGATTCCCGGATGGTGAAAATTCGCGTTGGGCAAAAGAGCAACTTGACCTCATCGAGATGGAAAATGCCGAGTCGCGAATTCAGAGCAATCGCCGTTTCGGAAGGGAACCTTCGAGCGAAGGAGAACGCAAATATTCGGAAGCGAGCCGCTACGAATTGTTCGGAGACCGCGTCACCGCGCTCGAACAGTATCAAGGGATCGTAAATTTGCTAAAGGACGAAGAAAAGGAACGAGCCTACGTCAATTTAGCCCGTCGCCAAATCGCCAAAATCCAATCGAAGCCCCCGAGTATCGAAGAACTTCGAAGATTCTTGCGTGAGAAATTGGATCAAGCCGACAAAATGTACAGTAGTGCCGATGCCATCGGTGCAAAGCAAATCTGGGAGAGTATCGTCAATCTTTACAACGGAAACAAGGAGATGCTCCCAATCGTTGAACAAGCGCAAGCCAAGCTGAGTAAACTAAGGAACTAGCATCTCATGGACAGCAAAAACGCAACACGCCGACATATGCAACAAGCCCGAACCTTCACTGCGATTTCCCTCTTCGTTCCCTGTCTTTTTTGGCTAGGCTGCGACAGAGCAAGTTCAACAAAAGAGACAAAGACCGATCCAAACCTCAAGAGCCCCAAGGAAGGCGAAAAAACTGCGGCAACGTTTGAGACTCTTGAATCGCCTGAGTCGATTGCCCGATCGGCTTTGGCACGAGAAATACTCGATGCTTGCTTTGCTAAATACAAGACCCTCAGGAGCTACGAAGACCGCGGCAGGTTGATTGTCAAGCTGCCAACCAAAGACAATCCGATCGAAGATACGGATTCGATGCGGATCGCCTACGAAGCCCCCAATCGATTGGGAATCCAAGCCCTCGACTTGCAAGCCCTCTCGACCAACTCAAGTTGGGAAGCCGTGGTTGGGAGCAAGATCAGCAAGCCCTTTGGCAATCAACGCTTGGTGCGACCAAGCCCCGCATCGATCGATTTGAAGTGGTTGCTCGTCGACAACCTTGGCCCGTCCTTGGATAGAGTCGTTTCAGGCACCCCCATTCAGATTCAACTGCTCTTTGATGTTAAACCCCTTGCCTATTTGTTCAATGAAAAAACCAAACTGACACTGCTGCCCCCTGAAACTTTCGATGGTGTCCAGTGCGATCGAGTCCAAATCACTTCCACTGGATTGAAAAGGACCTTGTGGATCGATCAAAAGGAGAAATTGCTGCGCAAGTACGAGATGCCGATCGAACTTTTGGATCAAGTCCCGCCTGGTTTACCAGCCGATCTTGATAAGTCTAAATCCGAACTCTCGATCGAACTCGTCGGGGTCAAGGCGAATGCAAACGTCGATTGGTCCGCGTGGCAAATCCCAAAACAATCCAATGAAATTGCTGTAAGAAGGTTAATCGAAGCACCGCCACGGGACTTGCCTCCACTCGTGGGCGAAATCCTCAAGCCATTCGATCTTCGCGATTCGGATGGAAACCTGTTGCTGGATTCCGCGCAACGTGGCACCAAAACAATTTCCGTGTTGTGCTGGGTTGGCGACGATAAAACTAGCGAGGACGTTAGCGAATCTTTCGTTAAGTATGTGATGAATGTCTCGCGTGAACTCGATCGTCTCTCCTTGAGCGGACCGACCGAAATCATTATGGTTTCGACCTTGCCTGCCGCAAAAATGAAAGAGGCCTTCCAGCGCTGGAATTGTACCTTGCCGCTCGCAATCGATACCAAGGGTCTGACGCAGAGCCTATTTAAAATCAAGAGCCAGCCCGCGATCGTGGTGTTGGACAAACAAGCCATGGTGCAGCATGTGGACGAGTTCGGCTATCTGGATAATTTGCCGATCATCGTGGACGAGCTTCAAAAAGGTGTCAATCGAGCCATGCGAAGTCGGCAAAGCAGTCTCGACGACGAATCGCGATTCGCTTCACGTCTACAACGCGTGATTGTCGAAAAATCAAAAGCGGACGAAGTCGGCCCGATCGCCTCGTTTCCATTCATGTTTCATCCGCTAACGGAAGCCTGGCATGCGAGCTTTGATGCCAAGATCATTGCGGCAGGTGGTGAGCAATTCTATCCACAGAAGGGCCGAACCTTGGTTACGCCCGATCTGTTTGCAACCAACGCCCCGCTCGCTCGACTGATGACAGTCTTAGACGAATTGGGCAATCTTACCATTCTAGACAGTGTCGGGAACAAGCGAGTCATCGCATCCATTCCGATCGAAAAGGCGGATAATGCGAAGCGAATCCATATTCTGCCCGATCCTTGGGCCCATCGTTGGGTCGCCATTGTACCCGAAGGCTTGCCGCGATATTGGCTGGTTGAAATGCCGGCGAACCTATTCGACAATACAAAAGTAGGACCGGTCGAGGCGCTCGAGTTTCCGCTCGGAGAAAACGAATCACCCATCGCGTTCGTATGGACCGTTCAAGGAAACAAACCAAGTCTAAGCATTGCGACGGACGCATCCAAACTGCATGTCCTGGACCCCGAACAGTCAAAGCCGTTCAAGGGATCGGCAGTCAATGTTGCTGCGATCGTTCCAACGCTCAACGATCGAGGCGAATGCATTGCTTGGAACGTGGTCGACTTCGATCGTCAGATCACCGAAATCGAGGGGCTGCCGTCGGACGATATTTCGTCAACCAACGAACGCGCAGAGACGATCGCCATCAAGAAGCTCCCCTTCGTTCCAGAGTTAGGTGCTTGGACCTGGGGGCGGAGTCGCGAGCGGACACTCATGTTGGGAATGGCTCAATTGCCCAGCGGTGAAACCGGTTCGATTTTGCAGAATAGCAAATTTGAACCGTTGCTCACGCACCCCCTGTCGGTTCGTGCCGACCAATGCAGAAACCTCTCTTCGACGATCTTGGCCAACGGAAACTTCTACTGGCTTTCAACGGCGCCACGACGAGTACTGCATTTGCAAACAAGTGGCCAAGGGTATGCGGATCAAATGTCGCTCGGTAAACCGATCTTGAGTGCCGCGATATTCCCGGATGGCGACCAATTGCGAATGGTTATCGCTGTGGACAATGAAGTTGTGTGCTGGAAAGTGCCGGTAACTTTGCCAACTCCAATGGCAGCCCCAGCAACCAACGCGTTGGAATCAGTAAACGCATCGGAGAAGCCGCGTGGATAGACATCGCCTCGAGGCCGTTTCTTTACGTGTGGCACCCACTAACGCCTCATCTTTTGAGATTGCTCCCCTCGCCCCTTTTAGGGGAGAGGGGCTGGGGGTGAGGGGTTTTGCACTGAGGTTTGATCGGAGTTATGATCGTCGATTCAATGCCTTGCTTTGTCCTAAAAGTATTAACAAATCGCTGGACCGGAGGCATGCAACTCGTGGGTCCCCCCCTCACCCCCCGGCCCCCTCTCCCCGAAGCGGGGCGAGGGGGAGAAAAGCTCATCTATTGCCGAAACTCCACCGCGGCAGGCTTGTTTTGCTAATTCTAATTATCCAATGCTTGGCATGTCATTCCGTCAACGCACAGTCTAGTGAAGATATCTATTCGAACGAGTACGTTCGGTCCGCACTCGAGGTAGCCAGAGAATGTGCGAAGCCGCTTTCGAAGAACTCCGAAGTAGCAGATGCTTTCGAGCTTCTATTCGAATTCAATCCACAACATCGTCATCGCTTTGTCTTGCCTCGCCATCCCAACGCAGCGAGAGCCAACTTCGAGCAAATGGCAAAGTTGTTTGAAAGCAAAGATTCGCTTGAGGCGTTTCGACAATCCCTCGAAAAGTTGGCCCAAACACTGGACCAACTTGCCATCACGAAAGAGTCGAATCAAGATTTAGAGTCCGGATATCGACTGAGGTGGCAAGCGGCTGGCCTGCGCTCGATTGTGCCTGTTGCGGCCGGCCGCAAGGAACCAGCCAAGCCAACTTGGACGGAAGCGACTGCGATCGGGACGATGAAGTTGACACCAAAGGCCTTCGTCAACCATCCCAAAACGCGATGGCCTGCCGGTTCCTACTCTGTGGTTTTGACACCCAATTTTGAAATCGTGTCGCAAGCAGGTACCAGGCCCACAGAAGAGGTAGCGGAACTTTGTGAACAAGTGTTCGCGATCTGGAAGCAGATCTTCTTTTCGGTTTGGGTGGATCATCGGACGTCTACACCCGAATACGCTAGGTCACAAGACTCGAAGTTTTCCGTTACGTTGTTTCGCGACAAGGCTGCTTACGAGAAGGCCCTCAAGCCGACCGAACGCAATATAGGGATCTCGACTGGCTTCTATGACCCCAATCGAAAAATGGCGCTGTTTTATTGGGACGGCCAGAAAACGATGGAGACCGTTGTCCACGAATTGGTCCACCAATTTTTCTTCGAGGCAAGTTCGCAAGATGTTGCACTGGATACGGATAACGGCCCTGGCTTTTGGATCATTGAGGGAATCGCATTGTATATGGAGTCCATGTCGACGCGAGCTTGCGGCGCGGGCATCCTCGCCGATATTGGCGGCTGGGATGCACCGAGGTTTCAAGCGGGACGATATCGACGGCTAAACGATCAGTTTTGGGGCCAATGGGACGAATTTCGGTCCGCAACGGGGACCCGATTTCGGCGAGGAAAAGACATTGCCGTTTGGTACAGCCAAGCCTGCGGACTTGCCCATTTATGGATGGATGGTACTCCTGAACAGCGAAGGGCACTCGTGAAGTATGTCCAAAGCGTCTACGCCGGAAAAGAAGAGGCTGCGTTGCTTGGCGAAATGAACGCGGACGAACGATTGCGAACGGCCTATGATCGCTTCTTGGTGTTGGGGCCAACGGCAGTCGCAACTCGACCTTTCTATGCGATCCGCAAGGAAGCCGTTCTGACACGTTGTGATGTAACAACGAAACAACTGCTCGAATGGCCCATCGGGTTTCGTTCATCAACATGGCTAGAACTATCGTTCACCCAAGTCGATGACGAATTGTTTGTCGGCGAACGCGATCCAATCGAACCTCCATGGAACGTCCGTCGCTTGGTTCTTGAGTCGACGAACGTGACCGACCGTTCGCTGGAAACACTTTCTCAGATGAAAGACCTGCAGGAATTGGATGTGTCCAATTGCAAAGTTACCGACAGCGGCATCGCAATGCTTCGTGGGAACAAGTCGATCAAAACGCTATGGCTGACGAACTGCGACATTTCCGACGCAAGCATCGACGTCTTTCTAACGATTTCGCAGCTCGAATCCATCCATCTCAAGGGAACCAAGATCAGTCCTGATGGTTGGGAGCGATTGCTCGATGCGAGGCCGAGACTAAAAAGCAAATCCGAACGCCCTTAGCCTACTGGAAAGTGTTACTTCCGATGGATAAGCTCTAGGGTGTTCCTGGCCCATTATCTCGGAGACCTCTCATGTCTACTGCTGTTGCATTAATCGCCCCACCGAAGATCAAACATACCGAGTGCTTTATTGACGGACAGTGGCGCCCGGCCATGTCTGGTAAGACCTTCGAAACGGTTAACCCGGCTACCGAAGAGGTGATTTGCGAAGTTGCCGAAGGTGACAAATCCGATATCGACGCGGCCGTCAAAGCGGCTCGGCATGCGTTCGACCAAGGGCCTTGGAGCAAGATGGATGCCCGTGAGCGAGGCAAAATCATGTTCCGTTTAGCGGACTTGATCGAGGAAGAAATCGATGACTTGGCAGCCTTAGAAACCCTCGATAACGGTAAGCCAATTCGTGAAGCACGCTATGCGGATCTACCGCTCGTATTGGATTGTTTGAGATACTATGCTGGGTACGCAGACAAGATCCATGGCTCGACGATTCCGATTCGCGGCAATTATTTTACTTATACTCGCCGCGAAGCGGTTGGAGTCGCGGGTCAAATCATCCCTTGGAATTTTCCAATGCTGATGACAGCTTGGAAGTGGGGGCCCGCGTTGGCCTCTGGCTGTACCATCGTCATGAAACCAGCCGAGCAAACGCCTCTTACTTGTTTACGCATGGCACAATTGGCCAAGGAAGCGGGCGTCCCGGACGGTGTCATCAACGTTGTGCCAGGCTTTGGGCCCACTGCGGGTGGTTCGTTGGTAAAACACCCTGGCGTCGACAAAATCGCGTTTACGGGGGAACATCGCACCGCCCAAATCATCATGCGGGACGCAGCGGAGTCGCTCAAGCGGCTTACGTTTGAGCTAGGTGGCAAGAGCCCTAACGTGGTTTTAGCCGATGCCAATCTCGACAAAGCGGCACAAGGCGCATATGTCGGTTTGTTTCTCAATCAAGGGCAATGCTGCTGCGCCGGTAGCCGTGTGTTTGTTGAGAAACGCGCTCACGATGAATTCATCGACAAATTGACCAAGCTGACCAAGAACCGAAAGCTGGGCAATCCATTCTCCATGGATACCGAACAAGGTCCACAAATCGATAAGGCTCAATTTGACAAGATCCTGAAATACATCGACCTTGGAAACTCCGATGGAGCCAAGTGCGTCTCGGGTGGCGAACGATTCGGTGATACCGGATATTTCGTTCAACCGACCGTCTTCGATGGTGTGACCGACTCGATGGCTATCGCTCAAGACGAGATTTTTGGTCCTGTGATGTCGGTGCTCACCTTTGAGGATTGGGATGATTTGATTCAGCGGGCCAATAACACATTCTATGGACTTGCAGCAGCCGTTTGGACCCGCGATATCACCCGAGCGCATGATTTTGCAAGACGAGTTCGAGCTGGCACGGTTTGGGTCAATTGCTATGACGTCTTCGACGCAGCGGCACCGTTTGGTGGATTCAAGATGAGCGGCCACGGTCGCGAACTCGGCGAGGAGGGGCTAAAAGCCTATACCGAATCCAAGACGGTAACGATCAGTCTCGACGCGTAGTTGAGCTTCGCCGTAGCACAGGCAACTCCCTGGGCTATCCATTGCGCCGCGTTGCGGCTGAAACATGCTGCAAGAACACGAACAAGAAGAACACGAAGAACACGATGGAAGAGGGCGTTTTCGTAATCGCTGCCTTGTTTTGCGGACTAAACGCTGCACCTCCGCTATGGTTGCTTCGGTGGTGCGCGAACACCTAAGACGCAGATTCACAACACCATGTCCTGGCAAGCGTGGACCGTCCTTTTCCTTGCGTTTGCAGTTGAATCGGGAATCGTAAAGCAGCCAGCGCCTCTGCCCAAAGGAGCGCCTCTGCCCAAAGGAGCGCCTCTGCCCCAAGAATCTCGCGTCGTAGTCTGGTCAGCTAAACCAAGTCAAACCGCGCAACGGACTCGGCCCTCAAGGGCCGAGGAGCGGTTTTCGGAATATGGCCACTTCGTCGATTCGACCCTCCCAACTGGAGTCTCTGCTTCCGCGCCCTCCTAGAAACAGGTCATCGACTCCCAATGGCAAATCAAAAGGTATGTCTGTCTTGATCTCTGGTTCTGGATTGTCGTTGAGATTGACTCGCACCGTGTTGCCATCGCGAACGAACTGGACCTTTGCCCAAGTCCATCGAGGAACGACCGTCTTGCCGATCACCCAATCGCGATTTCCCGATTGAAAGATTAACTTGCCCGCATTCTCACCCTTGCCTGCCAACCCCAACGCGTCACCCTGTGGCAGATATCCATGATTGCGGCCACGACAAAACATCCAGCCCGCAACGTCGCGGCCGTCCAGTGGCATGCCATTCCAAATCCACATCGACACACTGTACTGGTCGCCCAGATCCGACACGCGAGCGAGCATGCGACCACCTGCCATTTGGGCCGAACGATTCACTTCGCCATCCAGACAGTGGTCTTGCGACGCGGGCCCCTCCAAGAAAAACACAACGCCGGGCTCATAGAATCCATCCAAATGATTGCCGGAAGAATCGACTGCTCTAGGGCCAGCGGTTTCGTCCATCCGCCAGTAGGCTGCCGGTTGCATGGAAAGAGTTTTATTGACAGCGACACCTCGGCTCTGAATATAGGATCTTCGTGGCTTCGCGCAAACATTCTCAAGTTGTTCAAGACACGCTTCTACGATCTTTGGCTCCGCTTCGATCTCAAGACCAGCCGAACGGGCCGCCCATGTGTTGTAGCCCCCAAGGACATGCTGTTCGGGTGGGGGTATATATCCATCGCCACCGTTAGCAAGTTCAATCACCATCGTTTGAGCGAGAGGACTTTGTAGCTTTAACTTCATGCCGCTCAACGCATACGTTTCTGTCGGCGTGGTCGCAATCGCGATCGTACCAATACGAAGTGCTTGAACGACAATATCCGTTTCTTTTCGTTCGTCGAGGATGATTTGTTCTCGTGCGTAGACTTCCGCAGTCGTCTTGGGTGGTTGGCCAGCCAATTTCTCGACGATGGGTTTCGCCCAGTCCAAGCGTTGCTGATCGGGAACACGATACCTCATGTGCAATCTTGCTTCGCTCATCGCAAGGTCCGCTTTTTCGTCATGCACTATCTTTTCATATGCCTCGGCAGCAATATTGACGAGCCCTTGGGTGTAATCCTCGATCTTGATGGTTTCAAATTCGATCGGCGTTTTCTTGGTGTAGTCCATGCGCCAAATGTCGCCGCTGCAACCATGCGACATGATCGCAACGAATGGAGGACGCACCCCAGCGGGCTCCTTTACTATCCGCGATTTCATGCCATCGCAAAAGCGACCGAAGTAGTCGGCACCCACAGGTTTTTCGCCGCTGAAGTAGTGCATAGAGAAATTGGCCAGAAGCGCGATCGGCTCGCCCGCCTTGGATTGAATGGAAATCATGGAAAGATCCGGATCTTCTGGACCAGACTCGCCGGTGACATCATCCCAGACTCGTCCCGCATGCATGTTGGCCCGAACGGTCTTGTTTCCGAATGGATCTTCCGCGATGCGATCGGGTCGACGAATCCATCGACGCACGGCCGTATAATTGGCTGCGTTCCGCACAGCCCAACCCACACGTGCCGGTTCTAGTTGATTGTTTGCCAACTCGATGGCTTCTACCAATTTGATTCGGAGGAACGGCAAATAGGTTTCGTCTGCATCTGTTCCGAGACACCCCATGGCTGCCGGAACCGAATGGGCGTGCGTGGCTGAGATCAACACCCGATCGGTTCGAATGTTGGTCTTCTTGGAGGCCATCGCTTTCACTTCGTCCAGGAAAGGCCGAGAGAGCATGCAACTATCAACGACCACGATAGCGACCCGTTCCGATCCGTCGTTGAGGACGATGGCTCGTGCATGAATGGGTGTGGTAACCGAGGTGGCTGTGCTGCTCGTCATCCCTCCATTGATGAGGACTGGAAACGATACGGGCGTGATATCAACAATCGCTGCGCCTGCCATCAGGTCGCCGTACCCCCGTTCGATTGTAAAACCAATCGAAATCGACAAAGCAACCAGGAACCATAACGGTTGGAACATTTCGTCTCTCCATGGGGAAGATTACAGGAAGATACCAGGTAGGTCGCATCTGCCCGGCGCGAGCGTTTTAGCGGAACGACGCAAGCCGTCCGGCGCCGAGAAACCGGAGGGCTCGCGCACTTCCGCTCCTAACTTTGAATTGCGAATTTTA
>CAMBSL010000075.1 GCA_945870455.1 Pirellula staleyi DSM 6068 | reverse complement strand
GTGTCGCTCTGAATAAAGGTGAGGAAACCTACCTTGATGCCTTGAGCGATCTCGTGGGTACTTATGAAGATGAGCATCACGCCATAGAACCTGCGTCCGACGCCGAAATGCTTCAGCATCTCCTCGATGCCAAAGGGATGACACAGGCGAAAAATCGCTTTCTGCCCAAATGCAAACGCGATGTTATTCATGAACTTTTCAAATCGGTCATCCACAAAATTTTCCGTCGCAACTTGCCCGCGAAGGGAGAGGCAGCGCGAGACCCAGAAGATTGCAGGAAAATACGAAAAAAGCCGGCGTTTTGCTTGTTTGCTAAACGTCGGCTTCTTCAAATAACCTACTGCGGTCAGTTTCCTAAACAAACAGAGAAGTTGCGGGAGCCACTAGCTTGACGAGTTCTCGTACACAAAAATCCCGAATGTCTTGAGACGCTGCAGAGCAGCTTCCATTGGACTGAGAGACTTAGCTTGCATTAATACGCGAAACGCCGCGGATCGTTCCGAAAGAAAAGTTCAACGGAGTGTCGAATGCTGCAATTCTCAAAAACCTTGGTCGTGATTCCACTCATTTTTCTGTATACGACTCACATCTCCAGTGGCCAGCAAATACCTACGGATGGATCTCCACCGACTGGAAAAACGGTAGGGACGAGCGGTCTGCCAGTCCAACGTCCGATGGTGCCGCAACAATCGATGCGCCCGCTGACTTCCAACCGGCAGGAATTTAATGCATCCCGAGTGGGGGCACCGACAAGTGAATTCATTCAGCCGGTTGCTGGGACCGACGCCTCTATCGAAGTCATTGTCGGGCAAGGTCGACTGTTGACGATGAAAAAGCCGATTTCTACCGAGTCATCGGCGGGAGTCATTGCGATCGGCGATCCAACCATCTTGGATTTCGATGTATTGACAAACCCTAAATTTTTGAGAATCACGGGCAAGCGTGCAGGTGTCACGGACCTAACCATCGTGACAGGTGACGCTGAAGCCATTTCGTTCGAAATACATGTGTTGTACGACATGGATTTGATTCGTGCCCAACGCGCTCGGATTTTTCCGAATGCACAGATACAACTTTCTCAGTTGCGAGAACACATCGTGCTCGAAGGGCAAGCTCGAAGCACCGCACAAATCGCTCAAATTGAACAAACGCTCGAATATTTTATCGCGACCATGCAAGCGGAACGAAAAGTTGAGGAGCAACAGGGGACTTCTGCCGTCGATTCAGACAATCCGATATTGACGCACTGATGAAAGCGGTCGACGAAGCTAGAACCAATGTTTGGAAACAACAGGACGAGTCTTTTTTTGAACAAGCCAACATTGATGTTGATGGAGTCATTGTCGCAACGACTGCTGAGTGCAAAGAAGGCATGGACATCTCGTACAAAGGGACCTGGGGATACCATCCCTTGTTGGTCAGTCTAGCCAATACCAAGGAAGTTCTGGCTATCGTTAATCGAAGCGGATCGGTCCACAGTGCTCACAATGCTGCTGAATATCTCGACAAGGCAATCTGGACCTGCAAAATGGGAGGCTTCAAACGCATTCGAATGCGAGGAGACTGCAAATTCTCTCAAACAGAATATCTCGATGGTTGGGATGGAATCGGCGTTCGCTTCCAGTTTGGATACGAAGCGAAGTTGAATCTGAAGGAAATCGCAGAGAATCTTGATCCTTCGGCATGGAAGAAGCTGTCCAGAGCAATGCCAAAAAACAAGACCAACGAGACTCGCACTAAACCCAACAATGTCAAGCGACCTTCGCCGTTGCAAAGTGGTGTACTGGTCAACGTTGTTCCCTACGCAGGAATCGGCGGTGCTAACGAACTGATCAACCCGATTAACAACCAAGCGATCCTCTTTGACGTTTTCGGGAACGCACGCACCTCGGACGGATTTCGCACGCTCGGAGCTGTTCAGAGCACAGTGCCTGAGCCTTCGACTTTGACCATTTTTTCTGTAACACTCGTCTTGGGTTGGTTCGGTCGACGTAAGATACTCTCTCGCAGAGTCTCTAGCCTCGGTACCCAATGAGATATCACAAACAACCGGCAACTGGGGCCACCCATCTATTTTTTCGGGACCGTTTTTATTGCATCCACTCGATTGCAATAGGTAGCTAACAGGGCCACCCCCAACTTGGTCGACAAGCCTAAATGGGTGGCCCACAGGAAGCATCGCAGCCTAACACTTAATGCACGAACGCTTAATGCTCCAACGGGGAAGGCGATGCAAGGAGGCGATGCAAGGGGACACACCATTTTTTCGATGCAAGGGGACACACCATTTTTTGGGTGGGTAGTGGTTTTTGGGTTTCCGATGTGATTCATTTTCGGTAAGAACTTACGATCTTGATCATTCTTTCACGGAGGTTGCTGCGATGGCCAGACTCGCGCGTGCGGAAGTGTTCAATCCAAGCGAAGTTGCTGTTCTCCACCTGTGCGCTCGGGTAGTTCGTCGCTGCTTTCTTTTTGGCGTTGATCCGGTTACCGGAAAAAACCACGATCATCGGAAAATTTGGATCGAAGATCAGCTCAGACTTCTTATGCAGCCTACGTCGACTTAAATCCGATCCGCGCAGCCTTAGCGGAAACCCCTCGAATCCAGCGAATACACATCGGTTCAACGCCGGATTCAGGCCTTGGAGCAAGCAGCTTCTTCGCCCGCTAGCCAAGGGAAATCCGTCGACTCGTTTCTGTCCCCGTTAACGATCGACGAGCAGAACGATTCCATTGGGGCTTGTGCGAATCAACCCAGACAGCGTTGCAGCGACAAAGGCTTCCTGTCGATGTCGATAGTGGAAGGATGCAAGGGGACACACCATTTTTTTGCTCCTGAGTCTTGATTTGCGACTTCTCTGTCGTTCGTTCGGCGTGAAATCAAAGTGGAGTGTCCCCGTTTGTTCCCCCGAGTCCCATTGGCAACCCCAACAACAACATACTCAATGCCAGAACAGCACTACCCAGGAACGTGAAGAGGTCCACGCGGGCCGAAAACAGCCAAGGCAACTCCCGATCAACAGCAGAACTCGCCGTCGTAGATGAAGTCAGTGGTTCTCCTGGTGATACGGCGCTTTGCAAATCAACTTGCTCTCGCTAAAAGGACTTCATCGGCAGCTCGAACCCCATGGTAGAAAGCTTCCTCCAACAATGCGATTCCGCTCAAGTCCGTGTTGGCAAAGTGGATGGTTCCATCCGGAATTGCCGCCGCTTTACGGGCTGGTCCCCACACAAAACCGGGATAAGGCTGGATCATGGCGTGTCCCCAACGCATGATATCGACGCGAGTCACCAAGCTCCGAATATCGGGATGGGCCAAACTAAGATCTGCCAGCACCAAGTCCGCCCAATCAGCCCACCCAAGTTTCAAGAGTTTCTCGCGTGATTGCATCGAACTTATATCGGTGAACGGATAGTACCATGTGAAAACACTCGGACCGTAATCATTCCCTGATTGATGTGTGGATACCACGTAACCTAGAGACTTACTACCGTAGAGAATATTATCCCAGCACAGTGGAAATCCATTTTCCTGGGGACGGCCCCGCAAATGGACGTTTGCAACCAGCCAAGAGCTGTACTGAAAATCAGCGGTCGAGCGACCCGTGCGAGCCGAAAAATCCTGAATTACGTGCGGTGCAAGAAATTGAGGCAACGCAAAGATCACACGGTCAGCACGAAACCCAATCGGTTGCTGACGTTGTTTATCGTAAGCCACTACTGTTGTGCCGAATGGTTCATCTTGATTGTGTGGCGGAACAATTTGGCAGACAAGCTGACCGCTACGCAGTTGGTCACTCAAACGCGATGTTAAATGCTGGACAATATGACCATTCCCGGACGGCCATGTGATAACATCCTGCGAGTCTTTCGAAGCAGTCCGCATTCGGGCCGCAAAATAAAGGATGCCGGCCCATGCACTGGTGCGATCGAGGGGCAACCCATAATCATCGCGACAGCCGTATTCCACGTACCAAAACAAGCGGGGGGAAGTCCATCCCTGACGATTCATCCAACTCAACATCGATTCATTATCAAGTGCGATCGCTTCGGAATCGTCGGACCCCGTAGCGATAGGAAGTGAGAAAAACCGTCGGCCTTGTGCATCCCGTTTCTGCGCCCAAGTCGACATGGAAGCGTCGAATTCCGATTTCTGCTGCAGATCGTCACGCGAGGCGCCATGGCCTGGATACAATCCCTCGTTCCAAACTCCATCACAAAAGATCCGTTCCTCGGGTTCGCGACACAAATAATGCTCCGCCACAACAGGAACACCGTCTGCCGATATATCCTCGACCACTCCCATCTCCTGCAATAGTTGTATTAGAGGCATGTTCTCCGGCATCGGGGTCGTAATGTAATGGGCAGCCCAAGGGTACTGAAACGAGCCCGTGATCCCGCTGCGAGAAGTGCCCCCAAATTGATCCTCGAGTTCCAACAGTACGAAATCGTGAAAGCCGGCCTGCTGCAATCGCCAGCCTGCAGACAAGCCTGCAATCCCTCCACCAACAATGATCACCGGTATTTCCTGCCAATCGGCATGGGCCGGAACAAGCGAAAGACGATCCCTCAAACGATGCCCTAGACCTATGTCCGGTCCCAATAACTCTCCTTGCAGAGGAATGACACGCGGCCCACAGCCGATCATCGAGGCAGCTGATATTCCCAGCAGCGAATGAAAAAGATCTCGGCGACTAATCACTTCGATTCCATTCTGAGTCGTAATAGTGAACCAGCGCCTGGTTATCGAGCCGATTGATTTCGGAATCCATCGGCTGCAAATCCGCCGGCAACTCAAACAGACCTTTCAAAACGTCGTTGGTCAGGAATCGCAGTTCACCCTGTACACGATCGAATGGTAACGGTGTCGAGTCAAACTCCGACATGCTCGCGAGTGCAAACCCCCAGATACCGAACGATGGTACTGGCGCATGATAGGGACGCACGTGAAAGCCAGTTGCCTCCAACGTGCGAACGATACACCAGTACGATTTCGGAGCCACAAGCGGAGAGGTGCATTGAACCGATACGAGGGCTGCCGGTTTCAGTCGTTTCTGAAGAAGTCTAAAAAATCGGGTTGTATAGAGTTTCCCCACCGAATACGATCCTGGGTCAGGAAAATCAATGATGACCGCATCGTATTGCGGACCCGGCTTGCCAATCCATATAAATGCATCTTCGTTGATGACCTTGACTCGCGGGTCAGAGAAAGCGCCATGGTTTAGTCGATTGAGTGGCTCAAATTTTTTTGACAGCTGCGTCATCGCAGGGTCCAAATCAACTAGGCTCAACGATTCAAGGCTGGAGTACTTTAGGCATTCCCGAACTGCCAATCCATCTCCACCTCCCATGATTAGAACGTGTCGCGGTGGTTCATTCCCCAACATAGCAGGATGCACGAGAGCTTCGTGATAGCGATATTCATCGACTGAGTTGAATTGCAAATGGCCATTCAAGAAAAGCTGAAAGCCAAGCCTTTTCTGCGTGATAGCAATCCGCTGATAGGGCGAATGCGTGGTAAAGATTATCTTACCTCCCAATGCATTTTCCTCAGCTAGCGTCGTGAGTTGGTCTGCTTTAAAGAAACCTACGCCGAGTAGTAAAGTGACAACAATGGCTCGCCATCGCAATCTCTCAAGTCCGCGTGAACTCAACAAAGGCCGCAACAAGTACGTGCTCCACCATGCCACCAATGCATTGAGCATGCCGAAAAGCAAAGAAGTTCGTACAAGACCAAGATAGGGCACAAACAAAATCGGAAACAAAAGGGACGCTAACAGCGCGCCGATGTAGTCAAACGTAAGAACTCGCGAAACAAGATCACCAAAGTCCAAATACTCTTTCAGGATCCGCATCAGCAAGGGCAATTCCAACCCGACCAAAACACCTATAGAAAATACCATCCCAAATAGCAAGGGTCGAAACCAATCGATCCACGGGAACGCGAGGAATAGAACCGGAGCCGAAACGCCACCGATCAGCGCTAAGGCCAGTTCAATTTCGATAAAGTACCTTGCCAAATTTGACAGAATGTATTGCGACAACCACGCGCCTACTCCCATCGCCGAAAGATAGACGCCGATCACAAACGAAAACTGCGTAACGGAGTCCCCTAGCACGTAACTGGCCAAGGTCCCCGCCAGCAACTCGTAAATTAGTCCGCAAGTGGCGATCGCCAACACGTTTAAATAAAGCAATGAGAGAGGCGCTCGGTTGATCATCGCATCATCCCAAAATGGAAGCGGCGATGATGATCGAGATACCAATCACGATGGAACCCATGATCACCGAAAGTGCAACATTGTGCTCATCGATAATTTCTTTGACGATCGAAAACGGAGTCAGTTTCTCCATCAGGAACAAACAGATCGTTAAAACGAAAATCCCAACGATGGAAAACACTGCGACTGCCAACAAGTGGTACGAAAGGAGCCCCATGGACCCCGCTCCCTGGCTGCCATCAGCGATTGCCAAAAACACCGAAGGCGGAAGCTGATTGAAAGAGACCATTATTTGCCCCCTCCCCAAGAACCACCTGTGGAGCGCCCAATGTAGGAACTGCTGCCTGTGGAGCGCCCAATGTAGGAACTGCTGCCTGAGGAGCGCCCGATGAACGAGTTGCTCCCAAACGAACTATCAAAACTAGGCAATCGCCACCCAGAATAGGCGGACACGCCAAATCCCAGGCAAATGCCGAACCCCGTCACGAGATAGGTTACCAATAGTGATTTCAAAGCAAATACCCTTGTTCAAAGATTTCCAGGAACACCACAGCGACTCTGCTATCGGACTAATCCCAAAATACAAAAACACTGCGATGAGTTAACTACTCTTTACTCTTTACCCTTGGGCATATGGACTGAAGTCGCTATTTGCCCACCGTTTGACTTCAAAATTACGCTTATAAAACAACAAACCCAGCGGCATCAGCGATACCAAGAGCATTGAGAGCAACATCGTGCCAACATCCGCTCCCTTGCCCAATTTGAAAATGCTGAACGACAAATGGATCAATGCGATGAGTCCGACAAAGCCGACGTTGCAGTAAAGTATTCTCCGTCCCTCCATGTTTGGAAAGGGTTGAATCGGACCGACCCCCCAAGGTCGACGGATCTCGGACACGCCAAAGGCTTCTTCGAGTTCGTCCACCGAAATGTATGTTGCCAGGGAGACATTGATTTCCTCTGAAGCAGCAAAGGATGCTGAGGCTTCTTTTCGCTTTCCCGAAGTCACATCGGTTTTGTTCGCATTCGCATTGAAAGTCGAAGTTCGCTCGAACGAGAGCATGTGCGGCGGTGCGATGTAGTCCACGGTCTCGGATGTTTCTCCGATTGCGACCCGCCAAGAAAATTCACCGAGGACGTAACGCACTGTCGCCGTACCAACATCGTATTTTCGATAGCTATCAGACTTATAACTAACAAGGTCTGGCGGTGGCCAAGCAGACGGGAAATCTATCTGCTCGACGAAGGACCAGTGGTCTGAGCTATTGACCAGCCATCGAAAGCCAATGGAATTGCTGTACAACAGATATTCCGTCCACGGGTATGAATTTCCCTTGTACAGAACAAAGCGCTCCATGTAGCCGATGACCGTATACTCATTGCCTTGCAATTTCCCTTGTGACCCCAACGGAAGCACGGGATGTACCTGTTTGATCGACAATGTTTGCAAATACGCAAGCTTGCCATTGCTCACGTCTAGCAACGCCTTGCAACTTGGACATGTGACTCGCAACGATTCGTCCGGCGCGTAAAGTGTTAGTGCACCTGCACATTTTGGGCAACTGAGCTTCAACGCACTCACGGAGATTGTTTCCTCGGGCGCCATCCCTGCGTCGCCCGCAAGTTTCAAATCGTCGGGTTCTACCGACTGTCCCAAGAATATGTGAGGCTTTAGTCCAAATTCAAAAGTAGCGAAGGTACCCGCATCGCCGCGTAAATCGGCATATTGATGTTTTGCGCCTGGTCGAACATCCCATGGAATCTCACCCTCGGCCGAACGTACTGTTGCCGTCCCTTTCTCTGTGACCGTAACGCTACTAGCTTTGATCTTAAAAGACTGGCTAAGCTCTACTGAATCAAAGTCTGGCAATGTAAAAGTAGACTTTAGTCGTTCTTCAAACGTTAGGTAATAACGTCCCTGCGCTTCTGCCAACCAACCCCACCGCTCGCCGGGGAACAACAAGTACCACTCGTTCCAAACTCCCCCGGCTGCATGTTGATATTGGACACGTCCGACAACATCAAAACGTTTGTCTTTGAAGTTCCCTTTCATGCCGAGTTTCAGCTTTGACTGCGTTTGGACGAGATCCGCGATTTTCCCGTGGTCTTCCACTTGCTTATCTGCGCGGGCAACGGCCGAATGACAGTATTCGCAGATCGTCACGAGTGATGAGCTTACGCTAAACTGGACAGTACCACCGCAGCCAGGGCAATTTGCAGTACGCGTTTTCATCAATGCCCCCTCTTCACAGTCGCCACCACCTCGGTGGTTTTTTGAATAAAACCTCCAAGCCGCCCCCTTGCAAGTTTCAAAACCTCGACTCGTCCCGCGAACAAATGCTGCGACAACCTATCAGACCATGGCCAAGACGGAATGTCTCGGCAACAGTACAAATTGAAGGTCGCTAATCGGTATTCTGGGTAGGTGTGGCAGGCGAGATGCGATTCGCTCAACAGGTACAAACCTGTCACGCCCGCCGGTCCAGGAAACTGATACCACATCGGTTCTTGAACCACGTTTAATTGCAAGCTACTGATGATATCATCACACATTTGCTGCAATGCGAACAGTTCGCACAGACGGCTTGGATCGCATTCGAATGCATCAATCACCCATTCGCAACCGACGAGCTCGCCCTCGGCAAATGCCGCACTAATTGGATTGGTTGGCGGTGGATACTGCATTGCATTAAGGAGCTGGCGGAGGAACAGCGGGGGGCGTCAACGCAAAAATGGATGCTAATTGAGGAACTTGACCTGCGGGTAGCCAGGCTGGCATTCCAGCCGTCCAAACCAACGTTTCGGGCGTCACTTCAGATCGCGAAACACCACTCATCATCTGCTGTATGCTGTAGGGCCCAAGAGTTTGACCATTGACGGCCACATGCCATGGCGCGGGGGTCGGAGGAGGGGGCGGCACAGATTGGCCAGGCGTCGCTCCCGCCACACCGCCCGCCACTCCGGGGCCTGTCATTCCGGGCGCCATTCGGTTGGCCATCGCCAATCCTATTCCCAAACCAAGTCCTTCGGCGGCGCCACCGCCAGCTTGGTTCGCGGCGGCCATCGTCATCGCTTCACCCATTTGAAATTGCTGAAAACGGTCGAGGTCGCCTAGCATGCTCATCTTCGTGCGGGTGTCGAGCGCTTTTTCAACTTCTTCGGGCAAGGAAATGTTGACGATAAACAGTTGCGGACAATCTAATCCATACTCATCATCGATCCTTTCGACGACCTGCAACCGCAATTCCGCAGCCAGCTCGCGATACTTCGACGCAAGGTCGAGCGCCGCGATCTGGGCTTTACCGAGCATGTCGGAAAACGCTTCGACAATGATCGATCGCATCAGCTCAGTCACTTCATCCGTAGACACCTCGCCGTTGGTCCCCACAATCTCTTTGAGCAAGGCTTTCGGTTCCACTGCTTTCAGCGTGTAGGTACCGAAAGCGCGTATACGGATTGGACCAAACTCCGGATCTCGCAACATGATGGGATTCGGCACGCCCCACTTGAGATCCGTTACCGGCCGCGTACTGACGAAATACACTTCCGCTTTGAAAGGGCTGTTAAAACCATACTTCCAACCTTTGAGTGTCGAAAGCACCGGAAGATTAGCGGTCGTCAATTGGTATTGACCAGGTTCAAAGATGTCCGCAAGTTGCCCTTGCGACACGAAGACAGCCATTTGTCCAGGCCGCACAATCAATTGCGCGCCATTCTTGATTTCGTTCTGGTAACGAGGAAAACGCCAGACAAGAGTGTGTCGCGAATCATCGATCCACTCCACAATGTCAATAAACTCAGCGCGAATTTTGTCAAAAAGCCCCATGTCCTGTATTTCCTTTCAACGCGATGCGATGCCGTTGTCTCATTTTTTTCTAGCGAGATTATAGCCGACAGTGAAGCTAACCATCCGCTTTTTCACACGAGTTCGAAAAGAAGTTCATTCGAGTAATCAGTTCGATAGCCGCGCTCAAACTTTGATGCGAATTCGAATTGAAATACGGTTTCATACTATACTAATGCCCGAATCTAGTGTGCTCCCGACACGAATTTTCACCAAAGAGATAAATTACGGAAGCCATTGCCGTGATCCAACCGCCACCACTCGTCTTCTCGTTCCAAAGCTCCAGCTTGAGAACGAGAGGACAACAGCTGGTGGTGTTCGCCGAGCAGTGTCATTTATCTCCCGTTTGTCTGTCGGGCTATATAGCGGAACGGGCATTACTACGTTAGACCCCGTTGCGCTAACTTTGGGCATCTGGTTGAGGATTGACATGGAACCGCAACACCGACAGAAGTCGTAATTCACAAAAACAACAACAGTATTACTGAGTATCTAAGGAATTGCATTCATGGCGAAAACCTATATCCAGCTCCAGCAAAGCGAAGGATTTCTGATTCAGGAGGCGACCCAAATTTTCGCTGCACACATTGTGGCAGGAACCATGACGGAAGAGAAGAAAGCCGCCCTCATGAAGCAGGCTATCCGCGACGCCATCCGAATTTCCGTAGCCGTAGACGAAGCTATCGTAGCGGATTCCGAAGTCGGGTAGGTGCAAATCGATGCCCAAAGTGAACTCAAAACTCAAAGCAACCGACCCTTGGCTCAAAAGGCTAATCATAGCGGGGACTGCCACTTACTTTGTCGAAGTCACCGCGGGAATTTCTGAAGACAATAGTGGGCATTTGGTCTTCTGGTGGATACAGAGTTTTATTGCCGTTTGCTTCACCGTCGAATATATCCTACGTTGGGTTGATGACGCCCACGATCAATACCGATGGCATTATCCACATTCAACGTTAGGAATCATCGATCTGATTTCCATACTTCCGTTCTGGATCGGCTGTTTTTTGCCACTCGATTGGTTCCAGATCATTCGAACGCTAAAGGTGTTTTGGCTGCTCAAATTCTTCCGATATTCGCGATCGCTCCAACTCGTCGCTTTGGAATTCAGAAAGGAACGCGAAAGGCAGCTCATTCGCTGGCCGGAAAAATAAGCCAACTGGATTTTATTGGTACGCGGCCATATTGAATGTCAGTATCGATCCGTTCCCGTGAGATGGCGCTCGACTTCGTCTGCCTGCGAGGCGATATCTATCACGCTGCGCCGAATCTCTTCTGGCGCTACTGTCGACCTCGGATAGGCGTTGATGACAACGAACATCGGTTTCCCATCTATGTCCCTGATGGCGAGACTGCCGTGCATGACGATCCAGTTCTGTCTCAAAGCCTGCTCATAGTAACTTGGATTAGCATCGCAACAGGTCGAAAAGATCAGAAGAATCCTTTCGAGAGTTGCGTGTTCCGTCGTTTCAACAAAGACGATCTGCCGTCTATTTCCGGGCAATTGTCGCGTAAGACTATACCGTTCTCCCTCGCGGTTCCATGTGATTGTTGTGTCATTGGCAAAGGCTTCGATAAGTAACGATTCTATATCTCGTTCCGATCCCATGACGGCGTGCAACAGCTTTGAGGCTGCCACGGCATTGGCGGGCCGCTGAGAGAGTGACGAAGCGGTCAACAGCTCAACACAATCGGCGATGGCCGGTGACAGCTCCGGACGTATGTCGCGAACATTTGGAATTGTCTCCGTCCGGCCAAAGCAGGCGAGATGCGTAAGCGATGTTTCTTGCCAAGGTAGCTTACCGATCAACATTTGAAAGAGGCATAGGCCAAGTGCATACACATCGCTTGCTGGTGAAGCGTTTATCCCTTGAAACAACTCTGGAGCCATGTAGTTCGGCGTCCCGCAAAAAACCTTACCGAAATCCTCGTTATCAGACATCAATTTTTTTGCCAGCCCGAAGTCACCAACTTTGGCAATACCTTCGGGAGTCACAATCACGTTGGCAGGCTTGACATCCCGATGCATGATTCCAGCGCGATGCGCTGCTGCTAGTCCGTCTGCGACCATCGTTGCTAATCGCAAGGCCCTGACGGTTGGCAGCGGCCCCTCGTTGTTGATTAGCTGCTGGAGCGAAATGCCGGGAACGTATTCCATTTCTAAGAAGTGAGTATCTGCAATGCAACCTATAGCATGCAGGCCGACGATATTCGGGTGGATCAACGCCGCGGCCGCCTGTCCTTCTTGTTGAAATTGGGCAATGTATTCGTTGTCATATACCCCATGTTTGGGTGCCAAGATCTTGAGGGCGCAATGGCGTTGCAAGTCATCGTGCAACGCTAGATAGACATGCCCCATCGCTCCGGCACCGAGCAACGAGACGCATTGATATATGTGAAGCTTACGTCCGATTAATTTGTGATCACCGATACGTTTTAGCTGGTCAAATTCAATTTTTTCCTCAGAAAAAGAAACCGTTGACTGAAAGCAATTCACTTCAGAAGATTCGAAAATCGACGCGATTTGCTCCGCTGACAAGCTCGGGAATCGCTGGGCATAGTCACTCACCACCGGTTGCTCATTCTGGGCAAACCGGAAATCAACATCCAAGCCAATTAGTTCTTTCAGGAGCCTTCGGCAGTCTAGCGGCGTTACGCCGACGAGAAAGCTTTCGATACGCGGAGATTGACCATTCGACAGCGCACGTTGAAACTCGTCGCACCGGGCATCTATCCAGCGTTCTAACGCAAGCGAATCGAAGTCTTCATCATGCATTTCGCCACTGTCCTTCAATGTTAGGGGCACCTTGGGATGAACGATTTACAAACCATGCCACCGAAAGCTAAGGCAATAGCATAATGCCCATCTGTGTCCTCATTCCGACATTCAAAAGCAAATTAGCGCAACAAAGTAATGCATCGAACATAGCATCTGCATCATCCGGGCATTAAAGTATACACTTTTCGGTATGATGCCGTGCTAACTGCGAGAATTTGCATATCCAGCGGCCAACTTGAACTTATGCCAATTTTTGCAGCTAATTATTCCACAAGAACAGAATTCGACATGCAACCAACAGACGCTTCGGTAACGAACTGGTTACGCAAACTCGAGTCCGGGCATGATCAAGCGGCACAGCGATTATGGGATGTGTTTTTTGAGCGATTGGTCTTGTTGGCTCAGAAAAGGATGCGGACATCACCACATGGCACCGCCGACGCTGAAGATATCGCGCTGAGCGCCTTCGCCAGTTTCTGTTTTGGAGTTCAGAATCAACGCTTTCCGGATCTGAGCGACCGAAATGGCCTTTGGAGGTTGCTGGTCAGCATCACGCTCCGCAAATTGATGCATATGCTTCGCGACCAGAACCGGCAGAAACGCGGCGGGGGTTTTCGTCAGATTCCTCAAGCTACCGACTCCTCAGGCATTCTAACCGAAATCGAGCAGATTATGTCTCGTGAGCCAACGCCGGAGATTGCTGCTCAGTTAGCAGAGCAATATGATCACTGGATGCGGGCATTGGCCAGCGAGGAACTCGTGCGTCTCACACAATGGAAACTCGAAGGTTTCACCAACAGTGAAATCGCGGCAAAATGCGGCCTCACAGCACGCACTATCGAACGCAAACTTAACTTGATCCGCAAGATCCTCACCCAAACTGTGTCCGACGAAGAAATCTTGATAAGTCGCAGGTGATGGTAGACGCTTGCACACTGTAGCCAACTGCCTCAGTCCAACCTGTGGAAGCTGTAGCTGCTAGGTTGCTTGCTAGGTCGATCCTGCAGGAGTACGACGCTTTCCACAGTTGATGGTCCATCTGTTTGGAAATGGTAGCATCATGTCGAGGTTAGTCGATTCTAGTGGCGTTTCGGTGTTTGCAGTATTCGTCGTACCTAGCTTTGAGTTGATCGTAACGCATGCGTTGTTCTCTTCCTCGGTGACAGCTTCGCCAACATCTACTCGCTGGAGCCCATGGGATGGGGTGATATGGCTCCGCTAGGCCAATCCGATCTGGTGACGGTGGCGGCAAAGGTTCCAAACGCAGTGATCTATCTTGTGTCTGCACTTTCCTTCCACGAACTGACTACCCAGATTCCACATGAAGTTTGGATCGCGATTCCTAGAAACAGTGAACCGCCAAGACTGGATTACCCGCCGATTCGCGTCTCGCGTCTGACCGATGTGACATTTAAAACAGGCATTGAGAAACACGCGGTCGATGGCAAAACGGTATCCGTGTACTCTCGCGAGAAGACTCTCGCAGATTGCTTTAGCCGGCGCAATGAAGTGGGGCTCGATGTCGCGATCGAATCTCTCAAGTTCTACATGTCGCAGGGCAACGTGAAAGTCGATCTGATCATGGAGTATGCGACAAAGCTCAGAGTTGCCAAAACGATGCGCCCGTATCTAGAGGGGCTTCTATGACTCGCGACATTCCGGCTTCGGTGCGTGGGCAACTAGAGAATCTCGCGAATAAGTCTGGTCGACCGCTGCAAGAGTTGATGCCGTATTTCGTCATGGAGCGATTTCTGTTTCGCCTTTCGCAGTCCGAATATGCGGATCGGTTTTTGTTCTGAAGGGCGCGTTGATGTTCACGGTCTGGGGATCGCCTCAGTCGAGAGCGACTCGGGACATCGATCTGCTGGCTCGCGTTGAAAATTCCGTTGATGCGATGTCGGGCATGATCAAAGAAGTATGCCGACAACCTGTCGAATCCGATGGCGTTGAGTTTCTAATTCGCCCCTTGATCCTGTAACAAAAACTGGGTAGTATTTGTTACAACATGACAGGCAAAAAATCTCCCAAAAGTATCGAGTCAGCAGTCTTTTCACGCATTAAGAAGTGGGGCCGCGGCTGCGTTGTCCTTCCAGCCAACTTCTTGGACTTGGGAAGCCGCCAAGCTGTCGGAGTCGCTCTACACCGGCTCGAAAAGGCTAATTCGATCAGGCGGCTGGCACGCGGCGTTTACGACTACCCGATTGAAGACCCGCTTTTGGGCGAACTGTCGCCGACAATCGAAGCGATAACCAAGGCGTTATCCGAGCGAGATCGATTTAGATTGCAACCTTTCGGCGCGTACGCACTCAACCTGCTCGGTCTGTCCGAACAGGTTCCCGCCAAGATTGTGTTCCTGACGGAAGGCGAATCTCGGACGCTTAAGATTGGCCCAATGACTATCCAACTTCGTCGGACAACGCCTCGCAATATGGCAACATCGGGCCGATTGAGCGGTTTGATCATCCAAGCCTTCCGGTCACTTGGTAAAGACAATGTGACAAAGACTCGAATTGAGAAACTGAAGACCAGCATTCCGCTGAAACATCGTGCAGAATTACTCAAAGACATTGCATTGGCTCCAGCTTGGATGCACTCGGTATTTCACGAGATAGCAGAGTCGCAATCAAGAAAGGTTGGCCGATGAATTCAACGTTCTTGAGCCTACCTGAGACTCAGCGCCAAAGGGCAATTCAAGAAGCTGCGGTGCGACGAGGCATATCGCCGGTGATCATGGAGAAGGACTTTTGGGTATGCTACATATTGTCGATATTGTTTCGCGGCGATTTTGGAGAGTCGTTGGTTTTCAAAGGCGGCACATCATTGTCAAAAGTCTTCGGCGCGATCAACCGGTTCTCTGAAGACATCGATTTGTCACTCTCACCGGAATTTCTGAGTCTTCCTGAGCCTGGCTCCAGCCGCAATCAAGCCAACAAGTGGATGACTCGAGCTGAAGCCGCGTGTACCGAAATGGTTCGCGACACCATAATGCCAGAGCTCAGTCAGCAAGTGGCGCACGCACTGAGTACTACCAATGACATTGACCGGAACCTCGAACGTATCGAGTTTCAAATTGACTCACTAACCAACTCACCTGTTCTCTTATTTCATTATCCAACGACGCAGCCATCAGGTTTTGACTATTTGAAACGCTCCGTGAAGTTGGAGTTCGGCTCTTTGACTGAGCAGCGCCCCACCGGACAGCACAAAGTATCAACCTGGTTGGCCGAAGCATTTCCACAGTTCTTTGATGATTGGAACTGCGACGTTGTCGCTCTCGAAATCGAGCGTACATTCTGGGAGAAGGCAACGATTCTACATGCGGAAAGTCACCGACCGGAGGATAAGCCGACTCCAGACAGGTTTTCACGCCATTATGCAGACACCGTCGCTTTAGCAATGCATCCAGATGGCAAGCGAGCGATCCATTTGGATGAGATGCGAATCAGGGTTGTCGATTGGAAGTCTCGATTCTTTGGAAGTTCCTGGGCAAGATATGATTTAGCCGTGCCAGGTTCATTCAGACTCGTTCCCTCTGGAGTTCGCGTCGATGCGTTGAGGCAAGACTATCAGGCGATGCGAGATATGTACTTGGTTGAACCGTTGACATTCGAAGACGTCGTTGACCATTTGGTTGACCTGCAGGCTGAGATTAATCGGGGAACCTGACGATAGACGAACCAAAAATCTTCTTGAAGGCAAAATCGTTAATCGGTCGTATACCAATAAGCATATTTCGTCTAGCCTCCGTGATAACTGGCGGCTCATCGGACGGCATCCAGAACACGCTGCGCGCCCTTTTCCGGTTGGGAACAGTGTTCCGGTCGGGATCCATACGATTTCGTTGCTCCTGAGTCTTGATTTGCGACTTCTCTGTCGTTCGTTCGGCGTGAAATCAAAGTGGAGTGTCCCCGTTTGTCCCGCGCGTTTGTCTGACCGTCCCCGTTTGTCTGACCGTCCCCGTTTGTCTGACCGTCCCCGTTTGTCTGACCGTCCCCGTTTGTCTGACCGGGCAACACTGTGAACATAGGTGCGAGCCGTACGTCAAAAACTCACTTTGGTATCGAACGGCTGTCAAGCAGCTCGTCAAGATTTTGAAACCCATATTTTTTTCGACAATAGTCGTCGATCGATGGCCTAACTATTAAATCCGCAATCTGGCAGGCACCGGCAAGCTTGAGGATCTTAACTATTTCGATTTGTCGACGATACTCTTGGGTATTACATCGGCCCAAGCCGTTAATCGCGAGAGTAAGTTCGGTACCTACCTTTTCGTTCAAGGGCACTCCAGCGTCCAGCAGCAGACGAACACACTCTGGTTGTCCCACGTTAGACCTGAGCAGATAGTCTAGCGGCGAGCCATTGTCTAGGTTGCGCCCGTCATACCAACCGGCGCTGCAATCCAAGAGTTGCCTCAACACGTCGAAATTGGCTTTACTTACCGCAAGGAAAATCAGGATGTCTCTATTATTGCTGGGGCCTTCGGTTGGTACTCCAGCGTCTAGGAGCAGTCGGCTGATTTCATGGTGTCCATATAGTAACGATAACGCTAATATTCCGCTTCCCCCAAAATTCAATTGACCGCGAAATTGCTGATCCCAAACCACTTGTGGCTGTGCCTGCAGCAACGCTTGCACTTCATCAACTCGCCCCAGAGCAATCATTTCTGGAAGGCCATAACGAAACCCATGCGTTATAAACTGTTTTATTACGTCCAATTGTTTGTTCCATTCCGCTTGTTCGAGTGTAATTAGGCTCTTCTGCGGATGGTCTTTGAGCAAAATTTCGATCAACTCATGGCGGCAACTATCTGGAGCAGAGAGTGCATAATAAAGCAGCCGCTCGCAACCTTTAGCATCGCCGTGTCCCGCCAAGTTGGGGACAATGGTCGAGTTATCCGGCTCCTTGACTCTTGCAATGTGTGGCAAAAGCTGTTGCAGCGAATTCAAGTCACCATTTTTAATTAATGTCATAACATCGTACCAACTTGGAACCGCACCACGATTTAGAAAATCTTCCTAGAGTTTTGCATTGCCGCTCCTCAAAACTTCTAGAATAGCTCGTTGAGGATCCGCGCCATGGACCAATAGCAGGTCCATCATTGGACGGTCCATGTGCTTCACGGCGACTGCCAGCAAACTGATAGACACTGGGTCAACGTCAGCACCGAGTCCAATGGTTCGTTCCGCCGAGTCCACATTTCTTTTCTCTACCGACTTGAGTAACGTCTGCGCGAGCCAGTCGCCGTGGGAAGGTCGCAAGTTCCAATGCCACACTGCGATCACTAATGCAATTAGTGCAATCAATCCGATAATCTGTTTTATCGAAAATTGGAAAAACTTCATGAAGTAGTCGATTCCTGTTCCAGCGATTTGTTACCAAATCCATGACCTCAATTTGCCGTCCGCTTAGTAGGTCGTACCATTTCGCGGTGTATTATCCACTGCTCACCACTGTTATTGTATATTCCATTCAGCGAAAAAGGTCTTGCAATAACCACGGCTGGATACGCGGCATTCTACGCGTGGGTAGACTGAGGTGGCTAGCGGCAGACTCGCGCGTGCGTTCGTTCGGCGTGAAGTTTAAGTGCAGTGTCCCCGTTTGTTTGCTTGGGATAGACAAAAAGCGTACGATCGAGCGTGACCGTTGATGGAAACGAAGCGTGCGTTCGACTTACACTTACTCGCAGAAGCCAAGGCGTTGATTTTTGGAGAGGGCAAACCGTGAGTGGTGGTTACGGTTTGTCCAAGACTCCGCTCCTCATCCCCCAGCCCCTTCTCCTCGGAGTACCGAGGAGAAGGGGAGATAGAATGAATGGTGCCCGAATTCACTTGGGTGTGATAAGAAAACTGGGAGTTAGAACCACGCGCATTGTCTTTCCCCCCTTCTCCTCCTGTAATCAGGAGGAGAAGGGGTCGGGGGATGAGGAGGTTTGATCACTGCGATGGAATGGCTAGAACCTCAAGATTTTTCAAAACACCTTCGCAAGGCAATGACGCCCGCCGAGTACCTGCTTTGGCAATGCCTTCGCAATCGTCAACGATGCCATGCCAAGTTCCGTCGCCAATACGTTAAAGGAATCTACACGCTCGATTTCTTCTGTCCCGAAGCTAACCTATGCGTCGAATGCGACGGTCTCCCTCACTTCACACTCGACCGGATAGAGAAAGATCGCGTTAGGACACAATGGCTAAACGCTCAAGCGATCGAAGTTGTTCGATTCAGAAGTCAGGAAATCGAGAACGAAACTCAACGAGTTCTCAACGATATCGATACCGTTTTGAAACGGTTACTGAAAATCGCTCCAACTCCTCATCCCCCAACCCCTTTTGGCCAATGCACCTAGCCTTGCTCACAACTTCGCCCAACCTGGTGATTCATCGGGCCAAAGTGCGTTTGACCTTGCAAAAACATCGCGGAAAAACGAAAAAAGCCAGCGACAGTGCATTACACCATCGTTGGCTCAAATACTTAACCCAGCGGTCAAACCAAGTTTGACGGGGGTTGGTAGAGTTGAGCGAGGTTCGTTCATGCGACGCCAATCGAAATCAAATAACCCCAGTTCAGCCCCTCTCCTGACGCAATTCATTGAGCGTTGCTTTTCAGCCCGGAAGGACCGAGTTACAATTGAAATAAACACAACAAACGGGAGGCGGAAATGACGCAAAAAGAACTGCTGACGGCCATCGAGGCCTTACCCAAAGAACTTCAATTCGCCCTCGCGAACTCAGTGCTGGATCGTTTGGCAGTCGAAGGTCCGCCGCCAATCTCAGAGCAAATCAAAGCGGAATTTGTGCGACGCGAGGAGGCGTTTTTTTCTGACCCGCATAAGGGTGAATCTTGGGAGTCTGTTCGTGAGGAACTCTTCGGAAAGTGAACCGAGTTCCGATTGTCATTGAGCTTGAAGCCAAGTCAGATATCCGTGCGGCACGGGACTACTACTCTGACAAAGGCGACCAGACATCGGATCGTTTCAGGGATGAGTTGACTCAGATATTCGAGCTACTGTCGCGCCATCCCGAAGCCGTTGCTGTCGCTTTTGGTCGTACGCGTCTCAAACCAATGCGATACTTCCCGTATGTGATCGGATACATCTATTTCGAAGGTGTGGTCCATGTAACCGGTGTTCAATACGGTGGATTGGGATGGGACGAATTTGACCGCCGACAATTTTGAAGTTGGATGACTACGCACGAGTCAAGAATCAATAACTTCAATCTCGACACGGCTTTCCTCCTGCCAGAACTTATCAGCTCGTTCGTCCAGCAGGCTCATGGCCTCCCGGCGAGCTTCTCCGCATCCTCTCGCGATTTCTCGCCGCAGTGGGACGAGTGGTCGGATAGAGAGTCCTACTTGGAGACCCAGAGATTCGCGTGAGATAGGGGCATAGTGCGTTTGCCCTTGTAAAAACCAGTAAAGATCTTTGGGGGAGAAACGAAAAAAGCCAGCGATAGTGCATTGCACCATCGCCGGCTTAAATACTTAACCCAGTGGTCAAACCAAGTTTGACGGGGTTGGTAGAGTTGAGCAAACCGAACTCTTTTCAAACCGCTCAGGAGATCTCGGTTGTTTTTTGACGTCCTTCATAAGTTGTTGCCCCGCAGCATGTTGCAGCGAGGGAAGTGAATCTGCCACCAATCGAAATCACATAACCCAGAAAGTCACTCAAGTCTCCATGCGCACTGATCCATTCCAATCAGCATCACCACTCGATGTCGATGACGTAGGTTCAGTAGATCGAAAGATGAAGCAAACCTAATTCATCGCATCAGCTGATTTTGAACTCTGCCAGATGGATGTCGAAGTACGGAGCTAGTATCTCTTCTTCAAACAATTGGAGCTCATCGTCTGGTACTCGAAGGAAGGTGCTGTTGTGATTCGGTGCCCACCACTTATCTTGCCCCGAATAGGGCTTTGTTGATTTTGACGTCCGAATCCACCGAAAAGACCTTTCGGTCCAACCGCTCCCCCGCTCGCAAAAAAGATTCGGTGGTCCAACGAACTGACCGAACAAGATTACCGCAGGCTCGTTGTTTCCATGGCAAAGGTAAAAGTAGTCGCCTTCGCGCTCTGGTTCTACGAAATGCTCGCCTTGAGTAGTCTGAGATGTACCTTTTGCTTTTGTATCTTTGTGGACGAGCACTACGCAACGGCGTACCCAATCAAGCATTTGAAGTACCGTCTTAAAGTCTTCACCTGCCGTACCCGGTCCCATCGACAACTTCCAAAAAACTGGCTGCATTCGATTTCCCTCATTTAGCTTAGGCTATCAAGCCCGCTTGCAAGAGTCTCAGCGATGCGAGAAAGATCAAGTACACTTGATTCGCTGACTATCAAGCGTTGGCCAACGTCCAGCCTTTTATCTTGCGACCGATCGATGTACTGCTGATCTATGATTCCATCGAGGTGAGACAGAACATGCCGCTGCTGGAAGTACAACGCGAGTCGTGCGTAGTCCACGGCATTCAATATGTCTGTATAACCAGTCCCTGTGGCCCGACGCCAGAGATCATCAGATTCTGTCAAGTTCTGGAACAGGTTGCGCCGCACTGTGAATGCACTGGCGTTGGCAAGTCGCATGAAGCAGGCTTCTGCATAACGCTGGAATGAAGAAACGATCTTGACCAGACCGTTCTCACAGATGTGTCGGATGGAATCCTCTGCTGCGTTTTCATCCGCTGCTTGTATTAGGGCTCTACGAATTTCAGGAATTGCATTGATCGTCTTTCGGACTGTTGACAATGCATTCGCGAAGGTGTCGAGAACAGAATTGTGCCCGCACGCTGGGCAGAAGAAGGCTGCGCCGATGGAAGCATAACGACATTGGCATTTCTCGCAGTTAAATTCCTGCGTCATTACGTCTGCGGCTTTCGCTGGAACCGGTACTGGAACAATCCCGGGCTTACAAGACATCGACAGATTGATGAAGCCGTTTTGATTCTGCGAGCGATTAAAGCGACTCGCATCAGATTGCATGGCTCGCCCAATTTGTTTTTGAACGTAGGCCTGGGCAGTTTGCTTAATGTGCCTCTTTTGGGCGGGTGTGTTCCATTCGGTCGCTTTGGCGTCGTGCCTGCAGAGAGGACAAAACACCTCCTCGTCCCGAACGATGTTTCGCCAATCTTCAAACTTGACCTTGAACAAGGTCCGACACTCACGCGATGGACAAACACGATCGAAGTAGCCGTTTTCGTCAACTTCAAAACGGATCGGGACTTTGACCCCACGTTCTAATTCACGAACCTTCCGAAGCACCTCGTCAAACATATCACCCTCCATAGAACATCAGATTTGAAAGTCCGCAGCGTTTGCTTGCTAGCAAAATGTCCTAGCTATTTGTAACACCCTCCGCTTAGTGGTCAAGAAGATTCTGCACATCAGCCAAAGTCAAACTCGAAATTGGTGGAACTTGTTGTCGAAGATGTATTGATGGTCGCTTGATAGACTGGTTATGGGATAACGTACCGGTCCTATCCGCGGCCGCCTTCACAGCAAGTTTCGCAAATCCGATGGCATCTGGAGCAGTGAAACTTCGCGCGGATCTCAATTAGCGATCCGCCACAGGCCGGACAAGCAGGTTGGCGCTGCGTTTCGGCTTCCCTATCTTTCGTCGTCGAAATGGTTTCGCTTCGATCTTCCCGATTCTGGGTCTTCATGTGACTTATCTCCTCCTTGCTGAGCATTTGATTATTTGAGTGAAAAAATTGCCCATGTCTGCACATTCGTGAGAAATCTTTGCTTGAAATATACCGTATCGCCACACCCAATTCGGCTGCGGGATATTTTCAAACTCGACAGGAAATAAATCATGAAATCGAAGACAGTGCAGGAACGGGCTGAAACAGCTGTTAGTCGGATATTGACGGAGAACATCTTGTCGTTGTCACAAGCACGCAACGAACTTGAGAAGGTTACCGGTCACCGACCCGACAAAGCGACTCTATGCCGTTGGATCAAGCGAGGCGTAGGCGGCGTGAAGCTCGAAGCCGTGCGGTTGGAGTCGACACTGTCTCGAAAATGATTTGCCGTTCCGAGAAAAGGAGCGGTGTCACGAAGATGGCGGCAGATCGAAAGCAAGCTGAGCACTGAACACAGTACCGAACCCCGACGACATCCTTATCGAATCCGCGTATTTTCGCGTCTCGACGAAATTCTCAATTCGAGTTTGCGAGAACGTAGAACCGCATCCGTCATCA
>CAMBSL010000074.1 GCA_945870455.1 Pirellula staleyi DSM 6068 | reverse complement strand
CCATAGCTTGCCGGTTCCTGAGTGTAGTTCAACAGGAATCCGCTGGTGGTAACGAAACCGACACCGAGTGTCACTGGCAAACCAAGTTCGCTTATATCCTGCGAGATGCCGATATTGGCAACGGCGGAACCAGGTGCCGATGATTTCGCAGAAAAGGGCTCGATCAGCGGTGTGCCAACAAGCGGTATGTTGCCCGTTTGGGTTTGATTGACAGTCCCCTCGGCCCAAGCCCCGCTAAAGGTGAACTGGGTCCCTTTGAATTGGGTCAGTGAGGCTGGATTGCCGTTCACTCCTGACAAAAAATCTTGGGGACGAGCGATACTGACGCCTCCCATCGCACCTGAGGCAGGCATCAATGTGTTATGAAGTTCAACACCAAAAGTCTGGGCTTGAACTGAACCGGTGCCGAGGACCAATGTCCCTGTCATCGTCATTCCCAGCAAACCACAACTTATTTTTTTGAACTTCATAGCCTCACCCTTCTATACGCATTGGATCCACGACAAAGGAGTGATCGTCCATTTAAGTTCGTTTTCAATATTGAATCGCACCAAAAAACAAGTAGTTTCACCTTGGTGAACTGAGACCAACACGCAACGAGTCGGTCGGCCGTTGCTCTTGCTTTTGCTAGCGTTGTATGTCGCCATCGCTCATCCACCATCTGCGTTAGTGCTTTGTGACAGCCAAGAATTAGGGTTGGATGGTGTGGATCTTATTACAGATCCCACAGATTCAGGATCTTTAACATGATCCACTACCCTTAAATCAAGCTGGTACAAAGCACCAGTTCTGTCCTTCGAAAAAACGATTGCACCTCGCTGTAGAGCGCAGAATGAGGAACATGCTCATTGCTAGACGCAGGATTTGATGATGTTGAGCAAATGGAGCGATGGCCTCGGTTTTTACGGATGGTAAACTGTGACGTCGGCGGTATCTAGTTTTAAGGATTCTTGAAACTTTGGCGATAAAAGCGGTTGTATCTTACGGATAAGTGTCCAACCTCGGTGCCAAATAGCTGGTGTTCTGAATCAAGTTGAAACTCAAGGAATACCTCCGGTTCAACGTTACATGATGCGACCACCCATACCACTCACCGATCGCAGCGTACTGGCCGCGATCGCGTTATGCGTTGGGCTGGCTTTGGTGGTGGCGCTGCCCGAGATAGTAGGTGTCGCACGCGCCCAGTCAGGTTCGCAGGATTTGGACCCTATCTCGGGCCAATCGCGGGTCGATCGTTTGGAAATGACCTTGCAATCGGTTGTGGACGAAAACCGCCGGTTGGCCGAGGAGGTGAGTGCGCTTCAGAGGGAATTGACTTTCATTCCGTTGGAGTTGCAAGCGTCAATAGACGGCTACGACACACCTGCCTCACGGCAATCCAAATTGGAGGCAAAACCGCGGGCTGGTTTCATGTCCCTCTACGACAACGGTTTGGTGATTCGCTCAAATAACCCCAACGAATCTCCATTCTCTCTCAAGATCAACCATCAGAGTACGTTTCGATACTCTGGTTTTGATCGAGACGAACGCTCCTGGATTGATAATGCCGGGAAGGTGAATCCAATCAATAGCAGCAGCGACTTTTTGATCCCCCGTGGCCTGCTGATCTTCTCAGGAAACGCTTGGCTGCCGAAACTCTCCTACCGCTTGAACATCGATTACAACACGGTCGGGAGCAATGCGATCGGCTTCCGTGCCTATTCCTTGAGCTACCGGTTGAGTCGCGCCCTAGAAGTGTCCGTCGGCCAAAACAAAGTGCCTGGTTCTCGCGAATGGCTACTTAGTTCCTCGGTAGCTCAAGAGGGGCCAGATCGTTCGATGGCGACGACATTCTTTCGCCCAAGCCTTAGCCAAGGAATATGGTGCAGAGGTGAACCGATCGACGGATTGTATTACCACGCGATGTTTTCGAACGGCTTCAATACGCTGAATAAAACGCCCAACAATTTTAACCAACGTGCATGTTGGTCCGACTCGGTTTGGTGGGAACCCTGGGGTGATTTTGGTCCCGGCTATTCCGACCTCGAGGATCATGACGAACTGGCGATGCGTGCTGGGAGCAGCTATACCTTTGCCCTTGGGCCGGGCAACCAATCCGATAGCGACGCTATCGAGAATTCCTCAGTGCGGCTCTCGGATGGCACCTTGATCACTCAGCCAGGCGCACTTTCTCCAGGGGTGACCCTGCAGCGGGGCAATCTTTCGTTAATTGCAATGGATTTGGCGTTCAAGCTTCGCGGCTGCAGTCTATCGACTGAGGTCTACTTTCAGGAACTGTCGTCGTTGGAGGGAAATGGTTCCATTCGGCTCAATCCAACGCGGGCTCATGGGGGATTTGCGCAGGGAGGATTCTTTCTATTACCGCGGAAGATCGAATTGTATTCTCGCACGTCTTGGGTTACCGGCGAATTTGGATCCGGTACCGAAGTTGCTGGCGGTTTCAATTGGTTCGTCCTTCCAGGGAAAAGCAATTTGCGGTACACGTTCGACGTAGCGGGACTCGAGAGCTCCCCAGCCGATCAAAACCGAACGGGCTTTGTGGCCGGTCAGACGGGGATTTTGTTCCGTACGCAAATCAACGCGTCGTTTTGAGACGTTCACTTCGTAGCCTCTCCTCTCGTGGCAACTCGTTGCCCCTCCTTGCGTGGCAACACGTAGCCCCTCCTTGCGCGGCAACACTGAGAGCAAAATCACATCAAGGCGTCCATTTTGGCTTTGCCTAGCCGGTTCAAGGTTGCGATGTTTCTTTCGTAGATCTTTTCGACATCCGGAAAACTTTCGATGGCTCGCCTGACACTGTCTTCACGCAAGAGGTGGAGAGTCGGGAAAGGTGACCGGTTCGTACAGTTGGTTACGTCGTCAGGTTCGGTATTTGCAAATTGATATTGTGGATGAAAGCTCGCAATCTGAACGATGCCTTCCAGTTCCAATTCTTCGATGGCCAAATCGCAGAGGACCAGGAACTGGTTGTAATCCGTAAACTCGTTAAGTACTCCTGGATGTATCAGCAATGTGGATTCGATCTGCTCCGGATCAGAGTCAGCCAAAAGTCTTAATTCGCCTTTCAATTCGGCCAAAAGTTCGCGACTCTGGCACGCTGGACTGACCACAAAGCGAATCTGCTTCTTTGCATGAATTGCCTTTGCGAACGGGCAAAGATTCAGGCCAATGACGATGTTTTCAAGCCAAGCGATGGTCGCGGCAACAATCGATTCGTTCGAAGTAGGCATAGGTTTCCTAAATGATGATTACAACTATTCTCAGCCCATGGTACTAGGCACATCCGCATGTTTTTTTCATACCAAATTAGCCGTTGGGCGATAGCCCCGGTTTTCCAATTGCTCGACATTCGTCGAGAACCGGGGCTATCGCCCTTCGGCTATCAGTTTGTTTCACTCGAAGACTCATACCTTTGTGCTTAGTATACATCCAACGCACAGGACTACTCATTGCACAACACGGCTTTCCACACGAAGATATATTGGTTGGGACCTTCAAACCTCTCCTATGCGTCATCGAGTGATTAAAAAATGAATCCAACAAAGGGCGTACGAGCGTTCGCCATCGTGGCAGCGCTTTCGGTTCTTGCCATGTCTGTCTCGGCCCAAGAGATTGTGGACACTTGGCGATATGTCGTTCAAAAACCGGCGGCTGGCTGGGAACAATCCATGTTCGATGCCAGTTCGTGGAAGGAGGGAAATGGCGGCTTTGGCGAAGCAAGCACACCTGGGTCTCGCGTGGGTACAAACTGGACAACACCCAATATTTGGTTGCGTAAATCGTTCGAAGTCAAGAGTATTCCAGAGAAACCAGCGCTCCTGATCCATCACGATGAAGACGCCGAGGTCTTTCTCAATGGCAAGCAAATTGCCGGACTCTCGGGCTGGTCGTTGGAATACAAAGTTATTCCCATCGCCCCAGCGGATCTCGCTGCACTCTTCATTGGAAAAAATGTCTTGGCGGTACATTGCACTCAAAAAACGGGTGGACAATTTATCGATGTCCATGTTGTCGACGCGAACAAGGTCCCTGAACTGCCGCCAGCCAAACGAAGCACGCAGCCATTCGTATCCGAACTCATCACAAACTGGGGAGCAGACGTTACTGCCGAGAATGCATGGACCGAATACCCTCGTCCACAACTTAGAAGAAAGCAATGGCAGAATCTGAATGGTCATTGGGACTATGCGATCACATCGTCCGAACAAACCAAAACACCCAGCGACTGGGCTGGCAAAATTCTCGTTCCCTTTGCGCTTGAGTCGAAGCTAGGAGGGGTTGGACGACTGCTGCTCGACAACGAAGCACTTTGGTATCATCGCTCGTTCGATGCAGACCCCAAATCTGAGACTCGAACGATCCTGCACTTTGAAGCGGTCGACTACCGATGTGAAGCGTTCGTCAATGGCAAGTCGGTCGGAACGCATCAAGGCGGTCATACACCCTTTTCGTTCGACGTTTCCGACGCCATCAAAAAGGGGGAAAACAGCTTGGTGTTGCGAGTCGAAGACGATACGGAAAAGTACCAACTGCGAGGCAAACAAGTTATCAACGCAGGTGGCATTTGGTACACCCAGGTCTCTGGTATCTGGCAAACGGTTTGGTTGGAATCCGTACCGCAGTCATTCATCGAACACTTGACGATCGCGACCGATGCGGCGACCGGATCGATCGACATCAAGGCGCGCACTAACAGCGGTGGAAAAGCCTCCAAGATTCGAATGGTTGTCAAAGATGGCGAAAAACAAATAGCCGAATCTACCGGCGAACTTGACAAGACGATAATCCAAATCAACAACGCGAAACTGTGGTCTCCATTATCGCCGCATCTGTATGATCTTGAGATCAGCCTATTGGACTCGACTAACGCCGTCCTGGATCGCGTTGAATCGTACGCGGGAATCCGAACGGTTGGGAAACGAATGGGGTCCGACGGGCATTTGCGACTCACGCTCAATGGCGAAGAGATCTTTCATTGGGGACCGCTTGATCAAGGCTGGTGGCCAGACGGACTGCTTACACCGCCATCGGATGAATCGATGTTGTTCGACATCGAGTTCTTGAAGTCCGCTGGATTCAACATGATCCGCAAACACATCAAAGTCGAACCGCGCCGATACTATTACCACTGCGATCGCATTGGGATGATGCTATGGCAGGATCAGGTGAGCGCTGGACACAACCCGAAATGGACGCGTTTGGAGCCCAATCCAGAAGATGCGCAGTGGCCAGATGTCGAGCACACTCAGTTCATGCTTGAGTTAGAGCGCATGATTGACCATTTGGAAAACCATCCATCGATCGTCGTGTGGGTGCCCTTCAACGAAGCTTGGGGGCAACACCGTACGGTCGAAGTTGGTAAATGGGTGGTCAAACGTGATCCATCGCGACTAGTCAACATCGCAAGCGGTGGAAATTTTTGGCCCGTAGGTGACATTGTGGATCATCACGAATATCCCCATCCACAATATCCGTTCAACGAAGGTCGCGATCGGGGCTTTATCAAAGTAATGGGAGAGTTTGGCGGGCACGGATATCCAATACCGAATCACATGTGGAACGCCGACAATCGCATTTGGGGCTACGGCGGATTGCCAAAATCGGAAGCGGATTTCCGGGAACGATACGCCACCTCAATTGAGAAGTTGGATGCGTTGCGATTTCAAGGGATAGCCGCAGGCATCTATACGCAAACGACCGACGTCGAAGCGGAAATAAATGGCTTGATCACCTACGATCGAAAAGTGATCAAGATCCCGGCCAAAGAGTTGGCTGCCGCGCACAAAGTGTTGTTCAAAAATGGAGCGAAGAAGTAGGTCCAGCAAACTCACTACCAACATCCTCCCGGAAATACCGCATGTCCCCTGGGTGCACTGCTCGACCTGCTGGCAGGGCGGATCGCCTTGCCGCAAAATTCCTGAGCCCCGATACAATCCGATTGGCCAAATCCCTGGCTTTTTTCGTCATGCTCCATCGTCGCTGCGACCCATTCCGCCAGCGAGAAAGAACTGGAAAACATAGTAAGCCAACGTTGCAACGGATTGCAGTGTGCCAGCCACGTAGGTCATGGCGGCTGCGGTCAACACGCGGCTGACGCTCGACAACTCTTGGCTGTTGACGATCCCCAACGAAACCAATTCCGTTTTGGCTCGCGAGCTTGCGTTAAATTCCACAGGCAAGTTGATTATTTGGAAAATCACGGTCGCCGAAAAGCCGACAACAAACAAAAGCATCGCAATGGTGGCTAGCTGACTCATTTGAAATGCCGCAAGAGCAAAGGCTGCAAGCAAAAAAACCTGACTGATTGAACTACCAAAACCAGCCACCGGCACAGCGATATTGCGAATTACCAACGGTGCGTAATTCTTTGCGTCTTGGATAGCATGCCCAACCTCGTGAGCTGCGATGCCAACCGCCGCTAACGAATGACCGCCATAGACATCTGGACTGAGCCGCACGATTTTCGAGGCGGGATCGTAATGGTCTGATAACTGGCCAAAGGATTGCTCAATTGGTACGTCTCTCAACCCATTGGCATCCAAAATTCGTCTCGCAGCCATAGCTCCGCTCATGCGAGCCGGAATCTGGCTCGCTCGACTGTAGGTCGATCGCATCATCCACTGCGCAAGCAACGCCAGCAGCATAGGAGGTACTATGAACAGTAAATAAATAAACATATTGTTTGCCCCATTCTTGGTTGATCAAGTTCGTTTCCGGTACGCATTTTGGCAGTCATTGTGCCAGCCCGTTTAGTAGTGCATCTGTCGTGCCGATATTTTGACCTTTTTCTGAGAAAAAAAGCAATGGCCGAGATCAAGTGGGCACGATTTGCAAGAAATAGTATGGGTGTTCGCCGCGAAGTGCCAAATTTGTGGCTATATTCGACAGACTCGAAACTCCGCATTTCAACTCCTGCAATACACCATGCGATTAAGACAAATACACCTCTATTCCATTCCGCTCTTCTTGACCATGGCTTGCATGACATCATCGATCTCATCGGGACAATCAACCTACCAATCCCCACCCGTAGAAATCGTTGACATTATCGATATCAAGCCGGAGCCGGCCATCTCAATTAGCCCCGATTCCAACTGGATGCTTTTCATCGATAGAGACTCGATGCCAGATATTGCGGACGTGGCACGTCGCTTGGTCGCGCTTGCAGGCAATCGAATCGACCCAATCGCCAACGGAGCATTTCGAACCGATTTCAATCGGGGAATATCGCTTCGACCTCGCGACGGACGAAACGCAATTCGCATACCCATGCATGATCCGTCGCGCGTCGGATCCGTCAGTTGGTCGCATGATTCGAAGTCTTTTGTTTACACACTCGTAACGGACAATGGCACCGAACTCTGGTGGGCAGCCACGGACAATCCATCGAAACCCATTCGATTGACCGATCGTTTGAACACGGTGCTCCAGTCGTTTGACTGGATGCCAGACGGACGTCGCGTACTGTGTTGTCTCGTACCTGAAAAACGTGGGCTCGAACCTGCGTCCCCCAGCGCACCTTCAGGTCCCAATATCCAGGAGTCTTACGGCAACACTTCTCCGACGAGAACGTATCAAGACCTCCTCACCAACGCTCATGACGAAGCGTTGTTTGAGTACTTCGCTACAACTCAACTTGCCATCTTGGAGCCGAGCAAACCCGATATCAAGGTAGGCGAGCCAGCGATGGTCGATAGCGTGGTCTGTTCGCCTGATGGCATGCATCTGCTCGTGACCCAATTGCTCAAACCATTTTCCCATCTTCTAACATCCAGTTCGTTCCCCAAGCAGATCAACGTTGTCGGGTTGGACGGGCGAAACATTTATCACGTTGTCGATATTCCAATGGAGGAGAACATTCCTATCGAAGGTGTTCGAACCGGCAGGCGTTCTGTTCAGTGGCGGCCGGGTCATCCAGCGACTCTCGTCTGGACCGAAGCCCTGGATGAAGGTGATCCTCGTAAAAAAGTACCTCATCGCGATCAGTTGAAGACGATTGATTCGCCATTTAACGATCCAGCACGCGACCTTGTGCGCATCGAACATCGTTATGCTGGCATCTCGTTTTTTCCAAATCCGAACTTGATGATGACCACAGAGATGGATCGCGATCGACGTTGGGTTCGGTCGCTGTTGCACGACGCCTCTTCGACGCAGTCAACCCCGAAGATCATGGTCGACCGAAGTATGCGCGATCGATACGGCGATCCAGGCCGAATACTTACCAAGCCCGATTCGACCGGATATTCCATTGCTCAACAGTCAGGGCCGTGGGTTTGGCTGGTTGGCCAAGGCGCAACCTCGAACGGCAATTTGCCATTCCTGGATCGCAAGAACATTGAGACTCTCCAGACAGAGCGCCTATGGCGCTGCTCATCCGGATTTCTGGAAAGCGTTGTGTCTGTGCTCCCTAACATGGACAACATTAACATTGACGGCTTCCACCCCAAGATCATCACGCGGCGGGAGTCTCCCAGTCAACCGCCGAACTACTTTTTGCGAGACTTGTCGACGGCCAGCGAAGTCGCGTTGACCGACTTCCAAGATCCGACTCCACAGCTTCGAGGCATTCGAAAAAAGATTGTAAAATATCAACGTGCCGATGGCGTACCGCTTTCCGCAACGCTCTATCTACCCGCAGACTACGTAGAGGGTACTAGATTGCCGCTCATCGTTTGGGCCTATCCGCTTGAGTTCAACGATGCGAGCACTGCAGGGCAAATCTCTGCCAACCCATCGGAGTTTACTCGCATTGGAGGGATCAGCCATTTGGCTTTGCTCACCCAAGGATTCGCGATCATGGACGAAGCCACGATGCCGGTCATCGGCGATCCGGAAACCATGAACGACACTTTCGTCGAACAAATCGTCGGGGCAGCCAAAGCGGCCATCGATCACGCGGTTTCGCTAGGTGTGGCGGATGGCAATCGAGTGGGAGTAGGTGGCCATAGCTACGGCGCGTTTATGACCGCCAATCTTCTTGCCCATTGCGATCTGTTCAAGGCCGGCGTCGCAAGAAGCGGTGCTTACAATCGAACGCTCACGCCCTTTGGATTTCAATCGGAACGCAGACCGATTTGGGAGGCGAAAGAAATTTACTCCAACATTTCACCGTTCATGCACGCGGACAAAATCAAGACGCCGATTCTGTTGATTCACGGCGAGAACGACAACAACCCAGGGACATTCCCAATTCAATCCCAGCGCATGTTCCAAGCGGTCAAAGGAAACGGCGGAACCACGCGATTGGTCATGTTGCCACACGAAAGCCATGGCTACCGCGCTCGGCAATCCGTCCTGCATACGCAAGCGGAAATGGTGGCTTGGTTTAACAAGTACGTAAAGGATGCTACAAATGTTTCGTCGCGCTGATGGCAATCTGGAATTACGGCCCATGACTGTCAAAGACATACCGGTCGCGCTTCGCATTATTCAAGAGGTTGACGAAGATGACGCCGCCGAAGCTCAAGAGACTTACGGCAACAGCATCGACGATCAATTCTGTTTGTGCGAGAACAGGGCGGTGATCGGTGTTGTTGGAGCGAAACCTATCCCTGAGACGGACGGTTCGTTCGGCCTATCCTGGACCTACCTGGATCCGAGCCATCGACGTTCTGGCAAGGGAACGCGAATGCTGAACTGGATGATTGAAATCATGCGAGAACGCGATGGGCGAAAAGCCTTCGTTCACGCGAGCGACTACATTGATCCAGAGGATGGAGACATTTATCGAGACGCCCGCGAAACGTACCTTCAAGTAGGCTTCGCCCAGGAGATTCGCCAACCCAACTACTACGCTCAAGGTGAATCGATGCTCGTATACGGAATGCGACTTTGCGAAAAGGAAGCCGTCAACGCTGTGCTCAACTTAGATGACATCCGACTGACCGATGTCGACGAGATCCCGGAAACCAACGGTGCGTATTGGCTTGCCTGGGAGCTCGTGCCGCAAGGTCAAGGAACGAAACCGCAAGATTTTCAGCGAGTCTACGATCAAGTGCGAAGCTGGGGCGGTCGGTCTATCTTCATGGCATTCCCATCGGATGTCGCCAATGCGGCGTCCATCCTGACCGCCGCTAGGTTCAAGTCCGCCGGAAGACTCGTCGATTACTATGAAGATGGAATCGACGAGGTGCACTATCGCTACGAAGTTTAGTGCTTTGTGACAACTATGGATTAGGGTTGGATGGTGTGGATCTTGTTAAGACACACCCGACAAAAGTCAAAGTAGTAGGCACATTCCATGTGCCGTCCACCTAGAATACTTGCAAAAACCTGCCTGCGAACGGCACGGCGGAGCGTGCCTGCTACTTTCTACTCGTTCCCAGGCTCTGCCTGGGAACGCATTGGTGTGGAGGCTCCTGCCTCCCGAGTTCACAAACTAAGGATGCATTTCGGCGAGGCGGAGCCTCGCTTGCATTGAGTTACCAGGCAGAGCCTGGTAACTAGATTGCACACTGCCATCTAAATGCCAGCCTTCAACTGGCGAGTCTTCAATAGGCGAGTTTTGTGTGGATGACACGCATCTGATCTTGACCTGCAAGGGAAGGATACCGTATTGCTTGCAATCGAACCTCTTTTTCCATGAGACCCGCGTATGACTTTTTCGAGAACGAATCGGATCGATCGACGCCGCCGAGTCTTGCTCGACGCGGTTGCTTCCGATTCCGACTACGCTGTGGAAGCGGTTCGTGCCAAGAAGCGTGCGCGGGCTCGCGAGCTTGAGAACCATTCCGAGGACACTAGTTACACCACCGCTTATCGCGATCCAGGATACAGCCAAGCTGTTCGGCAAACGTGCCAACAAAGGATGGTGCAACTCATACCCGTGCGACGAGGGACATTGACTATTGTCCTGGCGAGTATGTGGATTCTGTGGTGTGGATTGCTTTTTTCGCATTACTGGATTCATGTTCGCATTCCTTCGACCCCTTCGACGGCAACCAGTAGCAACGTGAGTGTCGCTTCGTTGCCGGTATCGCAACTCTTTCATTTGCGATCTTCTCACAGTATCGCGCATTGGCTTACCTGTCAGCTTTGGATGCTCACCGCTTTGGCAGCATGGATGATTTTTCGTTTGCGGCGACATAAGCTGGATGATTATCGAGCCAAGTATCGAATTTGGGCGGTATTAGCCATCGTCGCTCTTTTTTCAAGTTTCGACGCATCCAGCTCTGGGCTATATCTGCTTGGAATAAGTATCGATGGCTGGGCTCGCAAAGAAATCGGTTACGGTGGCTGGCCATTGGTGCTAGCGACGTTCGCATCGTTGGTCGGAGTACTCGGAATTCGACTTTGTAGTGAGCTCAAATCCGCACCGACGAGTGTTGCCTGTTGGCTCATTGGGCTTCTGTCATGGGCAATTGCATCTTTGCTTGGTACAGGGCTGATCAAAACATCTTGGTCGCAGGCAAGTATTGACTTGGTGGTTGGTGGCTGTTGGTTGGGAGGGATATTGGCAGTCTTTCAGGCGGCAGGAATCTATCTCCGTCAAACCTACATCCATGCGCAGAAACGATTCTTGCAGCGGCATGGCGCAAACCTGAAGCCAATCCAATGGAAATTGCCAACGATCTCGTTGAAGCGAAGTCGGATTGAAGAAGAAGTTGACGAGACGGACACGTCCGAAAACGAATCATCCGACTTAGGCGAAAGTCGGAAATGGAAACTAGCTTGGCCCCGCAGACGTGAAAAGTCATTGGATGCAAAAGATGCGGGCGAGCAAGCGACGCGTGACACCAGCGTGCAGGCGAACAAGCAGCAAGATCGAAACACAAGCTCTGGTCCATCTACCGTTCGCATGAACGAAAAAAACATGGACAAGATGGCTGACAAATCGGTCAAGAGAGCCGCTCAAGCAGAACAGAGTCGTGATGAAGGTCTCGGAAGCGAATCAATTCGCAAAGAAGATAGGCTCACCGTGGACACGGGCCTTACCAAGAAAAAGGGTTGGTTTGGAATTGGAGGCAATCGCAACGCAGAGGAATCTCAAAAGCAAACAACAAGTAAATCAGGGGATACGAAGGGTTCGGTAAAAATCGATCCGAACGCTACAAGCGGTCTAGAATCATCCGCCGATGCACCAAAAAACAAGCGTTCGTTCTGGCCCGGTAAGCGAACTGCTTCGCCACAACCCGTTGCCGATTCGAAGTCCGATACCAAGTCTGATTCTAAGTCCAATACGGAGTCCTGTGCGGAGGCACCGAAGGTCAAACGAAATTGGATACCCAAGTTTGGCAAGAAAACCACTTCCGACGAGGCGGATCCGATTCCTGGTACCAAGCCAGCGAAGGCTCCGACCGCAACCTCAAAGAAGCCAGACACGAAGTCCCAGTCTAGCGACCCGATGGCCGAAGAATCGAGTAAGCGATCACGGATGTCATTTCCCTTTTTGGGGCGAAGGCTTTTCGGAATGTTCGATGGCTTCAAGCTCAAGCCACCGGTTGAACTGAAGGGTCTTGATGCAACCATCAACTCCAGCAAGCCTGTGTCGATACAGCAAAGCCAAGTGCTTCCATCGACCCGATCCGCGGAGAGTGACGAGGAAGACTCGGATGACAACGATTCAGGAAGACCGATGAGCAAAGCGGAACGCAAAAAACAACGTCGAACACAGCAAGAGGAACGACGAGCCGCGTGACGCTAAGTCAAAGTAGTAGGCACATTCCATGTGCCGTCCACCTAGAACCCTGGCAAAAGCTCGACTGCGAACAACACGGTGGAGCGTGCCTGCACCTTTTATTGACTTTGATTATTCTAGTCTGCACGCCACTCCCAGGCAGGAAATGGGGCGAGAACAGGAACGTAGATGAATGGAATTCTTTTCATCGTGACGCTCAGATGGTAGGATGAAGGGAGCGAAGGATTGACGGATTTTAGGGAGAAGAGAATGTCGACGAGAAGACTATCACGAGACGAAATCGGCATGCGCGGTTCGGAAATCTACGAATGTCAACTGCGTTCAACACTTGAGGCAACTGCCATCGATCAGTTTGTTGCAATTGATGTTGAGACGGCTGAGTACGAAGTTGCGGACGAGGCGCACCTCGCGGGCGATCGCTTGCGAAAGCTTTTGCCAAACGCCCAGATTTTTATTGCTCGCATTGGTCATCGAGCTGCTTTCTTCGCACGTCAGCCGAAACGCATCATGATATATACCCGTAGCATAGGCTGCTAGCGCTGCTAGCCTCAACTTTACCCACATTTCAGAACACGCTAGACTCGAAATCCCAATGGATTTGCGTGATCTTCGTGCGTTTTCTCCCCCTCGCCCCGCTTCGGGGAGAGGGGGTCGGGGGGGTGAGGGGTAGATCCCTGACATGGTAGCCTCCGGTTCAGTTATTTGTTTACGCTTCTGAAACGCAGCTAGAGATTGAATTCACGATCAAAAAACCAATCAAAACACAGTGCAAAACCCCTCACCCCCGGCCCCTCTCCCCGAGACCAGGGCGAGGGGAGCAAGATCAAAAGATGTGGGTAAAGATGAGGCTGCTAGCCTGACATAGTCAGACGGCGCGACGAGCGCCAGCTTCCAATAGCCAGAAAGCATAACAAATCCCCAGGGCAAGCCTGGGGTATTTCGAGCAGGCCTTGATCGCAGGAATCAAAAGCGGTTCAGCGGAACCATGGACGGACGATGAATGGCAGGTGATCAGGAGCCGTATAGTCACGAAGGCCTCGAGCAAGTGAGCAATTGGAAGCCGATTATTTGCTATAATGGCGATTCCCATTTTGAAAACAACCATCTCTTGGAGACGATCCGGATGAATTTCCAGAAAACACCTCTTGACCGTAGAACGTTTTTATCCGCCAGCGCGATTGCGGCCGCTGCCGTTACGGGAGCGACGCAAGCAACGCACGGATCGGCCACTGAAAAAGCCATTGAGAAGGCCGCCGAAAATCAGAGCCTACCTGTGCCACCCTCAGGGAAAAAGATCTTGCTCTCGTGCAAGCTCGGAATGATCACCAAAGACGAGGGTGGCAAGAAGCTTTCGTTAACCGAACGACTCAAACTGGCTGGCGCAGCAGGTTTCGATGGCGTCGATTTCGATGAAGCGGGAATGTTTACCGTAGAGCAAGCCAGGGCAGCGGTTCAGGAATCTGGCGTGTTTTGTCACAATGCGATCAATCATGCACACTGGAATATGCGATTGACAAGCCCCAAGGAAGAGGACCGTGCGCAAGGTGTTGCCAACATCGAACATTGTTTGCGTGTATCGCATGCAATCGGCGGAAGCGGTGTCTTGATTGTCGTCGGCCGTGGAGACGATGGAACAGCCGAAGAGATAGACGCTAGGGCTCAACTTGAAATCAACAAACTGATTCCTTTAGCAGCTTCGATAGGCCAATCGATTCTATTCGAAAATGTTTGGAACAAGATGCATTACGATCACGATGCTCCGCCTGAGCAGAATCCCGATCGATTTATTCGATTTGTCGATAGTTTCAATAGTCCATGGGTCGGCATGTACTATGACATCGGTAACCACTGGAAGTATGGGCAGCCACGTGCTTGGCTCAATGCTTTTGGTCGGCGCGCCGTCAAGCTAGATATCAAGGGTTTTAGCAGAGCCAAGAACAAGTTTGTGGATATCACTTCGGAAGATGATGATTTGCCGTGGGGCGATGTGCAAAAGGGGCTCGACGAAATCGGCTTCACGGGTTGGACGACGGCCGAGGTTGGCGGCGGCGGCTTGGAACGTTTAACCCTCGTCCGCAAGCAAATGCAAAAAGCGTTAGGTCTCTCTTGATTCCGAGAAAGGAAACACGATCGACTGCACCCATTCGCATTAAGAAGTTTCGCTCCAAAACACTGCAGGATGCTTTCGAACAAATTCGAAGCGAGTTTGGATCCGACGCATCGATCTTAGAAACGAAGACCACGAAACTAGGGGTTTCGGGAAGTCACTGTCGACAAAAGTCAAAGTAGTAGCTAGGTATTCTCCAAGACAGACGAGTTTCCTTGCCAAACTGCACGATTGGAGTTTGGGGCGGCTCGAAGAAGTAACTATCCTATCTCGAAGATCCAAGAATATCGACCTTGATTTCACCCTCCACTCTCCATGGCCACCTTCGTCCAATCACTCGCGATGCAATCGCCATTTGGCAAGCTGGAGTGGACGCCGTTAGAGCGGATCGCATTTTGGCTAACCAAACCGAGTGGGATGGACGCTGGCTTCGTATCGCCGATCAAGCATGGAATCTGGAAAACGCGAACCAGTTGATTATCGTTGGTGCAGGGAAAGCAGCAGCGGGAATGACCGCCGGGCTGATTCAGGCCTTAAACCGTTCCAAAAAGAATCTCCCCGCGATGTTGGGATGGATCAATGTCCCGGAAGGATCTCTACCGAACGAATGCAACATCCCAAGTTCCATAACCGTGTGCCAAGCTCGGCCGCAAGGGAGTAACGAGCCTACAGAAACCGTTGTGGCCGGCACTCGAGAGATTCTCAATCTCGTGCGCAATGCCGGTCCGAACGATAGTGTGTTGGCGTTGATTAGCGGTGGCGGTTCGGCGTTGCTCTGCGCTCCGATCGAGGGAATCTCTTTGCAGGAAAAAGTCGAATTGACACGAGCGCTCGCCGCAAACGGAGCCAATATCGAGCAACTTAACTCGGTCCGTCGTTGCCTGAGCAACATCAAAGGTGGGGGGCTCGCGAGGGCCTGCCATGCGAAACAACTCATTACTTGCATCCTATCCGATGTACTCGGCGATCCGCTCGAGGTGATTGCGTCCGGTCCAACGATCCTCGAGCCCGAACCCAACCCAGTTCAAGCGATTTCGGTCCTCAACCATGTATTGCCAGGTCAATTCGCAAATGTTCTGGCAATCTTAAACAATTCGTTGCGCTACCGTCCGTTGACTTCATCCCAAGTTGTGTCATCGAGGACCGAGCGTTCGACGTTTGTACTAGCAAACAACGCCACTGCAGTCGACGCGGCCGGCCAAAAGGCAGTTGAACTCGGTTATCGTTATTGGATCAAGTCGGAACGTGAAAGCGACGGCGACGCCGAGCAGTTGGGGAAAAAACTGGCTAACCAGTTGGCGGCAACGTTCGAACCGACTCAAATCGACTGCCTTCTATCGGGTGGTGAGCCTACCGTGACTTTGCCACCCTCGGAGAAGCGTGGCTTGGGTGGTCGAAACCAACAGCTTTCTTTATCCGTTCTGAATGAACTGCATCGAATGGGTGGATGGCCTAAAGACGTTGAACTTGTCTTTTTATCTGGCGGGACCGATGGTGAAGATGGTCCGACGGACGCTGCTGGGGCGTTTTTAGACCAAGATGTTTACGAACGAATGATGCAACTGTCGCTTGCCCCGAGCGATTTCCTTGAGCGTTGCGATGCCTATCGCTTTTTTGAGCAGACAGGTGGACTGCTCAAGACGGGGCCCACCAATACGAATGTATGCGACCTCCGAGTTGCCTTGGTCCGACCAGCGAAAACACATCGGTCCTAGAAAGCGTCGAAGTGAGGATTCCCAAGCAAAGTAGCAGCCATCGAACGTCTCGTCGGCCGGATGGAGAACTTACCGTAACAAAGCTTTTGAAGAATTGGATCGGGTCGCAAATACCAACTCGCCCAAGAGAGTGGCGAATCTCCGTTCATATCAATGGCGTCAATCGCAGCACCTGCGTTCAGAAGGTATTGAATCGTTTCTTCCGTGCCGAAAGCAGCAGCGCGGTGTAAAGGTGTTTCCCCCTTGGTTCTGCAATCACGCATAAACCCACCTGTTTCTACGGATGGTTTGGTAACGCAATTGGGATTCGCGTGATTGCCAAGAAGTACCCTGATCACGAGGTCATGTGCAAGTCGCTCCGATTTGCAAAGCGCAGCGTGGAGCGGCGTTTCGCCTGTATACTGCAAGGGCTTGTTCACATCGGCTCCATGCTCGATCAAGAACATACAAAGCCGCCAATGTCCGTGAAATGCCGCTCCATTGAGGTCTAAGTTCACTCCTAGCGTATCGAGCGATTCGCCATTGGCGAGCAGGAACTTCATCGCGCTCACGTCGCCGTAGTAGGCACACCATTTCAAGATAGACACCCCATTTTGGTCGACTGAAGTGGCATGGTTGCCGGCAGCAATGTACTCGAATACAAGGTCGGTGCGTCCGTCGACGATTTGGCTGAGAATTCTTTCGCTCATGTAATGCTCGTACTTCGTTTCGTTGTTGATGATTTATCGAGATAAGCACATCGGTATGAATCTTCGAGTGAAACAACCTGATAGCCGAAGGGCGATAGCCCCGGTTCTCGACGAATGTCGAGCAATTGGAAAACCGGGGCTATCGCCCAACGGCTAATTGGGTTGAAAAACAGTTGCGGATGTGCTTACCTCTAGGATTGTTTTTTTCGGCGTCGCATTGATGGCGGGGCCGGCTGACCGAATCCCATTCACCGCTCGCCCTAATGTAATCCATACCGACTCATCTTATAATGGAGAGATCGAAGGCTAATTATTCCAAGCGTCTTTGCTGTCTGTTCTCGATGGTAGTTGCGACTGATTAACGCGGATTGAATCGCTTCTTTTTCGGCCGCTTCGGTTATCCCAGCAAGTGTTTGCCCCAATGATGCGCCCGGACGTTGCTCTTTTTGCAGTTCGCCCGGAAGGTAGTGTTTATCGATTTCATCGGCGTTTACCGTACCAACCAAACGTTCGATGACGTTGCGAATTTCGAGCGATTCCAGGATTCCAGGCCATTGTGCAGAAGTCCCTTGCATGAAATGACGATTTAGGATAGCTTCAGAATGTCGACGGCGATTCTCACTCGCTGGATGAATGCGGTCGGACCGAGTTAAATGAAAGACTGTACCGATAGTAGCTGAAATCTCGATGAAGTTGCGGGTTGATGAATACTTGTCCAATGACCAAATTAACTCAACATGGTTTGTCTTTCTTCACACCTAGAGCTTATGCGGTTGTGGCAATCTGCCTGATTGGGTCGATTGTTGTAAGTTCCTGTTTCGGCACATGGAGTTCGGTGACTAGGGTTGCAGGTTCCTCTTGTATCGAAGAAGTGCAAGAAGACTCGGATACGGATAATACGCGACTGGAATTCGATCACACGGGCTTTTCTTGCCTATTAAGTTTTTCGGACGACTTCTTTCTCCCACAATTTCTTGAAGGGCTTGCCGGCGATTTCGTTTCGGCTGTGTCGATATTGTCTGTGGCCAACGGACAGCGCGGTCCGCCAGTTTGAATTCTCTAGGTTGCCTTCCTCTCTAGGTTGACCCTCTGATCTCTTTTTCCGCAGATTTGCCACATCCTTAGGCGCAAGATTTGCATGACATTGGGTTTATGCGCTCTTTTGTTCCGTCCCTTCTGAACCATGGGCAGTGAATATCAAGGCGGATAGGTTCTAAAGATCGGTTTAGATTAACAGTTCAGGCAGTAATTCTATGATTACCCTTCAGATCAATATGGACATCCCGGAACATTCCGTGGGTCGCCAAGCTATTGACCGTTGGCTGCTACATGCAACGCATTTCTTGCCAGCGCAAGGCCCGATTAAGGTCTTTGTTCATCACAACACGTTGCATGCATTTGAGGATCTGTCGTTTGACGAAGGGGTCTTGGAAGGTCTTCGCATCTACAACAGTCAACCCTATTTCAGTGAAGATCGATTTCGACAGGAGATGCAAACGGGGAGAATTCGTTTGAAGGATCTCGAACAAGTATTGCTCGATGATCTTGGAAATGAGACAGATCGGCTTGTCGCGTCGTTTGGGACTCGCTATCAGTTGCGACTGGCTATGATGCAGTATCCGCTAAGGACTTTGCCAGTTCGAGAATTGACTTGGCTAATCGCAGAGGGAGGGGCGCTTCAAGAATTCTTCTGCGAATTGGAATCGGAAGACGTTCGCAGCATAGTCGAGAAAACTCGAAACGATTTAATCAAGTACTTGAGTGACGCCGAGAAAGCGACACACGAGCGAATTGCAATATTACCAAAATTGCTCAATGGATCTAGCGTATCTACTTTAGAGGCTTGGCCTGAAGCGAAATGGAAGTCCTTTACACTTGAATATCTTTGGGCCGCTTGTAAGCAAGGCGTGCAATCGTCGGATTCTCGAACGCTCCACAACGGTGACGCCCAAACTCCCCTTCACACGCCTACGCCTGCTGAGCAGCGAGAGGCCAGCAGGCTCGTCAACGATTTTTTAATCCGATTTTGCGGGTGTTACTTGGATCAAGGATTTGCAACTTGGCCCATGCCGGATCGGGAGCATGGGTTTCTCAGCGCGTTCTGTTCGCTCTATGGATCACGAATCGCGATGTTGCCAAGTTGGTTGAAGCAATTGCCAACTGAGATCGCTCGGATCCGTTCAGCAAACCAAGATGCGTACGAGGTCGTTCAAGAGGAGTTGAGGCGATCCCAGCTTGACGCACATGCATGCGAAGAGCTGGTGAAACGAAAATTGCTTGCGCTCCGAGGTTGGGCGGGAATGATATGGCAGATGGAAACGACTGCTCCGTGGACGCCGAAACCCGCCCCGGCCGGGTCCTTGGTTGGATATTTAGCGGTTCGGTTGATTCTAGACCGGTTGGCAATGGAAACGATTCGGTCGCAATCGCAACGTTCGACTGGCGGCTGGCAAGCGAAGCGGCTGGATTCTCAGTCGCGCGATGGTAGGTCCATCGAGTCACGAGCATTCACTATTTTTCAAATAGCTCAATTTCGGAAATGGACGCCTAGCTCTTTGGTGAGCCTGAACGCTGCTCAGTGGACGCAACTTTTGAAGGAAGTGGACGAATTCTCGTCCTTACAACGTAGACGGGTTTTCCAATTGGCATATGAACGCAGATATCGCGTTCAAGCCTTGGATGCGGTTGCTGTGCATTCCCGAAAACGCCGCGAAAAGCGTTTATTGCGTTCTAGCTCAACTCTACCCAAGTTCCAAGTCATTACGTGTATCGATGATCGAGAGGAGTCCTTTCGACGACATCTTGAAGAAGTGGAAACGAGCTGCGAAACATTTGGAGCAGCGGGTTTCTTCGCTGTGATCATGTATTATCGCGGCGCAGCAGAAGCTCATTTTCGTCCGCTTTGTCCAATCAACATGGTTCCTAAACACTATGTATGCGAGGAACCAGCTTTTTCGGCCGAGGTGGAAAGCGATAAGCGATCGCAGAGACGTAAGTTAATTGGTCGCGTGTCCCATCAAGTTCATTCCGGGTCGCGAACGTTCTTGGGGGGCATGCTTACAGGCTTATTTGGAACACTCGCGACTTTCCCATTGGTGGCTAGAGTCTTAGCACCGCACATCACTTCACGCATCCGAGATTCGTTTGGCAAACTGGTTAGGCCACCCGCTACCGAATTGCACTTGGAACGAGTTGGGAATAGTCCAGGACCGGAATGGGATTCGCAAGGCTATTCGACCGAAGAAATGGCCGGAATTGTTGTACGAATACTACAAGATATTGGCCTTGTGAAAGACTTTTCCCCGATCATCTTGTTCCTGGGGCACGGCTCCAGTAGCTTAAACAATCCACATGAATCCGCCTACAACTGCGGTGCTTGCAGTGGCGGTCGCGGAGGGCCGAATGAGCGAGCCTTTGCGTCGATGGCAAACGATTCTCGCGTGCGAGAATTGGTTGCCAATGCTGGCATCCATATTCCCGACGATGTCCGATTCATCGGTGGCTTTCACAACACGTGCAACGATCGAGTCGACTATTACGATCTCGACAGACTGCCGTGGCCATTGCGAACTCTTTTTCGTGACATTCAAGTCAGGATTGACGACGCACGAGCAAGAAACGCGCAAGAACGCGTTCGGCGATTTGAATCGGCACGTTTTGGGTTGACCCCCTCCGAGGCGCTTAAGCATGTTGAGGAACGCTCCGAGGATTTATCGCAAGCCAGACCTGAGTACAATCATGCGACGAACGCGCTTTGTTTCGTCGGTGAACGCGAATGGAGCCGCGGCTTGTTTCTCGATCGACGCGCCTTCCTTGCTTCTTACGATCCAAAAATTGACGACGAAAACGGAAAGATTGTTGAAAGGATCCTCCAAGCTGCCATTCCGGTGTGTGGCGGGATAAACCTCGAATATTATTTTTCAACGGTTGACCCTGAGGGATATGGTTGTGGCTCGAAATTACCACACAACATCGCGTCGTTAGCAGGAGTCATGACGGGAGCAGCGTCCGATTTAAGGCCTGGACTTTCGGCACAGATGGTCGAAATCCATGAGCCGCTGCGAATTCTGTTTGTGGTCCAGACCACGCCCCAAATTATGCAGCGAATCGTGAAGGCCAATCCTGCAATTCGTTCACTTGTTGAAGGAGACTGGGTGCAACTGGCGCTGATCGATGTGGCCACATCGCAAATCATGCTCTACCTCAAAGGGGAGTTTGTGCAATATCACGTACAGAATGAATCGCTACCAGAGGTTGGAGCTTCTTCCGAAATGGTCCAATCCGAGCGAGGGCATTTGCCTTTTGCGACGATTCGTGATCCGTTCGGCGACGCGACCTCGGAGGTGCAATCATGATGGACCTGGATGGAATGTTTTATTGGTTTGGCTTTGTCGTCGTGGCAGTCCCGTGTGGGCTAGTGGCCGTTCTTGGGTTTTCGGCGCTTGTCAACCTTTCTATGAGCGAGACGACGATATCGCGTTTTACTCAACCCGCGTAGTAATGAGTTTGCTGCCAGCCATTGGGATCTTGCTTTTGATGCTAGCCACAGGCAGGCGGTTTGTACCAATTGAATTCGGCGATTGGGCAAGTATTCCGGAAGAGCATTTTCATTTTCGCTGGAAGTTTATCTTCGATCGCCTTTCGGTCCCTTTTGTCATTCTTGCGTTAGTGCTTTGCGGAGTTGTAGGTTCCTTTACACGAAGGTATTTGCACCGCGACGAAGGGTACCATCGGTTCTTTCTGCTTTATTCGCTGTTTGTTGCTGGTATTACGATTTCCGCCTTGGCCGGAACGATTGAAACTCTGTTCTTCGACTGGGAGTTAGTTGGATTGTCGTCCGCCTTGCTTGTGGCCTACTTCCATGAACGGGAACATCCCGTTCGGAATGGTCAACGCATTTGGTCGGTCTATCGCTTAGCAGATGCCTCTTTCTTACTCGGTGCTTTGTTGATGCATCATTTGACTGGTGGGGGAGACTTTGGATCATTCGTAGGACAAGGGACCTGGCCACATGGGAGTGCAGCCATTTCGTCTTTGAATGCCCTCCAAGTCGGCTTGCTATTGTTATTGGCTGCCGCAGGTAAATCTGCCTTGGTGCCGTTCTCCGGCTGGTTACCGCGTGCGATGGAGGGGCCTACTCCTTCGAGCGCCGTGTTCTACGGTTCGCTATCCGTGCATTTAGGGGCGTACCTGCTGTTGCGAGTCAATCCGATCTTGGAAGCGTCCTGGCAATTGCAGATTGCCGTTGTTGCCTTAGGATTGATTTCAGCGTTGTTTGGATCGATCATGTCGCGAGTGCAGAGCGACGTTAAGAGTTCATTGGCATATGCTTCGCTCACGCAAGTTGGAATCATCGTCGCCGAGATCGGATTTGGTTTTTATTACTTGGCACTGATTCATATCATGGGGCACGCCTGCTTGCGAACCCTGCAACTCTTGCGGGCCCCGACATTGTTAAGTGACTATCACGAAATGGAAAATGCAATCGGAATGCGATTGCCCGATTCTAAAGACCGAATGGCAGGCCTATTGCCGATAGGGCTCAAACGTTGGTGGTACCGGTTTGGGTACGAGCGAGGATACATGGACCTCATTCTCGATTCGTGGATTGTCGAACCTTTCAAGTTGGTTTTTCAATGGGCTGATCGCCAAGAACGACGATGGACCGATTGGCTATCACGCGAACCTTCTCGCGAATCCGACGCCATCGAACCAGACCGCGAATCGGCCGAAAGGGTTGCATGATGCCAGAACTGCGTTTTCCTTGGCTGGAATATTCCATTTTGACACCCGCGCTAGGTTCCATTTTAGTATGGTGGATCGGTGATCGACGGTCGGCGCACAACTGGTCCATTGCTGTTTGCGCGATCGCGTTGCTCTTTGCTTTGGGTGAATGGATCGATTTTTCGGTGCTCGAGTCCTACGAAGCACACGACCATTGGGACTTTATTGCATTCCTGTTTAAGCAGGATGTATTCGTGATCGATGAATTGAGTGCACCACTCCTACCACTCGGTGCGCTAATCTATTTAGTGACAGTACTCTCGACACTTCGCACCAAAGCAAGTCGATTCTCGTTTGCATGGACGTTGGCA
>CAMBSL010000073.1 GCA_945870455.1 Pirellula staleyi DSM 6068 | reverse complement strand
TACGGTAGTGGCTATGGAGGAAATGCGCTTTTGGGCAAGAAATGCGTAGCCCTGAGGATCGCAAGTGCAATCGCCCGCGACGCGGGTTGGATGGCTGAGCATATGCTCATTATGGGACTTGAGTCACCTGATGGTGCTAAGACTTATTTGACTGCTGCGTTTCCAAGCGCATGTGGTAAAACCAATTTGGCCATGATTGTTCCCCCGGAGAGTTATCGTCAGCTTGGTTGGAAGACAACTCTCGTTGGGGACGATATCGCTTGGTTGTGGCCAGGAAAGTCCGGCAAGCTTCACGCAATTAATCCAGAGACAGGTTTCTTTGGCGTTGCACCCGGAACCTCTTGGCAGTCCAACGCCGCAGCCATGCACGCAATGTCAAGCAATACTATCTTTACCAACGTAGCGTTGACGGATGAAGGTGGAGTCTGGTGGGAAGGCCATTCCGAGGCTCCAGCTCATTTGGTCGACTGGACAGGAATGGACTGGACACCCGGCTGCGGACGATTGGCCGCTCATCCAAACTCACGATTCACGGCTCCCGCCGGTCAATGTCCAAACATCGATCCAGAGTGGCAAAATCCCGAAGGTGTACCCATTGATGCGATTGTGTTTGGCGGTCGACGTCCAACGACAATGCCCTTGGTCTTTCAAGCTTTTGATTGGACACACGGCGTTTTTTTGGGTGCAACACAAGGTTCTGAAACGACGGCTGCCGCAACCGGCAGTGTAGGCACCGTTCGCCGCGATCCGATGGCGATGCTGCCATTCTGTGGCTATGACATGGGTGACTACTTGGGGCACTGGCTAGAAATGCGAAAGAGCATTCAAAGACTGCCACGGATATTCCACGTTAACTGGTTTCGGAAAGATGCGAACGGCAAATTTCTTTGGCCCGGATTTCGCGAAAATTTGAGGGTACTCGAATGGATCGTTAAGCGTTGCCAAGGAAAAATTGCTGGACACGAGACTCCGATCGGCTGGACACCGGATTGGAAGAGTTTTTCGACAGAGGGCTTGGATGGATTCAGCAAAGAGCAGTTTGACGCAGTGATGCTGTTTAGCCGAGAAGATTGGCTAGCTGAAATTACCAATCAGAATGATTTCTTCTTGCGATTGTATCATTCCATGCCCAAAGAGTTGATGTGTCAACGAGAGCTGCTGATGGCTCGCATGGCCTAAGGTTTGTCAATCGAATCGCATATCGGTGACATAGAACTGTTTGAGAAGCTTGTAGACATTCGGATGATACTCCGCGAGCTCGTGCGGGACTTGGAAATAAAGTTCGCTCGCAACTGCAAAGAACTCGCTTTCCTGGGTCAGTCCATAATCGTCAATGCGAACGCGAAAGCCTTGCGATACCATGTCGCGAGCCATTTTGTACTCCTCACGCATAGCGATTCGCCAGCCCTCTTCATCGACGTTGCCAGGGAGTGGCGGCAGACCATCGGCGTTCGGTCCGTTTATCATATCCAGTTGATGCGCGAACTCATGTATAACCAGATGATGGCCATCATTGGAGTCCTTTTTCGCAAACTGGATGTCTTGCCAGTTGAGCACGACAGGCCCTCGATAGATGGTCTCGCCAGCGCGATGAAACTCGCCGCCAATCTCAGCGTTGAATGTCGACGAAAGAATTTTTGGATCAACGCGAACTTTATACGGACTTGGGTGGATCAAAATCGTGGCGGTCTTGTCGAAATACCAATCGGGATACGCAAGCACCATCAACCCTGCCGTGGACGCAACGCATGTTCTCATTGCGTCGGTGATTGCAAGACCGTTGCAACCTTCCCATGTTTTTTCGGCTACAAAAACTCTAGACCATCGCACAAGTCGCTCGCGTTGCTCGTTGGTTAGATGCGTTGCTTGCCACAAAGCTTGATCCAGCCGTTGAAGTTCGTCGCTGGAAACCTCTTTCCCTAGCAACCGCTTTCGCCGCCCAAAGAGCCACTCAAACATGATTCATGACGGAGACTACGACCAGTCGAGGCCTTCAGGGAGCGAATTTAGGTTGATGCATCCGTCTTGGGTGACAACGACCATGTCTTCGATTCGGATGCCTCCCAGGGCTTTGCAGTAAAGACCGGGTTCGATGGTAACGACATCGCCGACAAGCAATTCAGGACCACCGGCAGCGAGCAGCGGAGGCTCGTGCACTTCGAGGCCTAGGCCATGCCCGGTACCATGCGGCATTGACGCAAAGGAATCGGACGATCCTTCGGGCGGAAATCCCATATGGTACCCAGAGGCTTCGATAGATCGAGACGTTGCTTCGTGCACGGACTGGCCGGTAACGCCAGCTCGAACTGCGGCCGTGGCGTTGGCTTTCGCGCTCGCTACGGCGGCATGCATTCTTGCAAGTTCGCCCGAGATTTTTCCGTGCACTACGGTACGAGTGCAATCACCGTTGTAGAGAGATTTCTTGTCTCTCGGAAAGATGTCCACGATAATCGGTTCTTGCGTGCGTAAGGGCCCATACCCGTGTTCATGACAGTCGGCTCCAACTGGACCACTAGCCACAATGGAACCTGGGTTCGAAAATCCGCGTTCCAGCAGCCAAACGTCGATCAGGGATTGCATTCGTTCGCTGGTCATGGGACGGCCATCAACGATGAGAGAACCATCCTCGTCTACTTCGGCGTGTGCGATAGTCTGACACGCTCGTTTCATAACAGCTTCGGTTTGTTGTTGAGCAAACCGGATCGCTTCAATTTCCTTCGGATCCTTTTGGCGACGTTCTATCAAGCCCCATTCCGTATCGCATCGAACGGACAACCCTGCGCGCTTGAGCATCTCCGCGTAGATCATTGGGAGGGACCGATCAACGACAACTTCGTTACAGCCAGTTCGGCGAATGAACTCTGCTGCGCTTTGAGCGGTCGCGGTTTCGCGATCTCCCGAAAGCCCGCCTTCGGGGGTGAAGTCCGCAGGGCATGAGATTTGGTCCGCGTTAGCCGACTCCTTGGCGCGTTGCATTTCGATATCCCTCAGGATGAGCGTGGAGCTGCTCTTATTGGAATCCGAGAGAATTTCGATCCAAGCGACGGGGTCACCCACGAGGAACCGAATGAGCCTGTAGAGCCCAGCATTTAATGCTGGGATACCAGCCATCATCCTAGCGGTTTTCATCGTCGATCCATCCTTGTTAAGGTTTCTAGCAGGCCTTGATTTGCTCAATAATGATAAGCAGATGCTGGGCACGTTGTATAGACCCAGCAGCCTTTACGAAAGCAACTCCAGCGTCGAGCTCTCGCCAATTGATGGTCGGACCGCTGTTGGTCAGAGCGGTTGTACTGCTCGGATCGGCAGAAGCAGTTGACGCTGCCTTGGCTTTGGTGGTTGAAGTCTTCTTGACTTTACCTTCTTTGCGCTTTTGCTGACTCTTGACATTGGCTACGTCTGCGGCGGTAACTCCATAGCTTCCAAGAGCTTCCACAACATCCTTGTTTCGGGATTCCGGATGGTTATCCACGTAGTCACGGATTCGTCTTGCTTTGCTAGGTTCTTTCGACATGCTGTCCTCGCTTGATTGTTTTCTAGTTTCTTCTTCTTCCCTATGACTTTCAGCATCCCGAACAAGTTGTTCGGGAACTCTGTCCATCAATTCATCTAACGTTACGACGCGTTCTATATCAACCATGAACTCTATTCCCTTACGGTTTAAAGGATTTGAAATTCAAGCCATGACTGTGACGTAATGCACTGACAATAATCAAGACATCCGCAAACCGCTTTTGGCTTTGAAATATTGAACCGAAAAAATACAAACGGTTCTTCACATGCACTTGCACATAAGTCGTTATCTTAAATGCAATTCGCATAAGGTCAATCGTAAAAAAAGCTCCCCCAAAGACTTGATTTGCGATTTATTTGTCAAAGGGAAACCCTTCTTGAACACCTAACATAAGAATGTCCGCGAGCAAGCTTCAAGCGGTTTGCCACCCCAGCAAAGTTTTGCAGTGATGCTCGCTGGGATGCTCGCTGGGATGCTCACAAAAACTCTTGCGAATACAATGCAAACATCGACTTCCCCCGTCACAAAATGGCGGAATTCGGTATACTCACAGATGTTGTTTGGACGTCGAAAATCATTGGGATTTTCGCAGTTTTGCTTTGAATGGAATTCTCACCGACCGGACCTTTTATGAACGCTGCCAGCGACCTGCCTATCGATCCACAATCCGAACTCATAATTGGACCATCGAATGCGGGGGTTGCTGGCTACGACGGTGAAGATTTAAAGCATCTGAACGACCTTGAGCATGTCCGTGAGCGTCCGGGGATGTATATCGGAGACACCACTCTAGCGGGGCTGCATCATCTTGCTTATGAAGTTGTCGACAACTCGATTGACGAAGCGATGGCGGCGTATGCTAAATCCGTAAACGTTTCGATCAATGCGGACGGTTCCGTAACCGTGGAGGACGATGGTCGTGGCATACCGGTTGACCGACACGCCCAACTTTCAGAACTCATGCAAAAGGAAATGAGTACCCTAGAAGGAGTGATGACTGTTCTCAAATTCGGCGGAAAATTTGAGAAAAAAGCTTATCAAACTTCCGGAGGCCTTCACGGTGTCGGCGTTACGGTCGTGAATTTCCTCTCTCAATGGTGCGAAGTTGAGGTCTATCGAGAAGGAAAGGTTTGGACCCAGTCCTATGAGCGCGGCGTCGCCACAGGCCCTGTCCGCGAGGCAGGAATTACTACCAAACGCGGAACCAAGACCACCTTCAAACCGGATGGTCAGATTTTTCCAAACACCAAGTTTTCCTACGACACGCTCACCAAACGACTCCAAGAACTCGCGTTCCTCAATAGCGGCGTACGGATCAAGACTCGAGACGATCGAACCAATCAGAGCGATGATTTCTATTACGAACGTGGAATTGTTGAGTTTGTCGAGCACTTGAACCGAGCAAGTGAGGTTGTCCACAAAGATGTTATCTTAATCGAAGGTAAGAAAGATGACTTCGGTTATGCAATTGCTCTGCAGTATTCAGAGGAATACACGGAAAACCTTCACTCGTACGTGAATAATATTCATACGCTTCAAGGCGGAACGCACGTATCCGGGTTTCGCTCTGCACTGACACGAACGCTCAACGCCTACGGAAAGAAAGAGAACTTATTCAAGGATCTAACCCCGACGGGTGATGATTTTCGAGAAGGACTTACCTGCGTCATCTCGGTTCGCGTTGGACATCCGCAATTCGAAGGGCAAACGAAGACAAAGTTAGGCAATAGCGAAGTGGAAGGGATCGTCAACTCGGTCGTGGGCGACAGTCTCGCAAAGTACTTAGAGGAAAATCCCAAGAACGCAAGATTGTTGGTTAAGAAAGGATTGCTCGCGGCAGAGGCTCGGGAAGCGGCCAAGAAGGCCAAGGATATTCTTCGAAATAGAAAGAATGTCCTGGGCGGGGGCGGATTGCCAGGCAAGCTGCGAGACTGCATCAGCAATAAAATGGAAGAGTGCGAGCTCTATCTCGTCGAAGGCGATTCCGCAGGTGGAAGCGCGGAAGGTGGTCGGTTCCGAGATACGCAGGCGATCTTGCCTCTCAGGGGCAAGATTATTAATGCCTACAAAAGCCGAGAAGATAAAGTACTTGCGAATGAAGAAGTTATGAGCATGATCCAAGCGATTGGAAGCGGCATCGGGATGGATCAAGATATCGCGAAGCGTCGCTACAATCGAATCATCATCATGACGGATGCTGACATCGATGGCTCGCACATTCGCACGCTGCTACTGTGCTTTTTTTACAGGCAAATGTATCAGTTGGTTGCTGGCGGACACGTCTACTTGGCACAACCGCCGCTATTCCGCGTAGTGCGTGGCAAAAAAGAGCGTTACTACGTTCAAACAGAAGAGGAAATGAAGCACCAGTTGCTTGAACGAGGCCTCAACGACAGCCATTTCGTCGATGAAAACAATCGAAAATTCGAGGGGCAAGAGATGCGTAAACTATGCGCGACCCTTGCAGCCATGGAAGACGCCATGTTGACCTTGGAACGCCGTGGCATTTCGTTGCGCGTCCATACAGAACGAATGGATCCAGATACGGGACGATTACCCGTGTTTCATTTGGACTTGGGGACGGAAGATCATTGGTTCGTCACGCGCGACAAGCTTGACCAGTTTATGGCCTCAAGAAAAGTCCTCCTCGACGAAGCCACTCCAGAAGCAACGGTCCTATCCACCGAACCCCTGGGGCCTAAAGTCGAACCAGCAAACAGTGACAAAACTCAAAGCGCACACGTTTCCGAGTTGTACGAAGTGCGAACGATTAATTCGGGCCTAAAAGATTTAGCCGAGTTTGGGTTTTCCATAGAACAGCTCATTCCCAAAGATCGAACAGGTGCAACCGATTCGCGCTTCTATCTTTATCGCGAAGAGAATGCGATTGGGCTAGATGATTTGCGGGGCTTGCTTCCTGCGATTCGTGAATCTGGCCGACGCGGGCTTTCGGTCACTCGCTTTAAAGGCTTGGGTGAAATGAACGCAGAGGAACTTCGCGAAACCACATTGGATCCCTCGAATCGAACCATGCTTAAAGTGCAACTGACAGATGCTGCCGCAGCAGATGAAATGTTCCGCGTGCTCATGGGCGACAAAGTCGAACCTCGACGCGCATTCATCGAAAAACATGCGCTCGATGTCCGAAACTTAGACGTCTAGCTCGTTGTACTTAAACCATTCCTGCGAACTTTACCCGAATGCGAACGCATCACGTTACGGAAACGATTCACAATGACATCAGATCGCTCAAGCAGTATTTCACGCCAGACAGCGGAAACGAAAATCGAGCTCAAGTTAAATTTGGACGGAACCGGACTAAATCATGTCCACACGGGCGTTGGTTTCTTGGATCACATGCTCGTCTTGCTGGCACGACATGCGTTGATCGATCTCGACGTTCGCGCGGTGGGGGATTTGCAAGTGGACTCCCACCACACGACGGAAGATGTAGGGATATGCCTCGGCCAAGCGATCCATCATTGCCTGGGGAACAAGCATGGGATTCGCAGATATGGCCATATGGTTTTGCCGATGGAAGAGACGTTGATCACATCGGCAGTCGATTTTAGTGGTCGTCCCTTCCTGGTCTTTCAAGCGGAGATGCCATCTCCCAAGATCGGCGATTTTGACAGCGAATTGGTCGAGGATTTCTGGCAAGGCTTTGCGTCGAATGCCATGTGCAATCTTCATATCCTGTTGATCCATGGTCGCAATACACATCACATCGCCGAAGCGATCTTCAAAGCAACAGCTCGAGCGATTCGAATCGCATGTGAGATCGATCCGCGGCAAACCGGCGTGCCAAGTTCCAAGGGTGTGCTCTAAGCGAAACGAATGGAGCCCCACTCCATTCTTGAAAAAAAGTCTCAAGCCTAGTTCGTTCCTTGGAGTTCACAAGAGACCATGCAATATCCGCTCGATCTACGATTCACGATTTTCTCGTTCGCCCAAAAAATAACTGTCAGCGATGCCTCAGGAAATTCGATTCTGTTTGTTAGGCAAAAAATGTTTCGATTCAAGGAAAAGATCGAAGTGTTCTCGGACTCATCTCAAAAGAACAAGCTGTTTGAGATCAATGCGGATCGCATCCTCGATTTTTCCGCCAATTACAGTTTCACCGGAGCGGATGGAAGCGATTGGGGATCCGTACGAAGGCACGGTATGCGTTCTCTTTGGTCCGCACACTATGAGGTTATCGAAAACAATCGTGTCGAGATGCACATTCGCGAAGAAGCTCCTTGGAAGAAATTCCTGGAGTCGTTTCTGGGTCAAATTCCAATCGTTGGCATGATACCCGACTATTTTCTTAATCCGTCGTATCTCATCACAATGGCAGACGGAATACCCGCTTTTCGAGCCCTAAAAAAACCATCTCTTGTTGAGCGGCATTTTGTGATTGAAAAACGAATAGAACTCGATGAGGACGATGAACTGCTCGCGTTGCTTTCCATAATCATGATGGTTCTGCTCGAAAAATCACGCGGCTAATTTTAGAAGCCCAATCAAGCGATGATGCCTTGGACTACCTCACCATGGACGTCGGTCAAACGAAACTGGCGGCCTTGAAAGCGATAGGTCAAACGCGTGTGATCGACGCCGCACAAGTGCATTATCGTTGCTTGCATGTCGTGAACGTGGACCTGGTTCTCGGTGATGTTCCAACCGTAGTCGTCGGTTGCTCCATAGATGCTTCCCTTTTTGACTCCACCGCCGGCTAGCCACCAACTGTATGCCTTGCCAAAATGATCGCGTCCCGTCGGCTTTGCCGGGTCTCCTTGTCCAAAGGGAGTTCTGCCAAACTCGCCTCCCCACACAACCAGCGTATCGTCCAGCATGCCGCGTTCCTTTAGATCTTGGACCAAAGCAGCAGATGGAGCATCTGTGTCTTTGCATTGCTGTTCCAGTTGCGTGAATAGATTGCCATGCTGATCCCAGCCCGCGTGCATGAGTTGTACGAAACGCACTCCTCGCTCGAGCAACCGACGAGCCACAAGGCAATTATTGGCAAAGGTGCCTTTGGACAACGCATCTGGACCATAGCGTTCAATGGTCGATGCGGATTCGTTGGAGAAATCGATGAGATCTGGGACGCTGGTTTGCATTCGAAAGGCCATTTCATATTGCGCGATTCGAGTGTCGATTTCCGGATCGCCATAGTCTGCTAGATGTTCCGCATTCATGTTTGCGATGTCGTCCAGCAGTGCCCGCCTAGCGTCTTTGCTTACACCTGCAGGATTGGCTAGATACGGGACCAGGTCGCCCGTGTTTCGGAACCGAACACCTTGGAAGCGACTCGGCAGGAAACCACTCCCCCAATAATAATCAAAAAAAAGTTGCCCGCAGGTCTTGGTTTTGTCGCTGGAAGTCATCACGACATACGTGGGCAGTTCCTCGGTTTCGCTCCCTAATCCATAGGATAGCCAAGAACCCATACTCGGGCGCCCCGGTACTTGTGAGCCTGTCATAAACAAGGTCACACCAGGCGCATGGTTGACCGCTTCGGTATGCATCGAACGCACCACCGTCAACTCATCCGCAATGCCACCGAGTTGGGGAAGCATCGTGCTCAAAGGAATACAGGAATTGCCATACGATTGGAATGGCTTGATGGCAGGGACGCACGGCCATTTGCCATTCCCACTGGACATTGTCGATAAACGTGTAGAACCTCGGATCGACTCCGGGATGTCTTTGCCAGACATCTCTCGCAAAACCGGCTTGTCATCGAAAAGATCGATATGGGATGGGCCACCTCCTTGCCAGAGCACCACGACTCGCTTTGCTTTCGCCGCATGGTGCGGCAGACCGGGAAGCCCGTTTCCCATTGGCGGAACGAAGGCATCGTCCGCGTTGGATTTTCCGCTACCGAGTAGAGATGCGAGTGCAGCCACGCCTACTCCGCTGGCGGCCGAACCGAATAGTTGTCGACGGTTAACGCGTGCGTGGTTTTCTTGAAATACGTTTGTCATAGGGTTCGTTTAATTTTTGGAGTTATTCGCGTGTGAGCGACTCATCTAAGTTCATGATTGCCAAGCAAACCGCAGTCATTGAGGCATGCATCGGCTCATTAAGGGATTTATCGCGGACTGCAAATCCGATATCGAGCAAGGACCTGGCCGACGCACCATCGGCTGAGTAGATAACCATCTGTTTCCGCATTGCTTCGCGGAGAATGCTCAAGTCCCCATCGCGCGGAATTCGGCTCAATATGTTTCGAAATGCGTAAGTAATCTGTTCGTCGAGCGACGCCGAATGATGAAGGCTGTGTTCTGCCAAGACCCGAGCTGCTTCGACCCATGTCGGGTCATTGAGCGTTGTCAAAGCATGTAGCGGAGTACTCGTTGAGCCGGCTCGTACACGGCATGTTTGGCGATTGGACGCGTCGAACATATTTGCAGGTCCAACCGTGCGTCTCCAGAACGTATACAGGCTTCGTCGGTAAAGATCGTTACCGCTTGATGCTGGGTAGGTAAAGTCGCGTTCTTTGGTAATGGCGAGCGATTCCCAAATTCCATCTGGTTGATAGGGATAAACGGGTGGCCCTGCGATACGACTGTTTAAAAGACCTGCTGCTGACAGCGACCAATCGCGGAGGATTAAGGACGGCATCCGAAATCGACTTGCTCTGGCGTAAAGACGATTTTCCAAATCGCGAGCTCGAAGCGAGGGTGTGACGCGGCTGGATTGCCGATACGTCGCACTGTTTAGGATGAGTCGTTGCATGGCTTTCATATTCCAGCCACTTTCCCGAAACTCAACGGCTAGCCAATCCAGCAACGGCATATGGATGGGGTATTCGCTTTGCACTCCAAAATCTTCGGTAGTCTTAACAATGCCGATACCAAAAAACTGCTGCCACATGCGATTGATTTGGACGCGGGCCGTGAGTGGATGCTCGGGAGACAGCAACCAATTTGCAAACCCAAGTCGATTTCGAGGCGCGTCGGCGGGCATGGGGGGCAAAAAACCTGGCGTTTCAAAGGTGACCTTCTCTTCGGGCTTAAGATATTCCCCGCGAGAAAGCACGTGCGAATCGCGTGGCTTGTCGTCGCTCATCACCATCACACGCGGCACGCGATCGGCTTTGTAGGACGATAACTGATTGCGCTGTTCGGCAATCTTCGCGAGAACCGGAATCTTGTCCTTGAGCGTTGAAAGTACTTTGTCGTCAAAGTGTTTTCGTAGGCCGGTTTCGAGGGTCTTTTTTTCGTCGTCGGAGCGATCGTCTGCAGGTTTCTTTAAAATGGCGACAATCGCTTCAGCCAAGCCTTTCCATTCCGCTGGTTTGGCTTGTGCAAAAACCCCTGATCGCCAACCTTGAAAGGCCGCGTCGGCAAGAGGTGACGCTTCCTTGTCAAGCATTGCGATTTGCGATTCGAATTCCGCGATTTTGACCTTATTTTCTTCGGTCGGTAGTTCGATGAAGGGGGCCGCGACACGGATGCGCGATGAAAAAAACTGTGGGACACCGCTCTCAGGAACGCGATTGAAGGCGTCGAGGAAACGGTAGTAATCTTTCTGCGTGATCGGGTCATACTTGTGATCGTGGCATTGAGCGCAAGCCATTGTAAGTCCTAACCACGTCGTCGCCGTCGTGTCGATTCGATCAAACAATACGACGAATCGTTGTTCCTCGGCAATTGCTCCACCCTCGCCATTGAGTAGGTGGTTGCGATTGAAACCGCTGGCTATTTTTTGATCGGTTGTTGCGTTCGGTAGCAAATCCCCAGCAAGTTGCCAAACCGTGAACTGATCGAATGGCAAATTTTCGTTGTAGGCTCGAACCACCCAATCGCGCCACATCCATTGCCAAGTATCTCCGTCCTGCTGAAATCCGTTGCTGTCCGCATAGCGAGCGGCATCCAGCCAAGCGAGAGCCATTCGTTCGCCATAGTGCTCGTTATTGAGAAGTCGATCGACCAAGTGTTCATACGCCATGGCATCCGTGTCGGCAATGAATGCATCCACTTCGCTTGGTGTTGGTGGCAAACCGATGAGGTCGGAATAGAGTCGCTTGATGAGTGTGACCTTGTCAGCCTCTGGAGAAGGGGACAAGCCCTCTAATTCGAGCCGTGAAAGAACGAATCGATCGATCGCATTTCTAACCCACTCATTCTTCAGAACTGCTGGCGAGTCAGGGCGTACTGGAGCCACAAAGGACCAGTGTTTTGAGTAGTTCGCCCCCTCGTTAATCCATCGCTCAAGAATCTTCTTTTGATCGAGGCTGAGTTTTCGATTGGAGGCAGGCGGCGGCATCTGCTCGTCCACATCCGTGGAGTGAATTCTCGCGACCAAACCGCTTTCGGTTGGTTTGCCCGGGACGATAGCTCCCGTCTGAATCGCGATTTCTCTTTCGTCAAGTCGTAGGTCTACTTGGCGTTTGTTGGCGTCTTGGCCGTGGCAATAGAAGCAATTTTCCGCCAATATAGGTCGGATATCGCGGTTGAAGTCAAGACTTGGTTCGCTTGCCTGAATGCTGGCTGGGAACCAAGCCAAGGCAACAGCCTGTGCCAGTAGAAACAACGTTAACTTGCGGATGTAATGATCGGATGTCATGCGTTGAACTTCGATTTTTCTTATGGCTTGGACGGGGCGAGGGCAGGGGATTTCGTTCCGGCTTTCACTGTTGGAGTTGCTTCAGCCTCCAAGTCACCAATGGCATATTGAATCCCATCGAGCATATGCTGCAAGATCATGGGCTTTTGAAAGGTGTCCTCTCGGTGGCCAAAATTGGTATAAAAAACCCGTCCATCGCCGGCTTTACGCAGCCACGAGACGGGGACTTCTCGCGGCCCATCCTTGATCTGCTTTGAGACCTCGTTTTGTGCCATATCCAGGCTGACTAGCACTCGCAAAACTTTTGGTCCTTCGTACGTTTCTGCATTGTATTGATAAATCTCATCGCTGTGCCAAAAGCCCTTACCTTCGAATGCTTTGTTGAGGACATGCTCGGGGTCGTCCAACTTGAAAGCCCAAGTTCCGCCGGCTCCCCAAGGGTGTCCACCGAATTGACCACCCACCATCGCGCGACACTCCGGGTGGCGTCCGAAGTTATCGCTCGCCGCATGCAATCCTGCCAAGCCCTTACCGTTTGCGATGAAATCGAGAAAAGCGTTTTGCTGATCCGAAGTTGGGAATTGCATTCCTGTCGTGCTGTTGAGCAGGATGCAGTCGTATTGTTCTAAGTTTTTCGTCGTAAAGACGTCATAAGTATCGGCAAGATCAACGCTAAAAGCGCCAGTCTTGCGACCCATCGCCTCGATGGCCAAATTGCCGTACGGAATCGAATTGTGAATGAATCCTTCGCATCGATAAAAAACCAACACTTTCCTTGTCTTTTTTGGTTTCGCAGTGGATTGGTTTGGAACGGCTTGTTCGATTGCAGCTTTCTGTTCGTCCGTCAGCGGCTTGAACTGCTGCAATTTTTTTTGAATCCAAGGGTCCGGTTTGTCCTGAGCTAGGAGTGCGGCAGGGAATAATATCGAAAGAAGAAAAAGGCAAAACACTTTTTTCATTTTGAATCCAGTCATGGGGTGATTTGAGGAAACGGTAGGGATGGTGGGGTAAACGATAGTCGCCTTTTGCGCCGAGGCTATATTTTTATCATCGTCGCCTTACGCTCCGCGAAAGATGCGTCATTCAAGCTTCTTTTGCGGAGCAAAAGGCGACTATGTTTTGCATTTCGCGAATACGAGCCTGTGAGCGAGGGATTGCAGGCGGCTCCTCGCTTACGGGCACGAGTTACCAACAACGCTCCGACACAATCTATTATAATTCCGTCGTCCGTTGATCGCCATGCATGGAATCCAACGAAAAAACCCACGGTGTTCGCCGTGGGTTTTTCTATTTTCTTAGTTTTGCTTCGCACTAAGGTCGACTGTTGGTCGTTACGCCGAGTAGTTCTTCTTCTTCTTCAGGAATGATGATCCGCGGTGTCACGGTCATCATCAGCGTATTGGTTTCTCGTCCGATCGCGTTGTTTTTGAACAAACGGTTGAGGTACGGAATCTTGCTTAGAATCGGTGTACCACGTTCTGTTCGAGCTTCACGCAATCGTTTGATCCCACCCAGGAGAATGGTGCCACCGTCTGGTACGCTAACGGTCGTTGTCACACTGGTCGTTCCAACCGTTGGTTGCTGAACCGTGGTGCCTTCAACGAGCGTGTCCTCATTGTTGCGAAGAGCGGTTGTAACGCCGTTGTTCAAGACGCTTGTACCGGTATTCGAGGTCCGTTTTCCTTGGAATGTGAACTGACGATCCGCGGCTTCAAGTCGAGTGAACTGAGGCACGAGAGTTAAGCGAACAAACCGCTTATCATTCGAGACAACCGACTGCACGTTCATCTGCGTGCCTTCGTTCAAAACCACGATGACAGGTCGTTGTGCGACGGCGAAGTCACCAACGACCGGATCATACGAAATAACGAACGGTCTTTGAGCGAAGTCGTTGATGGACGCAGTCTGACCATCGAACATCGTCACCTTAGGAGCTTGAAGAACATTCGAACGACTATTTCCCTGGGCTGCTTCCAAGAAGAAGAACAGTTCAAGATCGCTCAAGATCGCGAGACCGACCGTAGTTCCTGCCCCTGCATCTGGACGTCCCGCCGGTGGGATGACATTGAATGTATTTCTAATTTGAAAATCCAAGTCATTGGTATACACCGGCCCTGCTGGACCGGTTTGCCCAGAGAGGCCGAATGCAACGCTAGGTCCACCACTTTCTGGCCGGAGACGATTTACCTTATCATTGATGTTCATATCAAAGTCGACACCAATTCGTTCGTAGAAAGTATCTTCCAATTGAATGAAGCGTACTTCGATCGTGACTTGGATATTCTGAAGAGATCTCAAGGACTTGAGCAAGTCTGCAATTGCCTCGTGCGTTTCCTGAGGAGCTGTTACGACCAAACTCAAATTCTGTTGGAACGGTTGCATGGTGGAGCTACCACCACCAACAGCTTGCCATTGATCTGGGTTCACCGTGTTTTGAATCAAGTTGATAAGCTCGAAGTAATTTGGCTGTGCACCACCTCCCAAGCCGACCGTAGAACTTGGAAACATCCCAGGAGCTGGTCCTGCCATCGAGCCAGGATACATTCCACCCATGGAACCACCCATCGAGTTCATCTGAGCAAGAACAGCCGAGTTCGGGTCGACATTCGCGATGCGGTTTGCAACGCTCGCCACATTATCTTCCTTGATCGTAGCGGAAGCCATGTGTGTCTGAGCTTGATATGCAGATTGCAATGCTCCCGCCATACCTGTGTTGTAATCGGACACAAAATTCGGGATTGGTATCACCAAATCCTTGACATTGTAGATTTGAACAATGGTCGCCTTCTTGTTGAAGCGAGCGCTCTCGATATTTAGAACGTCGTTCTTAATCGAATAGGTGAGATTCAGTCTTTCCAGCATCACATTGAGAGCACTCTTGAGTGAAATCGAGTTCCCCTTGAGGTCCAAAGTGATGGGTTGATCGACCGTAATCCCTTCCTCGGCAATCGAGCGATCGTCGATGACAATCGGAATTCCAGTCATTTCAGCAATGGTGTTCATCGCATCGGACAACGGCCGTCGGTCAAAGGTTGCCGAAAACTGTTCTCCAAGTCCTTCTCGAATTTTCCGTTCACGAGGCGACATCTTCAAATCGGTAGTCGTTGCACGCCGTTTGGATATTTCCGTCCAGGATCTCAGCGAAGGCATCGTCATCGGGTTGACATCATTGTACGGAACGGCAGCTAGATCCACCCCATTCATGTTATCAATGAACCCTTCTTCTTTCTGGCTTCGAATGTCCAGGTGTTCCTCGACACGCCTCTGGATTTTGGCTTTGTTGTAAAGCACAGATGCGATTTCGCTGTTGGGTGCGATTTCAGAAACTTTCTTTGCAACAGCCTCTGCCTCTGAGTATCGAGCAGAATCGATCAATACGTTATATTGATCAACGAGTGTTTGAACTTGCAGATCGGTCTTGGCCCGATCGGTTGCGTCCATCGCAATGGAATCCTCAATTTGCTTGTTGCGTTGGTCGAGTTCGATGGTGGACTTGTTGTCGTCGACCCAGGTCTGCATGTGGTTGCTGACTCGATCGACCATAGCGAGCAAGTTCTTGCGCTGCGTACCGTCGAGGTCCGATTGAGAGACCCGTTGTCGCAATGCTCGTAACCGATCGAGCGCTTCCATGGGTTTGTTTGCCGTCATCATTTTTTCCGAATCGGCAATCTCGCCCGACACTTCGGCAAACCACTTTTGACGTTTCATCTGGCTTTCGCGCCCCTCAGGACTGACAGCATCGATGCTCTCAGGTTCACCGTTGGCGCGACCTCCCGACTGCAATAGCGTGAGCTTGTCCTTGAGTTGGGCAAACGTACCTGGATCCAAGTCAGCCTTCTTTTGCCAGGCCGACTTAAAGAGGATCAAAGCGTTTTCTTTGTTTCCCGCAGACAACGCAGCTAACCCACGCTTATACAGTTCTTGGCCGGATTCATCTTGATCGTACGATGACAGAACACCACTTGCGGGTGCAACTTTCGAGAGATCGGTTTTTGGCTGGTAGATCCCAGACTGAACGTTGTTTTGTTCAGGAGCCGCAGGAACCGATTGGGCAGTGGCGTTTTGCACGCCACCGTTCGGCATGACTGCCGATGCAGTCCTGACATCGGCATTGCCTCGCAGCCGCTCCGCCCTATCGATATCCAGCGCTACGTTCCAAGGACGCATTTGCCCAGGAGCGAACTCGCTATCAGGAACACGTAACGAATTGGCGCGATCGATTAGTTTCTTTGCACCGGTCACGTCACCGCGATCCAATGCCATCTTGGCTTCAACCGTCAACCCAACAGCTTGATCACGCAGGGGATTCGCTGGACCGGCTGGTTGTGTGTTGGATTGCTGGGCAAGTGTGGGTGGTAGGCTCGCCGCTTGCGTCGACGGAGCACCTGGATTCCCATTTGCATTATTGGAATTCGCGGTAAGCAAACCAGGTGGAAGCATAACGCTACTAGCCGCGCCGTTGTCAGTCGGACCGTTACCAGTCGGACCGTTACCAGTCGGACCGTTACCAGTCGGTAGGCTCGCTGTCTTGCCTCGCAATGCGTTGGCTGCGCGGCTGTTTAGGCTTGAACTTGACTGTGCTGAAAGGATGGCACGATCAAGAACTTGCTGACCCATTCCGCGGTCAATGAACTGTTGACGCGTCTGCTTAAGTTCTGCAGCCATGTCGGGAGATTGTTGTGCTGCCAACGTTGCTTGCGCGAACGCCAGGGCAGCCGCATCCTGTTTCCCTTCGCTAAAAGCGGCTCGCGCTTTGATCAAAAGAGATTTCGCACTTGCGTTTGCATCTGCAGGCAATGCCGCCATTCCAACATCCGTTGGGTTCGGTTGCGCTGCAGGCAACGGTGGCAGGTTGGGGCTTTGAGCGACTGCATAGGATGCATCGCAAGAGATCGATGCCACAATACCAGCCGGCACGATCAAGCCGAGTGGCATTGAAACGTACGGTGATACCGCTGACACGGCGATCAATAGCCGTAATGACCGAAGGGGGTTGATGTGTTTCAACGCGACACTCCTTTATCGTTTATCGCTCAGAGTCCAAAAATACAATAGTCGTCTATTCATTGCGGACCCAATACCAGTTGTTCGAAGAAGCATCCTTGCATCTTCTTGAAACCGCTCTTGAGACCGCGAATTTTCTATTGACAGGTATCGGAATAGGCAGTTTCCAAAACACCGGTCAAGCCCAGTTCTGCATTCGAGAAAGAATTTTTTGAATTAGTAATTTGGGTAACTCTTTTCGGATTATGCAGGCTTCCCAGTCAACGCGAATTAACGTCGAATCGTTCCGCCACCCAGCGGTTCGAAGAGCAGAGGAAGACTCGCTCTGTTGGTAGTTCGAGTCGGATCGCTCCCAAAATCGACACGGGGAGTTGGCAGAAAGGAATCGGCTGATGGAGTTGCGTTGGCGGCGGAGGCGTTGTGTTGATTGCGTCTTAACTGATCAAGATAATAGCTGCCTGTGCTCGGGTGCAACACTTTGTTTTCGATGGCGATAGCCGATGCCGTTTGGACATCGCTTGGATTCATCGGGATTCCATTGTTTGTGGTCAAAACGTTCGTGCTGTTGACCGATGCAATGGCTCTCGTCGATACGCCTCTTGCGTCTGCGGTATATTTGTCGATCAATCCACCACCGTTGCTAACCCAATCGTTCCATGCGGTTTGAAGTTTACCCAATCGAGGATATTGATAGTATTCGTTGGTTGCCGCGACCCAATCGTCGTTTTGCATACCGCGTTCCAGGAATTGGACAAAGCGTCTTGGTCCACCTTGAGCAATTAAAAAGCAAGTCAAACTGTAGCCTTGAGCATAAAGTGGCAACATCTCGGGCGGATAATCTTTCAGTGTAAAGAGCGTTGCGAAGGGTATGCCCTTTCCTTGGCTGAGAAACTGAACCAGCATATGATCATGCTTGCTGCGTTCGCTGAGATGTTCGACCGTTGTGCATGTGCCTTCGTCCGCCCAACGTGGAATGGGTTTACCAAGGGCTGCAAAGTGGCTGGCCATGACGGTGTGTGTTATTTCATGAGGCAAAACGCTGTCGATAATGCGTTCTGTCGTGCCGGAAACGCTCATTTTGAAGTCGGCGACTCCGCCACCTGGAAGCAAAATATATTTGGTTTCTCCACTGGCGGGAGTCCTCACGCCATCGTTCACAATCAAGGGACATGGTTCGGGCCAATTCGGAAGCTCTCGGCCTAACCAGTGAATTGCAAGTTGTTTGCGGTTTGCCTCGGCTACGCGAGCAACCTCGTTCGCTAAAGCGTCGGACTTTGCAATCACGAGAAAATTGGCAGTCTGAACCATCGCTCGAGGCCCTAGAAACACCTGCGAATGTGCGGTTGCGGAGAGCGAAATCATTCCCAAAAAAGCCAACAACAAGCTTTTTGCATCCATGCGTCTTTAACTCCAGTGTAGAAGCCCAAATATACGTCGGGGCGAAGTGTTTTCTTGATAATCCAACGGCATCCTGCAGAAGGGGTCATCCAGTATCGCGACCGGAGTCTAGAAGACGGAACGAAATGGTCTCCAGCCCAATCTTGAGCGAAAGTTTAGAAAATTCTAAAAATGCTTTCAGTCCGCTAGCTATCGAAGTCGATGGCATTAGAGGTTCTCAGTGGGCTTCTAGTGAATCAACCAGCCATGGAATTAAAGTGTCACTGTTTCTTCATCGGAATTTGCGGATCGGACCCACACGGGACAGCAGGTTTGTCGCGGCCTTGGGCCTTGCAACGCTTCTGGCGTTCTTTGCCTACATCGCTCGCCTAAGCGACATAACGCATGACGCATTTCATGAAATGGCGCTCTTTCGCATCTTTGCAGAAAGCGGAGCTTTTCCATTGGGGGATATGTTCGCGTTTACCCCCACCGTTTACCCAACGGTGCATCATGAATGGGGGACTGGATTTGTCTTGTACATGGCTGCAGGGTCGAGCCCCCTCGGCTTGAACGGAATGGCGGTCTTGCGCATGTTCTTAGTCGTGGCCATCGCGTTAACCTTGTATCGAGTTGCTCGCAACAACGGTTCCAATCCCTTGTTGGTTTGCCTTTGTGCGCCAATCCTATTCCCACTTCTGTGGGTAGGGTTTGCGACGTTGCGAGCACAGATCTTCACGTTGCTGTTTGTATTGCTGCAGATGCTGATGCAACAATCCGACTGGCGCGGAAGAAAAGCTTGGATCCTCCCCTGGGCCGTCCTCTATGTTGTTTGGCTGAACATGCATGCAGGATTTGTTGTTGGCGTCGCCATGCTTTTCTTTCATGTGCTCGAGCGATGGCTGGTGGAAACAGCCGCCGATCGTTCTTGGAAGGGGTTTCGAGTCGCCTATTTCAAATTGTGGCACCACTTGCTACTGATTCCAATACTCGGCGTTGGATGGATGATCAACCCATGGGGCGTAATGTACGCACCCTATTTGTTTCGTGCGATCAACATGCCGAGACCAACGATGCTTGAGTGGCAACCTCTATGGATGACGTACGATAGTACAACCGCAATGACCGCATTTGCCCTTTCGATCCTCGCACTCGGATATGTTGCAAAAAATCGACAGTGGTCGCGATTACGGGGATGGCTCTTCTGTTGTATTGCCGCTTACATGGCTCTAAAACATCTTCGGCATGGATCTATTTACGCGATTGTTTGGATGGCGATGATGCCTGGCTGGTTGACTCCAACCGCATTTGGAAGGTGTGCGATAGCATTCATGATCGGATGGCGAACGTTGGCGCTGAAGAGTGCAGCCATTGTGTCGATCGCTTGCGCTCTGTTCGTTTCCTTTTATCCAATTTGGCAAGCATCCATCCCAGCGAATGATCCCGATGGGGCGATGGTCTATCCCGTCCATGCCGTTAAGTACTTAAAAGAGCATCGATTTGCCGGAAACTTGATGACCCCATTTTCTAGCGGCGCTTACGTGTCCTGGATGTGCTATCCCCAAATCCGTGTCAGCATCGACGGTCGGTACGAAGTTGCATATCGCGAAGATGTGCTTCCCAAACACAATCGCTTTTACGCTGCTGAGCCCGGATGGGAAAACGTCTTGCGCGAGTACGATGCAGATCTGGTGTTGGTTCAAGCCAACAGTCCAGTGAGAAAAAGAATTGGGCAGGCTGGCACACATACCGAGGGCTGGAAAGCAGTCTACGAGGATTCCGTTTTCGCACTGTTTGCAAACGAACAAAAAGGAACTCCAATCGCCGCACCCATTGCACCAGACGAACCGTACGATGCAAGTGCTAGGTAGTTCAGCAGCTTGGCGATTTATGCTACGGTATATATTTGTGCTACGGTATATTGAATTCGTTGTTTTCCCTATTGTTGGCCTAGTGGTTCGCAATCCGAAAAATAAGTTTAACTCTCCACTGCTGAATCTAGGCCATGTTCAACATATTTTAATTGGAGCAACCTTTTGAAATCACCTTTTTTCGCGTCGATCTTTGTTGTTGTCGCCCTAGTCTCGTCTTCGCGCCAGGAGTTGTTAGGAGCTGATCCGACACTTCCAACGTTCGAGAATGGTCAAGCTCAGGTTGTCGATGCGTTTAAATCGAATTGGATTCATCATGACTTGTGGGTTGAAACGACCTTCGATTCGGACGGGGACGGCAAGTTGGATCGTATGCATGTCGCGGTAACCCGACAGAAGCAAACTGACACCGAACAACTTCGTGTACCCGTAATCTATCAATCGAGCCCGTACTACGCAGGCATGGGCTCGACGAACCCGAAACATATGTGGAACCCTCGCCAACAACTCGGCGCAAAACCATCGGTATACGAAACCCCACCAGCTATTCCGCAAAAGAGCCTGCGTCCTGTCCTCTCAAGGGAACATCTGTCTCAATGGGTCCCGCGTGGATTTGCGGTGGTTCATTCCTCGTCTCCTGGGACGGGATTGTCACATGGTTGCCCAACTGTGGGAGGTGATAACGAATCGCTTGCCCCAAAAGCAGTGATCGATTGGCTCAACAACCGAGCCAAGGGATTCACAACACCGGATGGCGCTGAGCTCGTTCAAGCATATTGGTGCACCGGCAAAGTTGGCATGACGGGCACCTCCTACAACGGAACATTGGCCCTCGCGGCGGCTACCACCGGAGTGGACGGACTAGAAGCAATCATCCCAGTAGCCCCAAACACTTCGTATTACCACTACTACCGTTCTAACGGTCTAGTCAGACATCCAGGTGGATACACGGGCGAGGATATCGATGTACTGTACGATTTTATCAATAGCGGCAACCCCGATCGGCGCGATTACTGCGACTGCAACGTACGCGACAAGGAAATGCGACAAGGATTTGACCGATCCAATGGAGACTACAACTCATTTTGGGCGAATCGAGATTACATAAACGACCTTGGACCAATGAAAGCTGCATTGCTCATGTCGCATGCATTCAACGACTGGAACGTAATGCCTGAGCACAGCATTCGAATTTACTCAAGCGTAAAGGCGAAGGGACTTCCAACGCAACTTTTCATGCACCAAGGTGGCCATGGCGGGCAGCCTCCGATTAAGCAAATGAATCGTTGGTTTACACGCTATTTATTTGGTATTGAGAACGGCGTCGAGGCGGACTCGCAAGCTTGGATCGTTCGAGAAGGGAATCGCATGGGCAAACCCACTGACTATGACGATTATCCAAATCCAGATGCGGAAGAAGTCGATTTTCGTTTGACTCAAGGAGGAACGAATACAGGTGGGCTGATCCCTGATGGTTTGAGTCTCGTCCAACCCCAAGGTATTGAATCACTAGTCGATGACCATTCCGTCGCAGGCCCGGAGCTTGCCAAAGCCAAATCGTCACGTCACCGGTTGCTGTTTGCAACCGTCCCGCTGAAGGAATCGATTCATATCTCCGGGTCAGCTCGCGTTAGCATTCGCATGGCTTGCAACAAACCTGCTGCGTGTCTTTCCGTATGGCTTGTATCTTTGCCATGGACGGACAGCCAACGCATCACCGACGATGTGATTACTCGAGGCTGGGCGGATCCACAAAATGCTCGTTCGCTCACAGAAGAAGAATCGTTAGTACCTGGTGAGTTTCGCGTGGTGTCGTTTGACCTGCAACCCGACGATCAAATCATTCTCGCTGGGGAACAAATTGGTCTCATGATTTTTTCTAGCGACCACGACTTTACACTCTGGCCAGAACCAGGCACAGAACTATCGGTTGATTTGGATGCTACAAAGTTGACACTGCCAATCGTGGGTGGAGTGTCGCAAATTTCCACTTCGTTCGGTGCAGCTCTACCCTAGCAAATTCGAGGCAGCAACGCCCCGATGGTTCGTCCAATGACGAGCCCAGATAACGCGTCGTACCGATTTGTAAACTGAGAGCACTTTCTCGACAAAGTCTCGGCTACAATCTCGGTTGGTTCGTATTGCCCCTCTTGCGATCGAGTCTCCGTTCATCGGCGTTGACTCAAACGAGGCAAATGTTTCTTTCTTTCACACCAAGGTTTTTTCCAAATGAGATCCCACTGGCAAAGCATGTTTTCGACCATCAGACCATTTGTCCTCTTTCTATGTGGAACTGCCGTTGCATCCATCGCATCATCGAATCGTGTTGACGCGCAGTCGTTTTTCATCGGAGGGTATGGCGATGGCATCTATTCCAGTTTTCTCAGCCCTGATGGGAAAATGACGGAACCAAAACTTGCAGTCAAACTAGCGAAGCCATCGTTTTTTGCTTTTCATCCAAAATTGGATGTACTGTACGCTGTGACCGAAACCATGCGAAACGATCCGAGCGAACCCGCAGCGGTCACAGCCTATCGAGTCGGCCGTTCGAGTGACGCGCCTAGTACACCAACCCTTACCTTGATGAACTCGCAACCGATCGATGGCGATATCCCCTGCCATGTATCGATCGACGCAACAGGTCAGTTCGCAGTCATGGCTAACTACACCAGTGGCTCGGTCGTCGTCTGTCCGCTGGCCGCGGACGGTTCCATCAAGCCAGCCTCAGACAACGTTCAACACAAAGGTTTGGGAGAATACGCGAGCAAGTCGCCCCGAGGGCATTCGAGCGTTTGGGATCCAACGAATCGCTATTTGTTTGTTGCGGATCTCGGGTTGGATAAAGTGTTTGTCTACGAATTGAACCGGGAGACAGGCAAACTTGCTCCCGCTAAGCATGCGTCTATGACTCTGGCAGCCGGAAGTGGTCCGCGTCACATCTCGATCCACCCAAACGGCAAGTGGGTTTACGTCATCAACGAAACAAACATGACCTTGACTACCGCGAGCTGGGATTCCAATGAAGGCAAACTTGTCGAGATCCAGACGGTAAGCACGCTCCCCGCTGATGCGAAAGGCAAAGGCTTTTCAACGGCGGAAGTCCTAGTCCATCCAAGCGGTCGGTTTGTCTATGGCAGCAATCGAGGTCACGATACGATCGCCGGTTTCAAAGTTGATGACAAGACAGGCATGTTGACACCGATCGGGCACACGTCGCCCGGTGGCAAGACACCTCGAAACTTCCGAATCTCGCAAAATGGAGAGTTGCTACTTGCCGAAAACCAACAAAGCGATTCGATTTTTTCATTTCGCAT
>CAMBSL010000072.1 GCA_945870455.1 Pirellula staleyi DSM 6068 | reverse complement strand
GCTGGCCTGCAGCTTAAATCCGTTGCCGACCGGGTCGGCAAGCCATTTTATGCTGAGTTGTCGAGCGTGAACCCAGTCGTGTTTATGCCGGGAGCCTTTCGCGAGCGACTGGACAAACTCATCGATGAATACGTGATGAGTGGCTTGATGGGCGCGGGCCAGTTCTGCACGAATCCAGGAATGTTGTTGATGATCGATAGCCCTGAGTCATCCAAATTTGTTGAAGCGGTAACGGCCAAATATCAAGCCAGCGCAGCGGGAACATTGCTGTCGCGCAGCGTGGAAACATCTTTGGTCAAGAGCGTCGCCATTTTGAAGAGTGCAGGTGCAGAGTTGTTGACCGGTGGTACCAAGCTCGACGGCGGACGATGTGCCGTCGCGAATACAGTCCTTCGAATTCACGGCAGTCAGTTTCTTGCCGCCCCGCACGTCTTTCAAACAGAAGCGTTTGGGAATGCAGTCTTGATCGTGGTTTGTTCGGACTTGAACGAGTTGGCAAAGGCCATCGAGCATCTTGAAGGCAATTTGACCGGCTCGATCTACTCCGACTCCAACGGCAGCGATGATGCCGAGTACCAAAAGATCGCCTTGGCATTAACACATCGCGTGGGACGGGTGTTAAATGACAAGATGCCAACGGGTGTTGCAGTCAGTCCTGCCATGAATCACGGTGGTCCTTTTCCTGCCACCGGCCATCCGGGATTCACTGCGGTTGGAATCCCCGCAAGCATGGTGCGATTTGCTAAGCTAACATGCTTTGATAATGTTCGCGAGACTCGCTTGCCTGCTGTATTGCAGAACTTAAACGCTCCAAAAGCGTGGCGGTTGGTGGATGGCAATTGGACAAACGGATCGATCGTGTGAGAATGCGATGCAACATGCTGACTGGCTAATACTCTCGATCTTGGGTTTTCTTGGAGCGGCGATTGCTGGCTTCGGCAAACATTTGCTTCAGCATTTTCGAGGTAGGACACTCGAAGCCTACTGTCGCCTCAAAGCAAATCGAGATCTATTTGGGACGATATTGGATGAACAGAATAAAGCGAAAACCGCATGCAATTACCTGTTCATTTTCGGAAGTAGCCTTGCGCTGATGGCAAGCGGTTGTTGGTTGTCGACCTGGCTGCAATGGCAACAAAGCGTATCGGATGCCAGGCCTGTTTCATTTCAGATCGTTTCTTTTAGCATTATCGCGACTGCATTGCTAACCAGCCTGCATTCATGGATCCCGAAGATTGTCGTTCGCAATAGTGCTGCGCTGTTGCTTTATCACACATGGTGGTTGTGGCATGCCATTAGTGTTGTGGCGAGTCCGTTTCGGGCGTTAGAGCATTTGTTTGTGGCGGTGGGGCATCGACTTAGCGATCGCCGTGTGGAGGATCGTGTTGAAGAAGAGTCGCTCGAAGACGAGATACGCAAGTTGGTGATGACCGGTGAACGCGAGGGCTTGGTTACGCGTTCGATGCGAGACATGATCACCGGCGTGATGAACTTAGACGAGGGACAAGTTTCGCAAATCATGACCCCGCGCAGCAAGATCGATGCGATCGATATCGGCTGGAGTTGGCATCAAGTGCTCGACTATGTCACCCAGTCTGGAAGAACACGAATGCCTGTGTACGAAAACTCGCTCGACAACATCATCGGTATTCTTTTCGTCAAGGATTTGATGGCGTTGCTACAATCAAGAGATGCACCGAACGATGGAACCGGTATCAAACCTATACTTAGAGAATCTTGGATGATTCCCGCCACGCGTCAAGTCGATGAGCTGCTAAAAGATTTTTTGCTGCGTCGAAGCCATATGGCGATCGTCGTCGATGAGTTTCAGCAAACCCTAGGGGTCGTTACGATTGAAGACGCGCTGGAAGAGATCGTCGGCGAGATCGCGGATGAGTTAGATGTCGACGAGGTATTACCAATGTATGTCGAAGATGCCGAGGGAGGTTTTAGCTTGTCTGGGGTGATGGAAGTCGCTGCAGCCAATCGGCAGTTGTCACTGGAGCTTCCGGAATCCGACGACTACGAGACCGTGGGTGGTTTGGTTGTCAGCACGATTGGAGCCATTCCGAAGATTGGGGCTAAAACCAAAATTGGCAAGTATCAAATCTCGGTGACGCAAGCCAATTCAAGGCAAGTTCAACGCGTTCGCGTTGCGATTGCGTACCAAACGTCGCATCATTTAATGAAACATTAAGATGTGTGGTCGCTTTACCTTAAAGACACCTGTTGCCAATTGGCTTGCGGACTTGTTTCCGAATTGGCATGAAGGAGTTGCGTTTGCTAACGAAAACGTTCCGATCGAACTGACGCGAGCTCGATACAACATTGCGCCAAGCCAGTCGATACTGGTTGTCCATGTCGATTCGGATGGGCGACTTTGCTTGGAAGGAATGCGATGGGGATTGCTACCGAGTTGGGCGGATGCTCTGTCGGTTGGGTACAACATGATCAATGCAAGATCGGAATCGATCGCAGATAAACCCAGTTTTCGCCCTTCGCTCGTCGATAAACGATGCTTAATCCTAGCGGACGGATACTACGAATGGAAAAAACTATCCTCCAAAATCAAAGAGCCCTATTGGATACACCGACCAGGAGAGGCTGTCTTTGCAATGGCCGGTCTTTGGGCGGAGAACTTCAAGATCCGGGTGCCAGACTCTCGGTGCAACTCGATTCGCTCTGCGACGATTATCACGACCCCTTCGAACTCGGATACAGCAAGCGTCCACGATCGAATGCCAGCAATTTTCTTCGACGCGGAGCACATTAGCCACTGGTTGGCCCCGGAACTGAATCAAAAACAGGTTTCGAATCAACTTCTTGAGCAGTTAAAGCCTAGCGTGGATGGTTCCTTGAGCATTCGTCGAGTATCCACGGCGGTGAACACACCAAAAAATGATTCTGAGTCCTTGCTTTGCCCGGCCGTTTAGAAATACGGAGAGTGCCCAGAGCACCAGGCGGAGAGTGCCCAGAGCACCAGGCGCTTCTCGAGCCGAGAATAGTACGAATAGAATCTTGCTCCCTTCTCCCCTGTACTCAGAGAGAGAAGGGCTGGGGATGAGGGGCTGGGATCGTATCGAAGCGCGATGCTGCGCTCCGATATTTTCGTCTCGACTCAGGAACCCCAACGATGTTGAACAACAAATACTTCTATTGCAGCCTATCAGCCGCGTTTCCTATACTCGGAGCGGGAATCCCACTTTTTGAGTTCATGGACGGTTTCAATGAAGAACTACGTGCCTATGCTGGCTGCAAGCTTGATCCTGGCAAACTCGTGCGTTTGCGGTGCTCAACAGCCATCCGGTTATCAGCCCTATACTCCGACCGTTGTCGGTGGCTTGCCTCCCCGTTCGAAAGGCTTAGAGCAGCCTGTTTTTGTAGCCGATCGAACATTGGAACCATCGCTTTCCAACGAAAGCAACCTGGACGCAGTACCGACGACTCAGCAGCAAATGACGTTGTTCGAAGCTGGCATGTTGGTAGCAGCGGTGGGTGAAGAGCGAGTCACGGTCGGGGATCTTATTCCGGCGGATAAGTTGACATCGAAAATGATGGAAAACCCTCAGTTCGAGATGATGTTGCGGAAAGAGCTGGTGGAAGCGGTCACACGCAAGGCTCTTGCTCAACGCTTCGTCAACGACAAAGTTGCGGGTAAACCGCCGAAGGAGCGAGCCCAAGCGAGAAAGCAGATCGAGACGCAGACCAGAAAAATTTTCCACGAAAAGTGGGTACCCATGCAAATGGAGAAAATGAAAATCGAGTCCGCGCTCGAATTCGAAGAGAAGCTCGCAACGGCTGGTAAAACACTGGAATCGATGAAACGGGACTTTGCAGAATCGACCTGGGCGCAAGAGCATATTCGCGAGAATGTCAAAGAGAATCCAGTCTTAAACCTGTTCGAATTGCAAGACTACTACAACGATCACCTCGACACATTTAAGCGTCCGGCGCGAGCAAGGTTTCAGATGCTCTCAGCCATCTTTGAAAAATATCCCAACAAGCAGGCGGCCGATCAAGCCATTCGGGAAATGGGCGACGAGGTCTACTTCGGGGGGGCTCCGTTCGAGGCCGTTGCGAAACGGAAGTCGACTGACTTCAAAGCTTCGGAGGGAGGCCAATTTGACTGGACAACTCAAGGCGCGCTGAAAAGCACGGTCATCGATAAAGCAATCTTCGAGAACCCGTTGCGTCGTTTGAGCGAAATCCTGACCGACGAAGACGGCTATCACATTGTCGAAGTGCTTGAACGCCAGCCCGCCTCCGTTCAATCGTTTGCCGAAGCGCAAGCCGAAATTCGCAAACTTCTCACGAAGCAAACGTCCACTAAGCTTCGAACAGAATTCATGAAGAAAGTTCGAGCAGAAACGCCCGTTTTCACCAAATGGCCAGAAGACATTCCGGGCTCCAAGGACCTTTCGCTGCTAACGCAATAGTGATCGTCAAAGAGTCTCGCCATACCTATGTTCGCATTATCCTGTTCGCAAAAAGCTTTTCCAGCACGGTGTTTCCGGTGCATCGGTTTGATTGCTTTGGTTTTGGTTTCGCCGAGCGGTTCGGTCCATGGAACGGACGCGGTCTGTAAAGTCGCCGATGGCGAATTGAGATCCTGCCAAATTGTGACCGTCGATCAGGCTTGGGCTGTTGGCGATCGTGGTTTGATTCTCGCTACTCGCGATGCGGGCAAGACCTGGACCGTTCAGCATCAACGCTCGGAGGCAATTCACTATTCGGTTCGCTTTGCTAACGACAAAAAAGGCTGGGTATTTGGCGGAACCATCGAGCCGTACTCGCATCGAAGCAGCGGCATCGTTTTGACCACAATCGATGGTGGTCGCAATTGGCAACAGGTGCCTTGCCAACTTCCGAGATTGACTGGCTCGCAATGGCTTGGGAACGATCACCTACTGGCTTGGGGCGACTGGTCAGATCTCTATCAGTCGGCCTTGTTTGAAAGCATCGATGGCGGTGAAACGTGGAATGCACGCCCGACCCCATGTAGCCACGTCCAATCGGCTGCCATGGGTCCCAGTGGAGAGTTGGTTTTGCTGGACCGATCTGGCACGATCCATAAAACACTTGATGGTTTGGTGTTTGAAACCGTGCACATAAGCGTGACCCCCTTCGAGCCACTTCGCTTCTGTAAACAAATCAAAGGCACTTGGTGGCTAGGGGGTGATGCAGGTCAACTCTATCGATCCACGGATGCATCTCAATGGAAACGGATCGCTCTGCCCGGAAACGCGTCGGACCAAGCATTGTTTTCACTCAAAGACATTGCAGGCTTTGGAAATCGCGTTTGGGTCGTTGGGCAACCCGGGAACGTTGTGTGGTCGTCGGAGGACTTGGGCGACCATTGGGTCGTTCGTTCAACAGGCAATACAACCACCAATAATTCAATCTCCGCCTTGAACGCCGACGTCCTACAAATATGCGGGCCCCTTACAACGATCCGAACCAGTCGCAATGGTGGCAAAGCTTGGTGGGCTCAGCACCAGTCGGGAACACGCAATGCCATCTTAAATGTAGCAAGCACAAGCTCAAGTATCGCCTGGGATTTATTGGCGCACGTGACTCTCGATTCGAATCGCCATGCTGGTGCTTTCGTGTTGCATGACCAGTGCTTCGACGAGAGAACGGCTGGCCGTCCTGAGTTGGCATCGCGAGTCGAGATCGCGGGTAAAACGATTGGGCTTAGCCAAGCAAATGTCCAAACGAATATGCCCGTCGGAAACCTCTATTCCGGCGTCCGCCCAAGCGATCTCGAATACTATGGCCGCCAAGCAACCTCCATGGATTCCGTATCAGAAAATTCGCTGATTGTCCGTCGCGTCGCGCTCGAGATTCGTTCGGTGCAACCAGACGTTTTGGTTAGAAATTGCGATGAAACCGGCAATGCATTAGAAGTCAAGTCTGCCCAAGCCGTTGTGATTGCCGCTCGGTTGGCTGGGCAAAAAGACTTCCGCATTTTCTCCGAGTCAAGCGGCATCGCCGAAGAGTCTTGGTCACCAAAACGTATCCTGGTTCGAGGAACAAAGAATGGATTATCGTTCTCACATTCCATGCTTCTCAAGTCGAACCTGTTTCTGGGAAGTTCGATTGCGTCGATCCGACCTTTGATCGAGTATCCGGGTTCTGTCAGTTTACCGGATCAACGTTTTTCCTATCGAATTCTCGGTGCACGGACCAGTGCGTTGCGCGATCCGTTTGAAGGAGTCCTTCTGGACCCATCGACCCAAATGATCGAACGCACCAAAATCGCGATTCGAACACCCGCTCTAATGGCAACCCATAAACTGCTGGACTGGAAACAAGTCTTAGAATCGGAGCACGCAAATCCATTGACTCAAGATCGCGTGTGGGAAAGCAATCTCAAAGCTACGGCCAAAGAAGTATACCCAGAAACGGCCTCTCCTATTTTAATGGATCTCGCTGTTCAAAGCAGACGATCGGGCGACTGGCAACGATGGTACTCGGCATTGGAATTATTGATTGAACGCGATAGAGCCTCTCCTGTAGGCGAAGCAGCGTTTTGGGAGCTCATGATGCATACCGGTAGCGTTGAAGTCCAACGCGTTATCGAATCTCAGATTAAACTCGTGGAAGAACGCTATAACCACGAACAAAACGGAACGGTCGCTGCGGCTCAACAAGCATCTCCGTTTGCAAAGTCTCCTCGCGAAGCCACGGACGTTCAACAGGTTTCGTTTTCAAGCGCCGTGCGGCGTATTCCCATTGCAACAAATCGGGACCTAACTGAGTTTTCCCGTATATTGTCTCGATGGCCAGACTCATTTGCGTCCCGACGACGCGAGCCGCGATGGGGATGGCTCATCGCGGCTCGCTATCGAACCATACAACAACTCCAGGATCGTCCGATTGGGGCAATCAATCTGAACCGCAACCCTTCCGAATTTTGGCCAATCCTGTCTAACCAGGTCACATCGTGGACGCGAGTCGCGGAAGCAGAACGTTCGCTAAGCAAAACTAACGAACTAAAGGGTGCACCGATGCCAATGCAATCCATGGCCAAGCCGATCGCTCGCTTGGCCTGGGTGGATAAACCCCCGTTTCTAGACGGAAAAGACGACGAAATTTTTTGGTCGACTGCAACGGAGTTTGAGCTGAGAGATCCATGGACACAAACGACGGGCAACCGGACGACCATTCGATTTGCCCGAGACAACGATTATCTGTACTTGTTTAGCCGGTCGCCTCTAATCAAGTCAGCCAAGGTTCAGCCGATTCCACTTCGGAAGGAAAAACGAAGAGACAGTATCACTCACGAAAGTGACCACTTCAAGCTGCGTCTAGATATAGATCGTGACTATGCAAGTTGGTTTGAGTTCAGTTGGTCGTCGTCGGGCGAAACAAGCGATGCATGTAACGACATGGCTTTTTGGAATCCGACTTGGCACATAGCAATGTCAAACGACAACTCATCGTGGGCTTCCGAAATCGCTATCCCTCTAGGAGAAATATTGGGAAGCAATGAGACTCCCGCCCTTCAGCGGGCCAATGAGGGTTGGGCCATGAATGTAGTGCGGTGCATTCCATCGGAGGCAACGCTCTCTCTTGACCCCTCGATTTCGGATCGGATGGCGAGTGACGATTGGATTCATCTCAATCCCAAATCGGCATCTGCCGATCATGTTGAAATACCGAGCCAATCGAATCCCAAATAACCCGCGGTTCCTTGCTGACACGTTGGACACCTCGGGTGCAGTCTGATCTGCCGAACGCCTTAGAGGGAAGCGTTGGACGCTTGTGACGAATCACCTATGCCGGTCGAGAGACGCGGCGCGTATTTCTCTTGCTTCCTCGCGCATTCAATGCACAGTGTTGCGTAGGGTACCGCCTGCAAGCGGGCTAATGGAATTGCCTTGTTGCAATTCTCGCAATCGCCGTAATGCCCACTTCGAAGTCGATTCAAAGCGTCCTCAATTTGTGAAAGCTCCCGGCTTTCGACCTCAACCAGCTGGCTGCTAATTTCATCTTGAGCCGTATCCATCGCGGCATCCATCACGTCCCCACCCTCTTGGGAAAAGGACTGAAGCATACTCAAGTCGCCGTCCAACGCTTTGCGAAGTGCTTCGCGACGAAGCAGCAATACGTCTCGTAACTTGTTCAGTGCTTCTTTTCTTGACATGATTGCATTTCCGCAGGGCTAAAACTAACGCTGCCCCCAATTGGAGGGTATCGAGCGCATGCAACTATAGTACGCAATCCGGCAAAGAGTGTTCGTTTTTTGCGCTTGCCAACTCAAATTTTTTAGTTGAACAGGTAAACGCTCCACGGATTCCGCGCCGCAAAATATTGACGCTAAAGGATTTGCGAAATTTTCTTTGTGTGCTTGATTCGAAGATAAAATCCAGATTTTTCCCCTAATTTGCTTCTGGATTCAAATGTCCAGTCCATTTAATTAAGCAAAATCCGAGGTTTTCGCATTTCCGCAATGGTTTGAAAGTTGAAAGGACGATACATCCAATTGGCGGCTTTTCTACGAATCACCGATTGTTTTACCAAAAACAAGTAAATGCACACTCAGATTCTAACCCTTCCAACCCAAAATCCGCACGTCGGTCTCGATGCTGCAATCGGGCAAATAGACATGATCGGTGGGTCGGGTGAAGTCTTGCGATCTTGGCGGATTCAATCCCCAAAGTGTACTTTGGGTTCCGGGCCTGAATGCTCCGTTCAACTGGATGCTAAGGTAGCCGCTCCGCTCCATGCAACCCTTGTTTTCGGCAAAAAACACACACTTTTAAGGGCCTTTGCACCCATTCAAATCGCGAATCGCAACGTTCGTGAATGGCTCATAGATCATCCGACCGAGATCTTGATCGGAGATTGTCGACTGGTCGTGCATCCATCGATTGCCGTAATGGCCACTCCCTATGCAATCGATCTATCGGCGAATTTGGCTTCTATCGAAAGACTTCTCTTGTCGCTGCGAGAAGCGTTCGAGAGAGTCCAAGAATCGCTCGCATTCGAATCGAAACAATCGCGGGAATCTATCGAAAGTGCAGTTTCGACCGAGATTGACGCGTTTGGCACCAGGTGGTTCTCATCCTTGAGTGGCCAAATCCAAAATCAGTCGGAAGTTCAACAGTCTCTTTTTTCGGACCTAGCCGAGCAATTCGCGGGGCGATTGGGTGCCATCGACGAACAGCTCCATCGATTCACGGAAACCAGTAGCCAGCACACGAACTCGCTCAACGCTCTACTAGAACAAGCCAGGGGTGTGCAATCCTCAATGGAAGCCCGGTTCCAATACGGCCTAGAGCCTGCAATCGCCGAACCATTCGAGAAGGCTGGATTCCCGCCTGATCTCGAACCGTCTTTTGCACACTTTGCAGAATCAAGGGATGAGCGTGCTGAACCATCAGGTTATGTGCAAGTAGTTGAACCGATCTTCGGCAGGACAATTGAGAAAAACGCAATCGATGAAGACGATCGAAAACCAGTTCCTAGTGCGCTTCCCGCCTGGTTCATGAATGACGAAACCCAGCAAGAAGAGATCGTAACTCCCGAATCCGAGACTGAGGCGATCTCCAACGAGGAAATGGTTATCGCCTACACACCCCCTCCGTACAATGAAAACTCTGGAACTGACGAAGAAGAATCGATAGAGGAGTACATGCAGCGACTGCTGCATCGGGTTCGGGGTACCGATCATTTGCCTGCTGCTCAACCTACTTTACCGCCTTCAAAAACGTCTCGCGCAGCCGAGATTACGGGTCCAGCTGCGTCTCACACTGTCCCTTCCGTGGGCGTGGTTTCCAGCGATGTTGTTTCCAAACGACTCGTCGCCGAGCCCCTGACAAACGAGTCCTTTGTTCCGAGGCAACACGCTCCAGAACATCGCGATGAATTGGACGCATTGCGCGAGTTGGCAAATTCAAACGCGCGCCGAGCTCTATCTCGAAGCGATAACCGAAGAATAAATTCCGCATTTTTCTTCAAACTCGCGGTAACCGGTGTGGCTGTATTCTCTGCAGTTGCAATTTTTTTGCTCAATGGCCTCGTTCTGAATATGTCGTTTGTGGGAATGATTTCCGCCGTCGTTGTCGCATTCCTTTGGGGATACGACTGCCTTACCCACTTCAAACAATTGCAAGACGACAGCCAACAGATCCGTGATACAACGCCCAGGACTGCCTCGATGAATGCGATTCAAATTGGCTCAACCGATGGGTTGGAAGATCGTTGGCGACCCTCCGTTTCCTAGTTGTCGTACTTGCAACTATCGTCTAGATCGGTCAAAGTAACTCCATTCACACTTTTTGAGTCTTGGGGGATAACCGATCGTGACATTGAACTTTGGACCAAACGGAGGTCTGCCGCAAAATCCTAGCGTAGACACGCGAATATTGCTTTTGCTAGCACTCGCTGCGACCCAAGCCCTCACCGGTTGTGGTCCGGCTGAACCAAAAGAAATTTCCGCCGAAACAAGTGGTTATCTTCCGTCCGACAAAACGAAGTTATCGACACCGGCGAAGGAACAAAAGCCTGCCGAAGGAATTCCTATCGCGGATCAAGTTGGTCCTTCAGGAATTTCTATCGCGCCGGCGGTTCCAACGTATGAGCCTGGCAAACTGGATCCCCAGATTGCTGCCAAGGAGTATATGAAACTCAAGCTCGGGGAACTGAAGGATTCCGCATCCTTGGTTCAGTTTCTCGAGAAAAGCACGCGTGCGATGCGAGAACTAATAGCCGACGGCCGTCGCAAGCTGGTGCCTATCGATGTGTTGTTGGACCGTGGAATGGAACTTTCGCGCATGAAGGTGCAAGCCTCGGATATGTTGGGTAAATTGGCAGTCACAGCAGACGAAAAAGTCGCTGCGACCCTCGGCAAGTTGGAGTCGCTTGAGACCATGGCAAGCTTCGGAGACGTGGCTGCGTCCGATGATTTGCGAGTCCTGGCCGAACAGGAATCAGGAAGTACCGACCCGCGGGTCGCGGGAAAGGCCAAGTCGATCTCGCTCAACTTATCGAACAGGGATTATGAGAATGGCACGGCGAAGGCTGACGACGTAATCAGGAATGCCGAAATTGTTCTATCTAGTGGCACACCGCTCAATCCCTCTATCCTGACCGCTGTCGCTCAAGCGATCGACAACCTGGACCGACACGACGAGAAAGACCTTGCATTGCAGTTGGCGAAAAAGGTTGAGGAGGCGTTCCGCAATCATGACGAACCCCAACTCGCTCTGAATGCATGGCAGCTTCACGCGCAACGCACGACCGAGATGAAGGATATCGTTGGCCTGATGCAACCAGGTCCCTCGGCACCTATCGATCCCGCCCAAGCAAAAGAATCGATCAATGCGTTGATGAACAAGATTCCATCGCCATGGACTTCGTTCTTCCTTGTCCAGGCAGCGATTCAGCTTGAGTATTCAGATCAGCCACTCCTCGCCAAAGAAATGATTGACGTTGCCCAAACACAAATCGAAAACGTCAAAAATGGTGAAGCGCGGGCGGAATTGGCACTTAATTGTGAGCAGTTTCAAAAGCGCCTTGGAATTACCAACAAACCGCTAGACCTGAGTGCGCTCGTCGACACAGAAGGCAAGCCGATCGATTTGGAGAGCTACAAGGGCAAAGTTGTCTTGGTGGATTTTTGGGCTTCTTGGTGCGGTCCATGCATTCAAGAGATTCCAAACATCGAAAAAGTGTTTTCCGCCAAAAACAAAGATGGCTTTGAAGTCATTAGCATCAACTTAGATGAAAACCGCGAGGATTTGGACGTGTTTCTGAAATCGCGAAAGCCTCTTTGGAAAACCTACGTTTCGAATTCAGATAAGCCCGACGAAAGGGGTTTCCAAACCGCCATTGCAAAAGCGATTGGAATCTCCGCCATTCCATTTATCGCAATCATTGGCAAGGATGGGAATGTGGCGGGAATTCACGTCCGCGGGCCCAAGATAGAATCCAAAGTCGCCGAACTATTGGCTTTGTAAAAAGCGAGCGGAGAGACGCGAGCCAAGCACAGCGGTATGAGTCTTCGAGTGAAACAGACTGAGTGCCGAAGGGCGATAACCCCCAGTTCTCGACGAATGTCGAGCAATTGGAAAACCGGGGCTAGCGCCCAACGGCTCATTGGGTTGAAAAGCAGTTGAGGATGTGCTTACAGTTTCTTCTCAATGATCTTAGCCACGAGTTCCGGATTCTTGGCTTCTTTTAGATGGGCAATCTGATCCGCAGGTATGCCGATTTTTTCAAGATGATTAAAAAGGCTATCCCAAACCTTTTCCTTCTTTTTTCCTTCGGTCAAATAGAGATCGGTCAGCAATTCTTGGGCTCGTTGGAGCGAGACGTTGTCTTGATTCTTGTAGTGATTGCGGATTATTGATTGTTGATACCGCGTATAATTTTCCATTGCCATACTATCACCTCGAAGCCTTGAGTTCATCACCAGCCATTAGCGCTCGTCACAAGACGACGAGTCATCGTGATTATAGTTATGAATCGGATCAACGCAGAGCGACCTTGAAAATAACTTCGCAGCTTCCATTAAGGCAAGCGGCAGACTGTCAGCCTTTTCCCGATTCGGCCATTTGCAACAAGACTTTTTCGGCGGCCTCAATCGTAAATTCAATGTCCTCGGGGCGGTGGGTCCGTGAGAAGAATAACGCCTCAAATTGACTGCATGGCATGTACACCCCATGTTCGATCAATCCCCAAAAGTAACTCGCAAATCGCTCCCGATTCGATCGATTGGCGGTCGGCCAATCAGTCACCGGTGCGTCGTTGAAAAAAAGAGTCATCATGCTGCCCATGCGTTGCATCTGCGCTGGAAAACCGACTGAAATCGCCGCATTGAGAAGCCCGCTAGCGAGTCTCGAAGCTTGAGATTCCAGGTATTCATACGGCGGATCATCTCGCAAAATCTCGAGTGTGGCCGCACCGGCTGCGGTCGCCAACGGGTTTCCCGCGAGCGTGCCTGCCTGATAAACTTTTCCGGCTGGCATGACATTGTCCATAATGTCCGCTTTGCCGCCGTATGCAGCCAATGGCAAGCCACCGCCAACAATCTTGCCTAACGTCGTTAAGTCCGGTTCGATTCCGAACAAGCTCTGAGCACCACCGTAAGCAACACGAAAGCCTGTCATCACTTCATCAAAGATGAGAACCGCACCGTACTTGCTGGTCTCATTGCGTAGCGATCTAAGAAACTCGTGGGTGGGCAAAACGGTTCCCATGTTCCCTACAATCGGTTCGAGAATAACGGCCGCTATATCCTTGGGGTGCATTCGAAAGGCTTCGCTGACGGCACATGGGTCGTTATAGTTCAATACAATCGTGTCCTTGGACGTACCGATCGTAACGCCGGGCGAGTCAGGCACGCCGAGGGTCGCTGCGGCGGAACCGGCTGATACCAACAACGAGTCAACGTGGCCGTGGTAACAGCCTGAGAATTTAATGACCTTTTCGCGCCCTGTCGCGCCGCGAGCAACACGGATTGCGCTCATCGTGGCTTCGGTGCCGCTGTTCACCAATCGCACTCGCTCAACGCTAGGGACTGCCTGCATGATGAGTTCTGCAAGTCTTGACTCATTTTCGGTTGGCGCACCGAACGAGGTTCCTCGGGCGGCAGCTTGCTGGATCGCTTCGATGACTTGCGGATGTGCGTGGCCCAAAATCATGGGCCCCCAAGATCCGATGTAATCGAGATACCGATTGTCATCTATGTCGTAGAGGAATTGGCCGGCGCCGCGGGCCATAAAAATCGGCTCCCCCCCTACCGCATGAAAAGCGCGGGCGGGTGAATTAACACCACCCGGAATCAGTCGCCTGGCTTTACGGAATGCATCGTGACTTCGCGTACGTGAACTGGTGGACATTGTCATATTACCAACCCATTACCATGTTGGATTCGATGATACGGCGAGCTTTTTCAAGGTCCGAGCCTGTCTCAGACATATAAAGCCGTATGGCTTGCAATTTGTCACCCGAAGACTTCGATAGACATTCTCGAGCGATCGAACAAATAGCAAGGCTTCGCCCAGTCGCACCCAAGGCCGCTTTGGAAATGACCCAGGAATCACGAGGGCGCTTCGTGATTCGCGCGATTTGGTCTGTTGGATATGCCTCGCGAAGTACCTCGCGGGCCGCTGGCTCGTCTTTCGCCCAAGTAATAAATATGTGAGAATCTGTTTCGATCTCGAATAGTGGCATCGGATCAATCCCAATGTTGGTTGGTTGCGTAGTAGTATTCTGTGTGAGATCGTAGCAGGCAAGAGCGGGTTGCGAAAGGTTTCCCGTTTCTCACTGACCCAATCGACGTTCGTTCAAGACGATTCCGAAGCTATCAGCCGTACCATGCGAAATTACTTAACTTTGTTTGTTGTCCTAGCAACCTCTGCTATTGCCTTTGGTCCGCTATGCACCGGATTCTTTGGACCAGCCTCCTATGCTCGCTGGATGCTGGCCCAAGCGGCCAACGAGTATGAAAACGAACAGCCGGATCAAGCTGAAGAAACACTCGTAAAAGCCTTAAGTGCATCGAACGAAATCGCCGGTGACCCTGAGTTTTGGATTTTGCGTTTTAAATTGGTTTTTGGCAAGGAGAAGGCCGACGCCCTCGCTGTTTCGGCACTATTTGACGAAGCAATTGCCGCCATTCCCAAGCTGGAAGACGATCGTAAAACATATGCTGCTAGGATTGTTGCCGAGCTTTTTAGGACGAATAAACATACGGATTTGGCTGTTGACATCTTACAAACATGTTTTCCACCATTAGAGAAGCGGTCCTCGGTCGCCAACAACGAGTTGGCCTATTTCCGCTCCTTGCAAATGAAGGAACTCGACATTGCGTTGGAGGAAATCAATGCCGCCGTTGCAGCCAATCCAAATGTTCCTGAATTCTTGGACACCAAAGCGTGGGTCTTGCACGGCTTAAACCGAAACGAAGTCGCGATCAAGTTTGTTAACGAAAGTATTTCTCAAAGCTACGAGATGCTCAAAAAAGAATTCTCCAACGAAAAGGATGGCAAGGATTTTTGCCAACTGTTCGAACCCGACACCACAACGCAGCCGTCCTCCGTTGAAAATCCTCCCGTCGAGCCGGAATCCGTCGATTCAAAAGTAGGGGTTGAAAAAGTTGAGGATCCGCTGGCCATGATACGAAAACGATTTCCCCTGTCCAATCGAAACGCCGTCGATTCGCTCGCAAAAAAGATCGCGGTACTGCGATTTCATCGCGCATGTATTTTGGATGATTTAGGTCGAACAGAGGAATCCGAAGTAGACTACGCATGGCTAGATCGATTCGGTTACTCCGACACAAAAAAGCTGGAATAGTTTAAGTTAAACTTAACGTTTCCGAATAGCGGTTTCGGGGAGGGGTGAGTTCGGATACCATGCAATACGAGTCCTGGTGGATACTCACTCCGATCTAAACGCATCCGAAGATTGATTTGGACCTATGGCCGAACTGAACCACGAGTGCGGTGTTGCCGCAATCTATCACCTGCCAACTGGCGACGAAAGTTCTTTATGCCTTGAGGGTGGGAGGGAGGCAATCTCCTCGTTGCTTCCTCGCATGCTTCAGGACATTCAAAACCGCGGACAGCTTGCAGCCGGTATGACCAGCTTCAATCCAAATCGTTCGTTGTTGCTCGATACGATGAAGGATATCGGCACAGTCAGCGAAGTATTCCGTTTGTCCCATCGCGGTAAAAGCGAAGCCATCATGGAACAGTACGCCGGTCGCGCTGCGATCGGCCACGTTCGCTATGCGACTTGTGGGCAAGATGATCGCAGCTATGCTCAGCCATTTGAACGCCAGCACATCCACAAGAACAAGTGGTTCAGTTTCTGCTTCAACGGCCAACTCGCCAACTACAAAGAACTGAAGGAAAAACTGACTCGCGAAGGTGAGCATCACCTTGCACGGGATACCGACACCGAAATCATCATGCACGAGATAGGCCGAGAGCTCACTTCCGGTCCGGCCAACCGCAACTTGATCGATGTCTTTGCCGCCGCAGCCAAGAATTTTGACGGAGCCTACTCGTTGGCGCTGCTCAATGCACGCGGCGAACTCTTGTTGGCTCGTGACCCACTCGGTATCAAACCGCTCTGTTATGCTATGGATGGAGCACTGTTCGCGGCGGCCAGCGAGAGCGTTGCTCTGCTCAATCTGGGCTTCGATCGTGCAGATATCAAATCCGTCCCACCTGGAAGCGCAGTGCTCGTTACGCCAGATGGAATGCGTATTGAGCAATTCTGCGAAGTCAAACCACCAGCTCACTGCTTCTTTGAATGGGTCTATTTCGCGAACGTTGCCAGCACGCTGGACGACCGAAGCGTGTATCTCTCACGAACAAGATTGGGAGAAGAGCTGGCACGCATCGAACTGGCCAGGAACACAATCCCGCTCGACAACGATACCATTATCGTCCCCGTCCCTGACACCAGCAAAGCAGCGGCGGATGCGATGGCACACCGCTTGCGCATCCCAAGTCGCGAAGGTTTGATTCGAAATCGTTATAGCGGTCGAACGTTTATCGAGGGTGGACGTGCTCGCAAGGCAAAAGCCTCGTTGAAGTACACGCCCTTGCGAGAAGTGCTCGAGGGCAAACGTGTGATTCTGGTCGAGGACTCGATCGTTCGCTCAACGACCATGAAAGTCTTGCTGAGCCGAATTCGAGATATGGGTGGCGCCAAGGAAATACACGTCCGCGTTGCATGTCCGCCAATCGTGGCACCCTGTTTTTATGGGATCGACATGTCAACCATCGACGAATTGTTTGCCCCTAAATTCTTGGAAAACGGCATCTTGACCGACGAAGGCCAAGATCGAATGGCCGAACTCCTCGGTTGCGATTCACTGAGGTATCTTCCTATTGAATCCATTGCCAAAGCCATCGATCTGCCCGCGTCGCACCTGTGTCAAGCGTGCATCACGGGCAACTACCCCACCGCCTTCGGGCAGAAGCTCTACAGCATCGCGCAGTCGAATCATTTGTCTGGCGACAATTCCTCTCGTACCTATGAACTAAATCCCGTGGTGTGAGGTCCTTACCAGCGATATTCGGCTGCGATTCCAGAGCCGTTCGTCGTCGTTAGTGGCGTAAGGGTCCAGGCGGAAGCGGAGCCTGTCGCGTTTTGATCCACCGAGGAATTGAGAACGCCGGACCGAAAGTGTGATTGAAGCTATGCATCGAGTTGTGTGTTCGCAATAGCCGCCCCAACTCCTAGCATTACCAACTGCGACGAGTCAATATTAGTGCCCTTTCCTGCTGGACTCGAATCGTCCCGAGAGAGGAGCCTAACGAAACCCTACCCCTATGTTTTCGTTGACGCAAACGCTTCACTGCGTTGCCTGTCACTTATTGAAATTCCTTTTCAAATACAGCCGACAAAAGGTGCAGGCACGCTCCGCCGTGCAGTTCGCAGTCGAGCTTTTAACGGGATTCCAGGTGGACGGCACATGGAATGTGCCTATTACTTTGACTTGGGTAGGCTGTTTCTATTCACTTATTGAAATTCCTGACCCAGCCCAGGAGTATTGCGAGTCCCGCTGCGATGGCTATGAACGGCCCCGTCACGTAAATGGTCCTTGGCCTATAAATGAAGAGTACTAAGACGACCAAAGAAGCCATCACCAACGCGATTCCGCTCGGCGCTCGCCACAATGCTTCCAACGCAGGCCAAGCCAGCCAAACGCACATCAAAACAATTCCAACTTTGCCGAACATATCCGAGGCCAAAGCGGAGCCTTTGGGTATCAACGAGGGTTGTAACCTCAAGGCTAAAGAAATTGCAATCAAGGCGATCGACAAGGTCAATGCAATCCAACGGACATGAGCTAAGTCGCTCGGCGAGCCGGCTTTGCTCTTGTCATTTCTAGCGTTAGAGTGGGGCTTTCGGTTTTGCGGCGCGCCGGGTTTTTGCGGAGCACTGGGTTTTTGCGGAGCACTGGGTTTTTGCGGAGCACTGGGTTTTTGCGGAGCACTGGGTTTTTGCGGAGCACTGGGTTTTTGCGGAGCGCTGGGCTTTTGCGGAGCGCTGGGCTTTTGCGGAGCATTGGGCTTGTCCTGAGGCATCAATAGGCCTCCAAGAGTCGCATCCAACGTTGCAGCTTGCCGAGCACTTGCGAATCGATCATCTTCACAGCCGACATTTCCTCAGCGTGAAAAGCAACGGTGTGGCCGCTCTTCTGTGCCAATTCAGCGAACGGGTTGAGAGAAGGATCGGTACCATTGAGAAAGAAATGCAATGCCTTGAGCGGCTCTGCAGGCGGAACGCGCACTCGCGGTGAAATCTTGAGATTGCAGAGCCAAACGCCTCGATAGACTTCGGTCCCTTGCGTGGCCGAAATATACGCGGGTAACATCCCGGAGGAAATGCCTCCGACACAAATCCGCCGTCGATCGATCTTATACGTTGTTGACATATACGAGCGCAGTCGAGTCGCAATTTCCACTTCTTCAAACGACCACGCCTTTTCGTCCGAAGATTGAGCCACGACAACAATCCAACGATTCTCACGCGCGAAAACTTCCCAGGCGTCGGTCCAGATCTTTTGGTCTTGTACACCTGCCTCTGCAAACACGATTAACAAGCCGTGGGGTATTTCGTTTACATAACTCGATGGAACAATAGCGAAGGCTTTGTTCTTGACATCTCCAAGGGGCAACTGAATCGTTCCTCTGGCTCCCTGCACTTCGGCTGGATTCTGAGGTGAGTCCACCTTGAGCGAGGTCCATTCAAAGTCCTTGTCAGGTTGTGTCTCCAACGCGACCGATACCGTTCGAACTGCCTCGTTACCTTTCCGAAGCTGCAATCGGACGGGTTCCCGGTAGTCCAGAAACGCCAACCGACTATCCAACTGATTCTTTTCGTCGAATGGCAATTCAGCCAAACTTACTATCGTCTCGCCAACTTCGATTCCTGCTTTAGCTGCCGGCGAATTCGGAACGACGGCGACGACGCGCGGCTCGGCCGAAGGGCTTGTCGGATCGATGATGGTTCCCAAATAGGGCTCTCGATAGATCGGCAGTTCCTTCACAAGAGCGAATTCAAATTGGCTTTTTGTTCCTTCGCGTTCGATTTCGAAAACCATACTTTGTTCTGCGTCCACGGTTCCCATCACGTGCTTGAGTTCCGAGTGCATCGCAACAGGCCGTACGCTTTCACGACTCTTTCCCGCTCCCACAATCCGATCGCCTGATTTCATGCCTGCTTTGGCAGCTGGCGAACCTGGCGTGACCCCACTGAGCACGATCTCCGGTGCGAACTCGTCTGGGCTCTGAGTTCGAAACCCAGCCCGACCTTGATAAATATCTTCGCCACGCTGCAATCTGGGGAGTCGTTCCAAAATATCAGCCAAAGGTATCGCAAATCCAACGCCCGAATCGTACCACTGTTCCACTTCCCCCTCCGTGGCGATACCTGGATTGATGGGCGTTAAAATACCCATGACGTTCCCGCGTAAATCGATCAAAGGGCCGCCGTAATTCTGCGGTGATATCTTGGCATCGGTTTGAATGGCTTTGTTGAAAATACGACCTTGTGCACTCAAAATGCCTAAGCTGCGACTTGCGACTTTGAAATCAAATGTCTTCCCCATGGCGATCGCCCATTGACCGACCTGCCACTCGGATTTTGAACTAACGGACGCCGCCTTCAGTGGCTTGTCTGTGTCGATTTTCAAGAGAGCGAGCTCGCGACTATGGTCGCGAGCGACAAGCTTGGCCGCTTTGCGTTGCTCGTCCGGCAATACGACCGTTATGGACGCAGGCTGTCCACGAAACTGAAAAATACTTGTCACGATCCATCCATCGGAGGTCAATACTGTTCCCGTCGAAGGGCCGGACGCGATCAGTTGCTGATTGACGATCTCGCGGCCACCAAACGTCTCTACCTGAACAACGCAGTCTTGCGCATAATCGGCCGCAGCCTGAAAAGCTTGCTGTTCCAATTCGTCCAAGGGAGGGTCGTCCGATGGTCCGATTCCCGAAGCGAACGAACCGCCGACGATCAGCATTAGATGGGCGAACAAGGGTCTAAGGTCGAACATGGATACGAATCAATTCCTGTCCACGTTGGACTAGCAAATAGAAAGAATCAGCCCGATTGATGGTTGAAAGCATTTTCTCGAGGCTTTTTCGAGAATCAACGCGTTGATCGTTTAGCAGTAGGATAAGGTCGTTGGTCTGCAATCCACATCGAAGAGCTGCCGACCCTTCTCGCACTTGATCGACGAACGGCGGAGTCTTGGCCAATACATCTGGGATCAAGGTGATGCCGATGTCAGATGGACGATGAGGCTGTGCGACGGCTTTGAGACTGCTTTCTTGCATGGACGTCGTGCCGGACAAAATGCGTTCGACCGACGCTTTTACCACGTCCATCGGAAGAGCATAGTTGAGCCAAATGCCCGCTTGCTCATCCCGAATTTCTTTGCCGATCATGCCGACTAGATGTCCTTTCAAATCGACCAACGCACCCCCCGATGCACCTGGATTGTTCGTCATGACATCCAACACATAAACGCGGCCTTGATAAAGCGACTTGATTTTTCCGCGACGAGTCGTGAGGGGAGTCGTCGCCATGATGACCCCTTTTTGTGCACTGCAGGACTCGTTGCCGGCAGCGATACCGAACAAATTGCTGATCGCAAAGACGCGCTGACCCGTTGTCGCCGCGCTAGCAATCGTCAAATCAAATCCTACCAAGCCTGCATCGTCGACTTTCAGAACCGCAAGTTCGTTTTGCGGATCCATTCCAACGACTGTTGCGTCGAGACGACGCCCATCGAACGTAACTACGCGGACTTTGTTGACGTCCAGTACCGTACTCCAACTGGTCAATATGTGCCCAGAGTTGTCGATGATAATTCCACTTTGATAACTCTCAAGTCCTTTGACTCCACCTGCACCATACAGCTTCACGACCTTCTCTTGGCTCGTGGCAATTACGGCTTCATTGTTGATAACGGTACTCGGGTCCCGTCCTTGATCGGAAGCTCGTGTGCAGTTGCTGGCAAAAAAGAGAAGCAGCAGGTATGTTGACCCTTGAAAAACCGAACCGATCACATGATTGAAAGAGTTCATTAGAGGTCTTTGCCTCCTTGACCATCCTGGATTTGGATGGCATTGATGGAAACGAGGAACTGCGTTTCTAAACCGTACACCAAGCGTATCCATTTTGGTGAAGCTCTTCCGTCGATCGTCTCGTATTTATCGAAGTACAATTCCACGGGATCGGTTTGGTTGTCCGAAAAGATTTCGAGGACTTCGATCAATCCGGTGTCAGGCGAGGTGTACACGAGCACATCGAAATCGCTGACCGTGATACGAGTGACGTCATAGAGGCCCTCTCGTCCGACGATCGGATTCCGCCCAAGATAAATTGCGTCTCCCATCAATCGAGGGCCGCGACGATTCCATTCTTGCCAAATACGCATCCCCATCGCTACGCCGATCGAGGAGCGTTGCTTGATCCATTGGGGCCAACCCTGTCGAGGGTGAACCGTTTCGGACTGGTCACCCATTCGAAATGCTAGGGTCGTGTCGGAAAGCATGATTTCGACTGTCAAATTCTCTCGGGGCACTTCGCCTGAGATTTTCCAACTTTCGGAGCTTTCGGCCCAATTGCCTTGGTTGGATCGCAAACTGAGTATTCGATCGATTTCGAATCGATTGAAGTAATAATTCGAATAGCCACGTTTTTCGACGTAGAGATCCGCCAGCGAATCTATCTTGGCACCTTTGTTTTGCTTAAGTGATTCTGCTTTTTCGTCGGGTGGCGGTATTTCGGGATCACCGGGCTTGCGTTGTGGTGGTGGCCCTTTTTGTGGCGACTCACCTTTAATGATTTCCTCAAGTTCGCTGGGCAAATGCAAGTTCTGCAAACGGACGAACGTGTCGACGATACCATCGTCGTTGCGATATCGAATCGGAATTCGCCATTGGTCCGGATAGATTCCCAGAATATTTTTTAACTGGTTGGTCGTGCTTATCTCGCGATCGCCCAGCTTGAGAATCTCATCGCCATAATGAATTCCGCGTCGAAAGGCGTCGCTGCTCTCCAAAATATTGGAAACAGTGACTTTCCCATTGGTGTCCGTCGCAACCGTGAAGCCTAATGTAGCATGATCTACGACCCGTCCCGATTTCAATTGCCACAGAAAATTCAAGGCCTGTTTGATGGAAATTGCATATCCGACTCCAACGTTGACTCGCCCCCGTTTTTCAAAGGAACATCGCCCGTTGATGCCAATCAACTCACCACGCATATTGAAAAGTGGCCCTCCTGAATTGCCTGGGTTGATGGCTGCGTCGGTTTGAATGCAATCGCTGTATTCCAGAATGGTACCGCTCGGATATTGATACCGTCGCACACCGCTAATCAATCCGTACGTGATGGTCGGCTGTAGATTGGTTGCGAGCACAAACGGATTACCAGCAGCGAAGCACCATTGGCCAATGCGAACTTCATCGCTGTTGCCAATTTCGGCAACAGGGAAATCATCGCGGCCCACCATTTTTAGCACCGCCAAATCGCCGGTCGGGTCGATGCCCGCAACCACACTTTCGTACATCTTGCCGTCGTTCAAACCGCAACGCATTCGATGACCGAACGGGCTTGAAACGTGAAAATTCGTCAGAACGTAGCCATCCGCTGAGATGCAAACGCCACTTCCGCCCCCCTGTCCGTCGGTCCCGTAAACAGCGACCGTTGCACGAGACGCCTTGCGCATGGACTCGATGCGCTGCTGTTGGGCGTCAAGAACCACTTGACTCGGCGTTGGCGCTTCGCGTTCCTGGGCGAGTAACGATGGGTTCGAACTAGTCCAGGCCGCAACCAATCCAAAGAATATCCATGAGGCATCGGCTCGGTTCATACGCCTACTACTTATCGTTTTAGTATTGGTTGTTTCCATTGGACTTCCGTTCCTATCATGAGCTTCGACTCGCAAGCTACCGAGAGTATCACTTTCTTCCCAGCTTGAATGGGAACCTTGACTTCGATGGCGTCCTGATCGAACGCAAACGCTTGTTGAGAAATGCGTTGATCATCTTGCCAAACCTCGATCGAAAGATCCGTTCGTTGCGTTCCCTCGTCCGTTCGTTGCACTTGACATTGAAATGTGGTAAATCCCTCGGGCGCTCGAAACACAAATCGTCCTGGACTAGGGAAATATAGATCTTTGTCCCCTGAAGGAGAGGCGGCAGTTGGAGTTCGGCCATTCACGACAAAACGAGGAGCGAGCGAGCGTTCAAGACTTGGGATCGACGACTTGAAGTCAATTCTCTTGGCTGCTGTTGCTTCGATAATCTCCAACTCCGATAGCCACCGAATATTGGATGACGAGTAATTGATGCTTGAAATCTTGGAGAGCGGCAACGAAATCGTTTGACCCAATGGTGAAGTCAATTCCAGGACGCTCGACTTCACACTAAAGGATTCAGCCATCCAGACGGAATGATTGGTGGTGGTGATCTCAATGGCTGGCCGTGTACGCTCGGTTGCTCTTTGGAACCATACTAACCCGACCAATTTTTCTATGGGAATCTCGATCTGCTGGCCATCCAGTTCGAAGGATACGTTGGATTCTTGTACTTGTACAATGATCCCATTGATTCGGTCGATGGATTCTCCCGCTCTCAAAACAATCACGGCATCCGTCTCGGCCAGCTCCTTGACCGCCGTCTGCCAAGCGTCTGCGAGCTCCCTTGGGATCGTTTTAAGTCGTGCAGCCCGCATCGATTTTGGCGCGAACGCAATTTCTTGACCGCTAGAATTCAACAGCTTCCATCCACTGCTATTTCCGACGATCTTATCTCCGAACGCCCTGGAACCGTCAAGCAAAGTGACTTCGACAGGTTGCTTTTGCTCGTCTA
>CAMBSL010000071.1 GCA_945870455.1 Pirellula staleyi DSM 6068 | reverse complement strand
ATCCAGCGTTGCGTTCGAAGGACCTTTCTGGCTGGATTCGATGAAGCCACCGGAAAAGACTATTCCCATCGCAGGGAATGGATTCGCTCTCGTATGGAACGACTCGCCTGCGTCTTTGGTATCGACGTCCTGTCCTACGCGATTCTCTCAAATCACCTCCATATCGTCGCTCGGACTCGACCCGACATTACTTGTGAATGGTCAGACCACAGCATAATTAAGTGCCAGGCACCTACCTTGACAAGGCGAGTTTCTGACGTTAAAGTTGTCAAAAAGGAGATTTGAAATGCCTCGTACACCCCGTGCTGAACAGTTTGATCCGAATGAAGTCGGCATCGTCCACCTGATCCAGCGCTGCGTGCGAAGGACCTTTCTGGCTGGATTCGATGAAGCGACCGGAAAAGACTATTCCCATCGCAGGGAATGGATTCGCTCGCGTATGGAACGACTCGCCTGCGTCTTTGGTATCGACGTCCTTTCCTATGCGATTCTCTCAAATCACGTCCATATCGTCGCTCGGACTCGACCCGACATTACTTGTGAATGGTCAGACCAGGATGTCGCGCTGCGATGGCTCCGTATTTTTCCCGGACAGCGAATCGATGAACATTTGGCTGACCCCACAACAATCGCCGTCGATACTTTGGCCAATAACGCCGAACGAATCAAAGCGATTCGATTGCGTTTGTCCGATCCGTCCTGGTTTATGAAAGCGCTCTGCGAACCCATCGCTCGTCTCGCCAATTTCCAAGACAATGTAACTGGCCACTTTTGGGAAGGTCGCTTCAAAGCACAAGCCATTACCGACGAAGCCGGTCTTTTGGCATGCAGCATGTATGTCGACCTGAATCCGATCCGTGCCGCAATGGCTTCGACTCCAGAAGAATCCATTCACACGTCCGCTTACGATCGTATCAAAGCCCTCAAGGGAAACACCATTCCATCCGCTGCCGTGGACTTGGTTGCCATCGAGACGCAGGAAGCGGGCAAAATCCGCCGAACCACGACTCCGGATAATCTGCGCAAGAAACGCTCTGCCGCCAAAAAGAAACGAGGCCCATCCATCCTTAGGGACGCTTGGTTGTCACCGCTAACACTTAACGAGCGGGGCAAACCGGGAGCACAAACAAGCCATAGTGGCGTGCGTGCAAGCGACAAAGGCTTCCTGTCGATGAAGTTGGGCGACTACTTGAGTCTTCTGGATTGGACAGGTCGCCAGCGTGTTGGCAGCTTAGAAAAACCCGCCATTCCGAAAGATCTTGCTCCAATCCTTGCAAGGATTGGAATAGAGGGACAAATGTGGTGCGACTTGGTATGGAATTTCAAAAAATACTTTGGTCGTGGAAGCGCAGCAGGCTCGCCAGAGAGCCTCAAAAAGACAGCTTCCCAACGAAATCGCAAATTTGTTCCAGGGCAAAACGCAGCTGCAGGATGTTTCGCGAGTGCATGAGCCCATTCACGGTTGATTCGCGTGATCTCAAATGAGGTATTGGCGTAGCGATTGGAGCTTTCAGCAACAGTCTTTCCCGCCAAGGCAGTGGGCTCATTGGGCTTGGGTTCATGGGGCCATCCATCTATGCCGGTCGACCGATTTTGATTTCGTTAGATTTCAGGCTTAGTTTTGTGGCGTTGCATTCTCGTTAGGCATTTTCGGAAAGGGGCTTTGTCCATGGCTAGGCAGAATCGCCCCGATATTTTTGATCCGAATGGAGTTTTCTGTTTTCATGTCGTGCAGATAGTGCTTCGTTGTCATTTCTGTTCGTTCTTCGGAGAGATGATCATTTGAAGGTCGTTTCTTTTTGAAATTTGATACCTGACGTCACAGCGTTCTCATTTTGCACTCGTGTTGATACGAAGAAAAAGGCCGTGAGAATATAGATGGGTGGCTGCACACAAACGATCATGCTACGACTTTTTTCCCCTCAGAGTTAATCCGTAAATGAAATTGTCTGCCAGCAAGAATTTAAGAACACCAACGTCCCTGGGACCAAAGCGGATGCCTTTCGGCATGCTTTTGGCAGACAAATTTGCAACGACATTTGGTCGTGTCAAAATGCAGATGATGCGTTTCGAGCTGGTGCCTTTCTCCTAACTCGTTAGCAACTCTCTCGCTAGATTGCGTATCTTGTAACGTTGATGGCGGTTTCGACTGAGAGTTGATTCGATCACCTGCTTGCCGGCCACCGTTGCAGACAACTTGCCAAAGTCCCTCGTCAGCTTACACCAAACGTCCGCATCAATACCCTACGATCCAAGATCGGTTTTGCGCTCTCCGGCGTTGCACCATGTTTGTCCGCTCGCAGGCCGCTACAACATCAGGCCTTGACCGAAGAAGAACGAGATGAAAGTGATTCGGTAAAATGGCATAGCAAAGAAGATTGATCCCAAAGTGCTTTGCAAGAGGCTGCAGTTCGGATTCCATCCATTGCTTGCGATGGTCAGAATTCTTGCCAGAGACAGGGTCATTTCCGAGCAAGAAACAACGCGCCCCGCAGTGATCTGGTTGATCTTGATTCCCGCTGGCATGAACTCCTTGTGATTAACACTTTCATGCCAGTAGAAAGCGTTTCAGCCCCACGATGAGATCGAAATGTGGATCTGTTGTGAGATTGGCACAATCAAACCGTATTGCAATGGCCGCGATTACGAGGTCTGTCAGTGGTAAGCGATGTCCATTGGCAGCAAGCTGTCGACCAAGTTTCGCGGCTACCCGCCAGTCGTCCCAACTTGGTTCAAGGTCATGCAATCCCTTGCGTGAAGAGGCAACCCAGTCGGCCTGCTCATCTCGACGGAATCCTTGCAAGACCTCAGCCAAGATCATTCCTGTGATTGCAGCACGATCGTCATCAAGCAAAGGATCGACCGTACGTCGCTCGTTGGACTGATTCCGATTGACGAACCCTACCCAGATACAAGTATCGATCAAAACCAATTCTCTTGGGGAGATCGTTATTGTGATCGCCGATCTCGGTTTGTTCTAGATGACGCCAGTTATCGATCATTTCAACGTGACGGGAAAGTTGCTTGAGTCGCATTCGACGGGTGTAGCGAATGTAATCTCGCATCGCTACTCGAATCGCTTCGGTTGAATCACTTTGCTCGGTAAGTTCACGTAGTTCGGCTAGTTCCTGTCCTGACAGTTCAATCGACGTGACCATAACCTTTTCATCCTGTGAATTTCGCAGAGCAAGAGCGGACGTGAGAGTGTAAGCGTTCTTACATCAACTTGCGAGTTGGTAGCGATGGGTGGTGTTTTGAGTCGTCTCAAAGGCTTGAAATCGGAGCGCGTCGTATTTCGCGTCACGCGTGGGTGCGAAATGTGAGATCTCAAGGGAATTTGTAGGTTGTTCGAGTCCTGTCCTTTCCGATGCAAATCCCTGGCTTTCCCAGGGCTTTTCGCATTTCCGGCCAACGCGGGGGGGGGCCCCGATTCGAACTGGAGAGCTAAACGCCCTGAAGGGCTGAAGGGGCGGCACAACCATAGTCCCGCCCTTTCAGGCTTTCAGGGCTTGGGAGGATCTTGACCATCGAACCCAGGGAGTTGCCTTGGGCTATCCTCGTTCGCCCCCTTAGGCCCTTAGGGCCGTCAAACTGCCGCCCCGTGAGCGAAAGGCGACAACAAACCAGGCCACTGGGCTTACTACCCCCGAGTTGCCTTTTCTAGTTCTTGTCCAATGTCTTCGCGGCAATCGCTTGAAATGTTTTTCGCACTTCGGAATTGTCGGCGTTCGGAAAATTCGAACGCTGAACCATCAGGATGGTACAACGTTTCTTAATGGGATCGATCCACGCTTGGGTTCCGTACGCTCCGCCATGACCAAACGAGCCAGGTGAAAGGGATTCGCTTACACCTTGCGGCTCACGAACAACACAACATCCCACTCCCCATGCGTTGCCGTCCGTGAATCCTGTCTTGAGTTCGCCAGTGGTAGGTTTGCTCAGACGTGCGACAGACCCTTGCGACAAAATCTGCTTTCCTTGCCATTTGCCTGCGTTCAGCAACATTTGACAAAAACGGCCGTAGTCTCCCGCTGTCGAAAACAATCCACCGTTGGCCGCTGGCAAGCGATCACGATCCGTTGGTTGCTTACCAGACAACAATCGAATCTGGGCTTCTTTGAGGGAGCCATCCGACTCCTTCGAATAGCTTTTGGCGAGCCGCGTCATTTGAGATTCAGAGAGGTAAAACGTCGTGTCCTTCATACCGAGCGGCTTACACAATCGCTCGTCTACGAAAACATCGAACGACTTTCCCGATACGACTTCCACGATGAGAGCCGCCGTATTGATGCCGGTCTGACTGTATTGCCATTTGCTTCCGGGTTGGAACAGCACAGGCAGTCTCGCGTACTTCAGGGCGGCTGCAGCCAAGGTTGAATCGGCATATGCTTTGCCGTCGCCGATCTCGCTCATGCCCGACGTGTGGTTTAGCAATTGTTCGATGGTAATTGAAACGGGCGAGCCGTCTGTTCGTTTGAGGCTGGCCATTTCAGGCAAGTGCTTCGTGATGGAATCCTCCAGTGCAAGCTTGTTTTCGTCCACCAACATCATCACGCAAGCAGCCGTGATCGGCTTGGACATGGATGCAATCCAATGAATTGAGTCGACGCGCATGGGCGACTTTGTCGCGAGGTCCGTGTAGCCGGTTGCATCCAAGTAAAGCGTTGCTTCTGAGTTCAAGACCAGCGTAACAGCGCCTGCGACTTCGTTGCTCGCTACGAAGCCCTCCATGGCATGATGGATCGAGGACATGCCGGGCCGAACGCTTTCGTCTTGGGCGAAGGACAAAGAAAACGACACGGACAGGAGTAGACCGAGGGCGAACGCAGCCGAACTCTTGCGAGTCCGGGTACAGACCGTTTGAACTGCAACACTCATATGATTTTCCCTACGAAGCGAAATGATGAAACCGGGGACAAGAGTGGATGTGTTTCGATTCCCAACCAAGTCTATGGATGTCGATCCCGGGTGTAATATAGGCTATTTTTCTCGCCCAAACGTTATGGACCGCCATTTCCGGTGCCGTTGAATCGCAAAATTCAGGTCTCAAGTCGTGCTTGTCTGGTAGCGTGACGGCGATTGGGGGATTAAACTTCCCAGTTCGAAATTAGGCATGTCGCGTACAGCCCATTCTTCCACCCTTCCTTTTGTATTCTGAGTTCGACCTATGAGCCAATCCGATTCAAAACATCTAGACTTCTCAACGGTACCCAACGCGCATCGGCTTTTATGGGCAGGCTTCATGGCGATCCTTGCGGCGGGCGTTGGCTTCGCTATCCGAGGAGGCATCTTTGATAATTGGGGCAAAGAGTTTGGTTTCAATGCCACACAATTGGGCTCGATCGGTGGTGCAGGTCTTTCGGGTTTTTGTTTTGGCATCATCATCGGTGGTGTCATCGTTGACAAAATTGGCTACGGCAAACTAGTGGCGATCGCATTGCTTGGGCACATTCTTTCAGCCTTTGTGACCTTTGCCGCCTCAACGCCTGAGAATGCATATAATTATCTTTTTTGGGGCATGTTCATCTTCGCTTATGCGAACGGAACGCTCGAAGCCGTCGCAAATCCCCTGGTTGCAACTGTGTTTCCAAACAACCGAACGCACTATCTGAATATTCTCCATGCAAGCTGGCCTGCGGGTTTGATCATCGGGTCATTTGCGGGATGGGTTCTCGATGACAAATTTCAATGGGACTGGAAACTACAATTAGCGTTGTATTTGATCCCAACAGTTCTTTACGCAGTCATGTTCCTGGGACAGAAGTTTCCAAAATCCCAGGCTGCAGCAAGCGGAGCTAGCTTCGTCGAAATGTACAAGCCCGTTGGAATCCTTGGCTCTTTGGTCGCATGCTAATTGTTGGCGCTGTTTTTTGGTGACATTTTCAAGTTCGTCTCGCCTGAATACGCTGCCTACATCGGATACGGGATTGGTGGACTGCTGTTGATTGCGGTCGCCTTTATGACCAAGTTTTCTATCGGATCATTTCTCTTATTTGTTTTGTTCGTGACGCACGCTTTGGTAGGTTCCGTTGAACTTGGTACCGACAGTTGGATTCAGAATATCACTGGCAATCTCTTTACATCAGAACAAGGAAAGTACTTGTTTCTATGGACATCGGCGATCATGTTTGGCTTGCGATTCTGTGCGCATTGGATCGAAAAAACTCTCAAGCTTTCGCCGATCGGTTTGTTGCTAATCTGCTCCATCATCGCCTGCGTCGGTCTAAATTTGGCCAGCACTATGCAGACATTTGGGATGGCAATGGTTGCTCTTGGAATCTACGCAGTCGGCAAAACTTTCTTTTGGCCAACCATGTTGGCTGTTGTGGGTGACCGTTATCCACAGACGGGTGCAGTTGCGATGTCGATTATGGGTGGTATTGGAATGCTCTCCGCTGGACTCATAGGCGGTCCTGGTCTTGGATACGGCAAGGATCGGTTCGCGAGCGAAGAACTGCGACGGGTTAGTCCTGAGCTCGCGGACTCATATAAGTCGGAAAAATCGAGTACATTCCTAAATCTCAAAACGACTGAGATCTACGGACTAGATGGAACCAAGCTCGCCGCAGCGAAAGAAAGTAAGTCACGCACACCCGATCAAGAAGCGGTCGTGGCTGCAGACCAACAAGGAGATCGGAACACCCTAAAAGCCGATGCATTGATTCCTGCAACGATGGCCGTGATTTATCTGCTTTTGCTGTTGTACTTTAAGTCGATCGGTGGCTACAAGCCTTTAGGGCTTGATGGAAAAGATCGATAACCCTAGCGTGAAGGTAACGATCCCCTGGGATAAACCCAGGGGTATTCGATTCATGCCATCTGGCTTTATGCCAGTGGTATCTGACCTTTGCCCTAGCGTGAAGGGAACGATCTCCTGGGATAAACCCAGGGGCATTAGTTAAGCTATTTCGCTTTTTTTGACGAGATTGGCGTCGCGGTTCCTTGGACCAACGGTTGGCTCGCGTAGAACAATCCTTGAATCACGCGAGTCATGTGTGGGATCTCCAACCGCTCCCACTCGTCGTCCGGTTGATGGTAGTCCGCATGCAACGAGCCCGCCGAGAAGCTGTGCGCAATAACCCCTTTCTCTGCAAAAGACCAGTTATCGCTCGCTCGATAGAGTCGTGAGCTGAAGCTCGGATGTTCAAATATTTCGGTACCTCGCAGGATCGATGCAGAGTTCATGAGCGACCCTAGGTTGGACTCCTGCCAGCCCGTCATCCATATCTTGCCGTTTGCCCCTGGCTCGGGCCTGCCAATCATTTCGATATTGATGTTCGCGACTATTTTTTCGAGCGGCCATGATGGATTAGTGACGAACTGCTTCGAGCCGAGTAGACCAGACTCTTCGCCCCAAAAAGCCATGAATAACAAGGTTCGCTTGGGTCTTGGCATCGCCCCAAACGCGTCTGCCAACGTGACAACAGCAGTGACCCCAGAAGCGTCATCATCCGCTCCGTTGTATATCACGTCACCCACACCCGTTCGAACTCCCAAATGGTCCAAGTGTGCCGAGAACAAGATCGCTTCTTTGGACAGTTCCGGATCCGTTCCTGCCAACATTCCGATGACATTCCGCATGGGTTTGTCTAAAGCATGGGTAGCGGGCACTTCCAGTCTAAGCGATTTCGAGTCAAGCGAGCTTGCCGGCACGAGCAGAACCGGAATAGCGAACCGATTCTGAGGTGACTCGGGACGAGGCTTGTCTCGCGATTGTTGAGCGAGTTGGATCAACTCACTATCCGGTGCGACACCGAGCAAAAGCATCTTGGCACCGGCCTCGCTCAGTTTGCCGGCAATTCGGAGGACTTGTGAAATTAATCGAGGGCCCTTCGCATCACCTTGATAGACTCCGCCTACGACTCCACTCAATCCCGCAGTCGGTAGATCCGCCGAAAGATCGAGGGCAATGAGTTCGCCCGAATACTTGAACGGCTCACTGCTGCAGGCCAACAAGCCGAAGTGTTGAATCGAACCATTGTCTGCATTGGTGATTGTGAATGGGGCACTCGGGATCTGCACCATTCGCTTGCTCGTCTCATGGTAGAAGCTACCGTCTGCTCCGCCCACCAATCCAGCACCTCGAAAACGAGACGCCACATAAGCAGCGGCGATGTCGAATTCCGGCGACGCTGTCGCGCGACCTGCAAGTTCATCGCTTGCCAGAAAGGAAATGGTCGCCGTAACACGTCCCTCGGTTATCTGTGAAATTGCAGCAACTGCCTGCAAATCCGATTTGTCTTGTCGAGCATGCCCAGCGCTGACGAACAGGGTTAAGCAAAGTGAAAAGCAGTACCAACGCATCATGGGAATGGACTTTCTACTAGGCAATCGAAAAAGGAAACCGGACCGAACTTATAAAGGATCCCTGGTTGATCGCAGCCAATAACCCTGCTTCCATGATTTCCAAGATCATTTATGAACATCGATTGTAAACCAACTTGGGAGTTCGCCGGCAAACATGAGATTGCTTTTTGATCGCAAAACTCATATCCAACCCAGGTATTACGAGCAGAGAGATGGGTTGAACCAATCCCGATTTGATCCAAATCGGAGGAACGACCTCGCGCGGGGAGAAAGTGGCGTAAGCTTCCAGCGTGCGATGCGCGGTTGAGAGCAAGCGAGTCGCTTACCCTACATGGAAGAACTTGAGAGCTTTCGCGGGGGTGGTCTAGACTCAATGGTTGCACGCCGCAGGTGCTACCCCACCCATAGGTCACTCTCGCGGAGAGTGACTTTGCACTATCGATACGGTCTCAATAGCGTTTAAAGCCTTGCATCACGAAGGTTAGTCGTCGTTGACTTCGGCGTCCGAGGCCGGAGGTGGCGGGGCAATCTCAGCAGCGGTTTGTGGCCGTGGAGCTTCGTTGAGCAACGGGAAACTTGATTCCGCCGCTGCCGTGCCGCGATTGACCAAATCCTCAAGAGCTTCCTTGCGGTAGCTGACTTCGGAATCTTGAAATACGCGGAATCCCGTACCGGCTGGTATCAAGTGACCGAGAATCACATTTTCCTTCAATCCAACCAATCGATCGACCTTGCCAGCCAATGCTGCTTCGGTCAAAACCTTGGTCGTTTCTTGGAAGCTAGCTGCAGAGATAAAGCTGTTGCTTTGCACGGCAGCCTTGGTGATTCCCAGCAATTGAACTTCGCCCTGCGCCGGCTTGGGTTTCTTGCCCTTCGCAGACTTTCCACCCAAGGCTTCGCATTGTGCGTTGGAGGTTTCGAACGCATCCTTAGGCACAATGGCTCCGAGGGCGAACTCGGTGTCGCCTGGATCGCTGATTTTCAAGCACTTAGCCAGATTATCGTTTTGTCGCTTGAATTCGAATCGATCCATTACGAGGCCCGAGAGCAAGCTTGTGTCACCGGCGTTCGTTATCTTTATCTTCCGCAACATTCTCGCGATGATGATTTCAATGTGTTTATCATTGATTTCAACGCGTTGCAGGCGATAGACTTGCTGAACTTCGTGCACCAGGTAGAGCTGAACGGCCTCTTCGCCACTAACTCGCAGGATATCGTGAGGTACAAGCGGCCCTTCGACCAACGCTTGCCCGGCCTTGACGGTATCGCCAGAGTGCACGAGGAACCGCTTGCCTGGTGGGACCAAGTGTTCTGTTTCTTCGCCGCTCTCGCTGCGAACGACAATCGATCGTTTGCCACGTTTTCGATCCTTGGAAATTTCGACGATGCCGTCCAACTCCGCAACGACCGCAGGATCCTTGGGCTTTCTGGCTTCAAAGATTTCTGTTACGCGAGGCAGACCACCGGTGATATCTCGCACGCCGGTTGCTTCACGCGGCATTTCCGCTAGTTCGGTACCCGCGTTGACTTTCTTGCCTTCGGCGCAGTTGATAACTGCTTTGTCGGGAAGGTAGTGAACATCGAGAGCTTTTCCGTCTGCGTCCTCGATAACGATCTGTGGATGCAGCTTACCCCGAGCGTCCATAATTCGACGGCGAACGTTGCCGCTTGGGTCTTTTTCCAACTTCAGCGTTTCACCTTCGATGATATCCACGAAAACAACTTTACCGCCGGCGGTTGCAAAGATTGGAATCTTGTGAGGATTCCATTCGCAGAGTTGTTGTCCCTTTGGAATCTCTTGGTCTTCTTTGACGGACAATCGAGCACCCGAGGGAACATCGTAGCGTTCGAGTTCGCGACCGCGAGCGTCGACAATGGCGATTTCGCAGTTGCGAGTTAGAACCACATCATCGCCATCGTCATTGGTCACCAAACGCATCTTGATGAATTTCACGATACCGGCCTTCTTGGCCTTGATATCGCTTTCTTCCATACTAGTACTCGCGGCACCCCCTTGGTGAAACGTACGCATCGTCAACTGCGTACCAGGTTCACCGATACTTTGGGCTGCAATGATCCCGACCGCCATGCCCTCTTCGACTAAAGCACCTGTGCTCATATCCATACCGTAACACGTGCGGCAGATACCCAAAGGAGCATCGCACGTCATTGGCGAACGCACTTGGATACGTTCTAGGCCCATCTCTTCGATCCGTCTCGCAATTTCGCGAGTGATCATTTGGTTCTCATCGACGATCGTTTCAGCCGTGATCAAGTTGACGATATTTTGGCGGCTCACTCGACCGATAATCGAGTCCGCCAAGCGAACTTCGACTTTCTCTCCACGGTAGATAACGCCCTTGGTGACGCTTTGCGTCGTACCGCAGTCATTCATGGTGATAACCACATTTTGAGCAACGTCAGCGAGCTTACGGGTTAGGTAACCCGAGTCAGCCGTCTTAAGAGCCGTATCGGCTAGCCCCTTGCGTGCACCGTGCGTCGAGCTGAAATATTCAAGAACCGAAAGGCCCTCACGGAAGTTCGACTTGATCGGTGCTTCGATGATTTCGCCAGTTGGCTTCGCCATCAGCCCCCGCATTCCTGCCAATTGGCGAATCTGTTCAATACCGCCCCGAGCACCGGAGGACGCCATTAAGAACACTGGGTTGATATACCAGTCACCTCGGTGTGTGTCGCTCTCCATGGCTTGCAACATGTCCTTGGTAATCAACTCACGTGTCGCAGTCCAAGCGTCCAGCGTTTGGTTATAGCGTTCCTGAGCCGTCATAACTCCCTTTAGGTAGTTCTTCTGGAAAGTCATGACCTTCTTGTCCGCGTCAGCAATGTGCTTGATCTTGGAATCAGGTGTCACAAGGTCGTCCGCGCCGAATGACAAACCGCTCTTGGTCGACTCTCGGAAACCGAGTTGATTCATATCATCGAGAAGCTTGATCGTTGGACGTCGACCGAGGCGTTGATAGCAGTCGCTGATGACCGCAGCCAAGTCGCTACCTTTCAGAGCGATGTTATAGAAATCCATTCCATCCGGAAGAATCGAGTTGAACAAGATTCGGCCGAATGTGGTTTGGATAACCGCACCTGGTTTTGCGTTTGGATCTTCTGTCTTAAGCTTTCTATGCGCAGGTAGACGAACTTTGATTTTCGCGTGAAGGGCAATGACCCCTTGGTTATAAGCGTAGTCAGCTTCCATCATGGTGGCAAAGCCCATTCCTGCACCCTTCAGGTCAGGCAATTCCACCGAGATGTAATTGCAACCCATAACTGTATCCTGCGACGGGCTCATGATCGGCTTGCCGTTACTAGGTGCAAAAATGTTGTGCGTGCTCATCATCAACGTGTGTGCTTCCACTTGAGCCTCGATTGAGAGCGGCAAGTGAACGGCCATTTGGTCTCCGTCGAAGTCTGCGTTGAAACCTTTGCAGACCAGCGGATGCAAGTGAATTGCATTTCCCTCGACCAGAATTGGCTCGAAGGCTTGGATACCCATGCGGTGCAACGTAGGCGCTCGATTGAGCAAAACCGGGTGATTGCGAATGACTTGCTCGAGAATATCCCAAACTTCTTCGTCCTTGCGTTCTAGCATTTTCTTAGCGGACTTGATCGTGTCCGCGTGGCCGAGTTCTTTCAGCTTTCGAATGATGAAAGGCTGATACAGTTCGAGAGCGATTTTCTTGGGAAGTCCACATTGATGCAAGCGAAGACGGGGCCCTACGACGATCACGCTTCGAGCCGAATAGTCAACTCGTTTACCGAGCAAGTTTTCGCGGAAACGACCTTGCTTGCCCTTGATCATATCGGTCAGCGACTTGAGCGGTCGATTGCTGCTGCCGAGCACGGGTCTCTTGCAGCGACCGTTGTCGAACAGCGCATCGACCGACTGTTGCAGCATTCGCTTTTCGTTGCGAATAATGACTTCCGGTGCATTCAAATCGACAAGCTTGCGCAAGCGGTTGTTTCGGTTGATGATCCGGCGATAGAGATCGTTGAGGTCGGAGGTTGCAAAGTTACCGCTATCTAGCAAAACCAAGGGTCTTAGGTCGGGAGGAATGACGGGAATCACGTCCAAGACCATCCACTCGGGGCGGTTTTCACTGTCGCGGATCGACTCAACCAACTTCAATCGATTGATAAGATCTTTCTTGCGCTGTTTGCTGTTGGTTTCCGCCAATTCGGTGCGCAATTCACCCGAAAGCTTAACAAGATCGAGAGCTTGCAAAAGTTTTCGTACTGCTTCAGCGCCCATGTCCGCTTCGAAATTATCGCCATACTGAGCACGCGCTGCGCGATACTCTTCTTCCGTTAGCAACTGTTGAATTTCGAGTTCGGTGGTCCCAGCATTGGTGACGACGTAATCTTGGAAATAGATGACTTTTTCCAGGCTTGTCGTCTTCATTTCCAAAAGGTTACCCAAGCGACTGGGCATGGCCTTGAAGAACCAAATATGAGCTACAGGTGCAGCCAATTCGATGTGTCCCATGCGCTTACGTCGAACGCGTGAGTGCGTTACCTTGACGCCGCATCGATCGCAAATCATCCCTTTGTATTTCATCCCACGGTACTTGCCGCAAGCGCACTCCCAATCCTTTTCAGGGCCAAAAATCCGTTCGCAGAAGAGGCCGTCTTTTTCAGGGCGATAGGTACGATAATTGATCGTCTCAGGTTTTTTGACTTCACCAAAGGACCAAGAACGAATGTCCTGTGGTCTGGCCAAAGAAATCTTGACAGAGGTATAGTCGTTAACGCGATCGTAGGCACCTTCAGCATTGGCCATTACGAAAAACTCCTGTGGTCAACAATTCGTTTGCACTTCAATACTGAAGATGCTTTTGAATCGTTTTGGGTGATGGATTAATGTGTTTGTTTTGGCGTGCGAGACTCGATGAATCTCGGACTTGATTGGTTGTTTGGACGAGAACTAGATGCGACGCTTTTCGAGTCGCATGTTGAGTGCAAGACCACGGATTTCGTTCGTTAAAACGTCGAAGCTGGCAGGCGTACCGGCTTCAAGCGTATTCTCTCCCTTGACCATGGATTCGTAGATTTTGGTTCGCCCTTCCACGTCGTCGCTCTTAACGGTGAGAAGCTCTTGAAGAATGTATGCGGCACCGTATGCCTCGAGCGCCCACACTTCCATTTCACCGAACCGCTGGCCACCGAACCGAGCTTTACCACCCAGCGGTTGCTGCGTGATGAGCGAGTAAGGACCCGTGCTTCGAGCATGGACTTTGTCGTCGACGAGGTGGTGCAATTTGAGCATATAGATGTAACCGACCGTGGTCTCCTGCCCCATCGCTTCTCCGGTCCGTCCGTCGTAGAGACGAATCTTTCCGTGACGAGGCAAGCCAGCATTTTCGAGAGCGTCGTTCACGTCCGTTTCGGTCGCTCCATCGAACACTGGCGTAATTGCTTGGAAGCCTGACATTGCTCCAGCCCAGCCAAGGTGTGTTTCGAGAATTTGACCCACGTTCATACGGCTTGGCACACCGAGCGGATTGAGCATGATTTGCAGAGGAGTTCCGTCCGGTAAGAATGGCATGTCTTCCACCGGCAACACCTTCGAAATAACCCCCTTGTTACCGTGCCGTCCAGCCATCTTGTCACCGACGCTGATCACCCGCTTGGTCGCGATATAAACCTTAACCATTTGAAGCACGCCGCTTCGCAATTCATCACCGCGCTTCATGCTGTTGAGTTGACGATCGCGAACATCTAAGGTTTCTTCCACCGCTGGCCAAAGATTCTTGTAGACCTTTTTGACTTCGGCATGCAGTCCCGCATCCAATCGGTTGATCAATCGCGAAAGATTGAACGTTTGAGCTTTTTCGGCGATGTACTTTGGATCTTGTCCACCCGTCAACGGAGTACCATCATCGTCTGTTAGCTTGCCACCAATGGATTTCTCCAGCTCTTCGGCAAACACGGCAAACGACTCAGCAATCTCCTTGTTGCCTTCTGTTTCGACTCGCTTGAGTTCCTTTTCGAATTCCTTTCGCTCTTCTTCGGACAAGCTCATCCGTCGAGAGAACTTCTGGGTATCGATAACAATGCCTTCGATACCAGAACTCACTTCGAGCGAATCGTTCTTGACGTCTTCGCCGGCGCGGCCGAAGATCGCGTGTAGAAGTTTCTCTTCTGGCGTGAGTTCCGTCTTGCTCTTCGGCGAGACCTTACCGACCAAGATATCTCCAGGTTGGACGTAGGTTCCAATTTGGACGATTCCGGTCTCGTCAAGGTTTCGCAGAGCCTTTTCGCTGACGTTCGGAATGTCTCGTGTGAACTCTTCACGACCCAGTTTTGTTTCGCGAATCTCAACATCGAATTCTTCGATGTGAATGGATGTATAAACGTCTTGCTTGACTAGTTCTTCGCTGATGATGATCGCATCTTCGTAGTTGTAACCATCGAAGGACATAAACCCTACCAAGACATTTCGCCCTAATGCGAGTTCACCCAAATGCGTTGACGCACCGTCGGCGATGATTTGTCCTTTTTCAACCTTGTCGCCCACTTGAATGATCGGTCGTTGATTTAGGCAAGTTCTTTCGTTGAGCCCTTGGTACTTCTTCATCAAATAGATGTCGGTGCCGACCTCGATTCGCATCGAGTCAACATAGGTAACTTTGCCAGCTTTACGGGCTCGCACGACCATCGAACTATTGGCAGCAACCTCGCGCTCAAGTCCTGTACCGACGATAGGCGGTTCGGCCACTAGCAATGGAACGGCCTGGCGTTGCATGTTGGAACCCATGAGTGCGCGGTTGGCGTCGTCATGCTCCAAGAAAGGGATTAGACCAGCCGACACACCGATCATCTGGCTCGGAGCAATATCCATGTAATGGACAGTTTCTGGCGTAACGATTTCAAAGTCGCTTCGGTGCCGCGCGATCAAACTCGGTCCAGATACGAGAGCGCCGTCCTTGACTGTCAAGTCAGCTGGTGCGATGTACGCATCGGACTCTTCGTCCGCCCTCAACCAAACAACCTCCTCTGTGACCTTGCCCTCGACCACTTTGCGATATGGCGTTACCAAGAAACCATATTCATCGACACCGGCGTAGATCGAAAGCGAACTGATCAAACCGATGTTGGTACCTTCAGGCGTTTCAATTGGGCAAATACGGCCGTAGTGGGAGATGTGAACGTCGCGAACCTCGAAGCCCGCTCGCTTTCGATTCAATCCACCCGGTCCAAGTGCCGAAAGACGGCGTTCGTGCGTGAGTTGCGACAATGGATTCGTCTGATCGACGACCTGGGATAGTTCGCCTCGACCAAAGAAGTATTCGATTGCCGCGCTGATGCTCTTCGGATTGACGAGCGATCGCGGAGTCATATCTTCCACTTCCTTGAGGCTCATCCGCTCTTGAACGGTCCGACGCAACTTAAGAAAGCCTTTGCGAAGCTCTTCACAAGCCAACTCGTCAATGGTTCGTAATCGTCGGTTGCCCAGGTGGTCAATATCATCGAAGCGAGCTTCCGCCTCGGAATCGAACAAGTCGATCAGATACCGAATCGAAGCGATCAGGTCCTCTGGTCGCAGAGCCATTTCGTCTTCGGCAACTTCCGTTCCAAGCTTGCGGTTCACGCGGAAACGACCAACCCGCCCCAACCGATAACGATTGACGTCAAAAAACTTTTCATGAAAAAGCACACGGGCTTTTTCCAGCGCAGGCGGATTTCCTGGTCGCAGCCGTTGATAGATTCGCAACAAGGCTTCTTCGTGCGAGCTCGTGTTATCCTCGGCCAGCGAATTGAGAATGTAAGGAACCTTGGGCGCGTCCATTACTTCGACACTTTTCACGCCAGCAGTGCAAATCGTTTCAGCGATCGCCTTAGTGATTTTCTGTCCACCTTCGACAATGATTTCACCCGCCCGATCACTGTTGGCAGGGTAGACAACGTCATCTCCGGAAATTTTGTTTTCGATCTTCGGCACACTCCGACCGTCGGAGATTTTTTCCGAACTCATTTCGTAAAAGACCTTGAGCAAATCCTGGTCGGTGCTCAACTTCGGCGACATTGCCCTCAGCAAAGTCATCACCGAGAATTTGCCGCTTTGATCAATACGGACCGATAACGAATCCTTCTTGGTAACGTTGACTTCGATCCAACTTCCTCGCTCAGGTATAACTCGACAAGAAGGCATTTTTCTCTCCGAAGTGCCTTCGGTTTCTTCGACGAAGTCGACACCCGGCGAGCGGTGAAGTTGACTGACTACGACACGCTCAGCCCCGTTGATGATAAACTCACCACCGCCGAGCATAATAGGAATGTCGCCTAAATAAACCTCCTCTTCGAGCGGCTGATCTCGCTTGAGCCGAAACCAAACCTTAAGAGGCTTTCCATAAGTAAGCCGCAACTGTCGACACTCATCCGGAGTGTACCGAGGTTTGCCAAGCTCAAAACGAAGATACTCAAGAGACACGGTTTTGTCGTAGCTCTCGATTGGGAATATCTCAAGAAAAACCGACTCAAGACCTTGGTTTTTCCGCTTGTCCGACGGAATATCCTCTTGCAAAAAAGCTTCGTAAGAAGCGGTTTGCAGAGTTGTCAAGTTTGGAATCGGAAACTGACTTCGACCAGAACCAAAAACACGAGTGGTGGTGGTGACAAGTCGTCGCTTGGAGGATGTTGCCATGGAGACTAGCTAATTCTCAAAGTGGTCTAAAGGGAAGTGTAAGATGATTCGAATTCAGGATGCAGGTGAAACGCTCGTTGGACTCTAGGACTCAACTTGGTTCGACGCAACAGAATACATCTGCCGAAAGAGGGGTGTGGAGCAGCCAAAACGGAACGTTCGGCGTTCTTCGACGCCTTGACACTGGCCAAAAGCAGGTTTGAAGGGATAGAGATTGAATCTGAACAACAAAGTATCCGTCCAATGCTCTCCCCCCAAAAAAACGCAATGATTGCCCGAAATGCTGCCAACCGAAGAATTGTAGGAGCATTCCCGCTAACAATTAAGGTTTCCACGCAAACAGTGTAACGTTCCCGTCCATCCAAGATAGTGGAACTGGGATCATTTTCGGATATTTTTCGAAGAAAAAGCGCCAATGGCACTCGGATAGCAGTTGTTTTGGCACGAACAAGCGTTCTCAGGCGAGCGGCAGCCTGTGCTACGTGTTCTGTCCCCCCTAACGAAATGACTTTGCGCTCGATGTTGGAACGCGGGCATAAACGGTGCCCACAGTTGCACCGTGGGCACGATTGATTAGTTCAGCATGCCTGAGTCGCGACTCAAGGATTTCATTGCTAGGTGCTGGGCATGACAAATGAAGCCTCTCCCTTGCTACTCGCACGTCCATAAGCCAGCGGTCACCTAGCCAGCGAACTTTTGCGATTGCCCCAACTAGTTCGATCGTTGTTTCGGAAAAAAACAGGCCAAAATCGGTTGGCGATACAGGATCGGTTCGCAAATTGGGACAAGCCTCGCCATGCAGTTCAATGCGGTCGATGTGCCAGTCGTTCGATCGGATACCGCAGTTGGGTCGCGTTACATTGACTCCAGTCCCCTTAATCCGATCCGATGGGGCATGGACCAAGTCCATCGCAGGCTGGCCTAGCATTAGAGCTACTTCTGTGGTTTTTGGTGCTTCGTAAAGCTCGCGGGGAATTCCCAGTTGATGAATTTGTCCCGAAGCAAGGACGGCTATTCTCGAAGCGAGGAAAAGGGCTTCATCGGAATCATGCGTTACGTAGATCAAGGTTCGATTGGTTTCGGCATGCACTCTCGCGACGATGTCGCGCACTTCGGCTCGACTCGACTGGTCTAAATTCGACAATGGTTCATCGAGCAGCACAATGGACTTACCGGACAGAAACGCTCGGGCGATGGCAACGCGTTGAGCTTGCCCGCCTGATAGTTGAGGGATTTTCTTTTTGAGCAATGGTTGAAGCTCAAGCTCACTGATCCATTGATCGATTTCTACCGAATGAGAGCGAGCCGCCAGGGCGTTGGCCTTTGCCGCCAAAATCAGGTTCTCATGAACCGATAAATGGGAGTAGCCATTGCCGCTTTGAAAGACAACAGCGATGTTGCGTTTGTGGGGAGGCACCTTGGATTGCTCAACACCTGCAACCGTGAGTTGCCCTTCGTTGGCCAATTCCAAGCCCGCGATGAGTCGCAGGAGTGTTGATTTTCCGCTGCCGCTTGCCCCTAGTACAACCAGGAGTTCCCCGGTTCGAACGGAAAGCGAGAGATTGTTGAGAACCGTTTGGTCCCCGTATCGTTTCACCAAGTTCCCGATCTCGATGATCGGCTGCTCACTCACTGTTGTTTGATCCATTCGATCATCACGTTGCCAACCTTGACCAACGATACCCCCGAACATTTGTCGGGGGTATCTGCCATTGTATGCCAATAGGCTTTGTCCTTTCGACCACCACGCGGGAAGTAATCAAAGTCGATAAGATCGATCACGGGTATTCGAGCAATCTCATTGAGAGGCATGTGATCGTCTCGCACCGAATGCTGAATTTTGGGTTCGAACTCTTTGATTCGCAGTTTCTTTGCGACCGACCAAACCTCTTTTACTAGAGCTGGCGCGAATTTGAACGAGTTTTCTTCGTAGTAAAGTTGCAAATCAGAGTCGCCGATCATGTCGAGCAAGATACCGCACTGGTAGCGTGTGCCTGTAGGATCGTTCGCATAAGCTTGTGCAAAGTACGTTGATCCAAGAAAGTACGAATCGCGTTTCTCATCGAAAACGAGCTCTTCGGCATCAAAGAGAACGAAGTCGACACCCACATTGGTGGGCAAGTCCTTCATCAGATGCGCCAACTCCATGAACAGAGCTGTACCGCTGCCGCCATCATTGGCCCCTACGAACAACCCCTTCGGATTCTTGGGGTCCATGGCCGGGAAAGGTTTGGTGTCGTAGTGAGTGCAAAGAAAAACGCGCTGGGGGTTCTCCGGTTTCCACTGGACGACCATGTTCTTGATTTCAACACTCATGCCTGTTTCCGGGTGGCGACTTTGAAACGGCTGCCAAAGCACCACACCGCCAAGCTTCTCGAAATGCGATTGAAGCATCTCTTGCTGTTTTTTCATTCCGATCGTGCCGGTTGTTCTCGAACCGATCTCACAGATCTTTTCCAGGTAGGAAAAGGCTCGTTTTGCGTTGAGTGAAGTCGTTTGTCGCGCAACAGATTGTTCGAAACCCATCGCTTCGTTTGCGTGTGCTGATCCAATCTTCGAAAAGGGCATTCTTGGTAAAAAACTTAAGAACGCAATCAATACGATCGCGATTGCAAAAGTCGAGAGCCTGCGGGCGGTTCTTGACAATGGATGGCTCACTCTTGTAGGGACGAATCAAATGGAGATCGCATGATCGGTTAAGGGACCGATTGCATCAACGCGACCCTTCGACAATTAGATCATATCCGCCGACCAGAAGAAATGCTTTGCTCAGGAATTCTCAACGACCGAGCAAGAAGAAAAACGCGGCATCCTGCCGCTGCTTATGATCCTTCATCCACGGTATTGTTGGCACCTTTCATGATCGTGTCAATCAGGTAACCTCACATTCTTTCAACTCGTGAAGGCTAGCAACGGCCAACTCGGCGAGAGGCAGACTGAAGTCACTACCATGCAATAACGGTACCAAGCAATAAAGGTACCATGAAATACAATAAAGGTACCATGCAATAAAGGTACCATGCAATAAAGGTACCATGCAATCGGGTGGCACTCGCCCTGGAAAAGCCATTCAACTTTGGTAGAACATAGTTATGCGGCCAATCGCTCGAATTCCTTTCCACACTTTTGGAGATACTACTGATGACCAACGGACCACTTAACCGCAAACTCAAGATGGGCATCGTTGGTGGAGGCCAAGGTTCTTTTATCGGTCGCGTTCATTCTATTGCCGCTTGTTTGGACAATCGCGCCACGCTCGTTGCCGGCGCATTCAGCAGCAACGCGGAACGTTCGAAAGCGTCGGCGCCCGAATACGATGTGTCCCAAGAGAGAGCCTACCCGTCCTATCAAGCAATGTTCGATTCAGAATCGAAAAAGCCAATCGGTGAGCGAATTGATTTTGTGTCTGTTGCCACGCCAAATCACACGCATTTCGAAGTTGCGAAAGCAGCTTTGGAAGCAGGATTCCACGTCGTATGCGACAAACCGATGACATTCGATCTTGCGCAAGCGGAACAGTTAGCCAAGCTTGTGGATCAATCGAAGTCGGTATTTGCCTTGACGCACAATTACACTGGCTACCCATTAGTGCGACAAGCTCGCGAGATGATCCAAAGCGGTGAGTTAGGAGAAATCCAAGCAGTTCGTTCTCAATACATCCAAGGCTGGCTACGAACGCGACTAGAGGATCAAGATCAGAAACAGGCAGCTTGGCGAACCGATCCAAAACAAAGCGGTGTTGCGGGTTGTTTTGGAGACATTGCAACGCATGCATACAATCTTGGTCGCTTCATGACCGGCTTGCTTCCCGCAGAGATCAGTTGCCACTTAAAGATCTTTGAATCGGGTCGCAAACTCGATGACTATGGAACAGCCATTGTTCGCTTTCAAAATGGAGGACTTGGTACGGTCACCGCCAGTCAAATAAGCCACGGCCGTGAAAACGATCTTTCAATCGAAATTGACGGTACCAAGGGCTCGTTGTCCTGGCGACAAGAAGATCCCAACGCCATGGTTGTCCGACAAAATGGACAGCCGCATCGAATCTACACTCGAGATCCAAATGCTCCCTACATGAATGCAAGCGGTCGAGGAGCGTGCCGTTTGCCTAGCGGGCATCCGGAAGCGTTCTTCGAAGCCTTTGCAAATATTTATGTATCTGCATTTGACGCCATGGTCGATGCATCGCAAGGCAAGCCAGTCCAGCAAGTCAACACGCTTTATCCAAACGTGTCCGATGGAGTGGAGGGGATGTATTTCATTGAGCAATGCGTAGCAAGCAGTTCTCAAAACGGCTCGTGGCTCCCAATGAACCACCCGAGAGCTCGCAAATGAACAGGATGCAACGCCTCAGCGGGGTTGGGAGACGACTGCATTGTCAGGGCTGAAAAGTGAGTTAAGCACTCAGCTTTCCGTCTGTGATTCCTTGCAGGCTGGAAGCTTACGCCACAGGAAGAGCCTAAAAAATTTTGCCATTCGGAATCCCTGGCGATTGGAAGGATGCAGTTGCGTTGCTACCATAACGATGTGATCCGGAATATTTCAGTTTGCTGATCGAAAGGACCCCAATTAATGGATGGCGCAACCGTCTCAGAACTATTTGAGCTCAAAAACGCGATTCGAAAACAAGCCCACGAAAATCGCCGCGCCCAGCCCGACAAAGATGAAGTTTCCCAGAGAATCGTCGATCGGTTTATGCAGCTGGAGGAATACGACGCCGCCAATACAATCATGTTCTATGTCGACGTGCGAGATGAAGTTCGAACTCGACAGGCATTACCGGCAGCATTGGCCAGCGGTAAACGAATTGTAGTTCCCTATTGTGTTGATGGCGAATTAGAACTGTTTTGGCTCGAAGACATGAACGAGCTGGAACTCGGTATGTATCGCATCTTAGAACCCAAGAACGAGTTGCGTCTCGTTGCCAGCAAACGCTTACAACCGATCGACCTCGATTTGATCATGGTTCCTGGCGTTGCCTTCGATCGCAATGGGGGACGAACGGGACATGGAAAAGGGTACTACGACAAACTGCTACAACATGCCCGCCTAACTGCACCACTGATCGCGTTGTCGTTCGAGTGCCAATTATTTGAAAAAATCCCAGCCGAAAACCACGACATCTACATGGACAAGGTGGTCACAGAAGACGCGGTCTATGTTGGTAAAGGCCGGCCTGGGTAGTTCGATCTAGTAGTAGGACAGGCTGCTAGCCTGTCAGTCTGAAAATGGCAGGCTGCGAGCGATGATAGCCTGTCCTAATCGGTTTCCGTCATCATTTTGCCAGATCACACGAAAGAAAGTACTGCAATGGTCCGAACTGCCAGCACCATGCTTGCCTTGGGTACCCGAGCCCCCAACTTCAAGCTGAGAAACGTCGATGGCCAGATGGTAGCGCTATCCGACTTTCAAGACAAAAAAGCGCTTGTGGTCATTTTCATGTGCAATCACTGCCCGTACGTGAAACACGTCGCGCCAGAGCTAACACGTCTTTCGAATGAATACATGGCGAAAGGAGTCGGTTTCGTGGGCATTAATTCCAACGATGCGACGGCGTATCCTGACGATGGCCCTGAGCCAATGCAGGCCGAAGCGATTGCTCAAGGCTATCGCTTTCCATATCTGTTTGATGGAGATCAGTCTGTTGCAATGGCTTACCAGGCTGCATGCACGCCTGACATCTTCGTTTTCGATTCCCAGATGCAGTTAACCTACCGCGGCCAACTCGACGACTCTCGACCCAAGTCCGATAGACCGTTAACGGGCAAGGATCTTCGTGCCGCGCTCGACTCCCTTTTATCCAACCAACCGGTTTCTGCGGATCAGCGTCCAAGCATCGGATGCAACATTAAGTGGAAACAAGGGGCTGAACCGGAGTACTTCAATCCCGCTGGCATTGCCTAATGAATCCTTTTAACGGACTTCGAATCGGATTAGGGATGGACTCGCATCGGATTGCTCCAGGCGGTCCGATGGTCCTGGGTGGATTGAAGTTGGATGTCGACATGCACTTTGTCGGGCATTCGGACGCAGACGTTTTGTTGCACGCGATTACCGATGCCTTGCTGAGCGCCGCAAGTTTGCCGGATATTGGGCAATGGTTTCCGAACACAGCAGCCGAGAACCACGGGCGCGATTCGGCGGACATGTTGCGGATCGCTGTGGATGCAGTTCGCCAAAAGAAACTGGCAATTCTCAACCTCGACTGCGTCGTTCAGTTGGAAAAGCCTAAGCTGTCACCCCACAAAGAAGCCATGAAAATTCGGATCGCGAACATTCTAGGCATTGAGACGGATCAGGTTTCGATCAAGGGTAAAACTGGCGAGGGGGTCGGCGAAATTGGGCGTGGTGAACTTTGCGAGGCGACTTGCGTTGTCCTCGTCTATCCGGCCTTGTAGTACTCCCGATACCATTTCACGAATGGTTCGATTCCGACTTCGATGGATGTCGACCGTGAAGAACCGATTGCATCAGGCCAACATCGTAGTAATCATTAGGGAGTCCAAACCAACGACGTGAACGCCAAGTTGCAAGAACTTGCGAGCCACATGAAAGCCGATGAATCCCGCTGCACCGGTAATTATCAAAGTCTGTATCTCGCGATGCTTATAAGTGGTCTAGAGAGTACCTGGCGTCAATTTTGGTAACTGGATTCCAGCAAGTATAGAGTTGCCTGGTACTTCCACTTGTTTGGCGTGGCCAAGGCAAATGCGACTCCACCGCTCAAGGCTCGGGATATCATGAATGACCCCAGCAAAGGACAGTTCAGTACACCATAACAAATCTTGTTGACCTCGCAGCGTCCAACTCCATAGTAACCGAATTTGATTTGTTGAGCGATTCTTGACTTCATTCGCAACTTCATTCGCACTGGAGCTATTCGGTGATTGGACGGCAAACGCGTCAAGCATCGTGCTGCGATCGAGGATGAGCACTCCCGGCCGGAGCATCGTTTCCAAAAGCGAACGTTCTTCGACAT
>CAMBSL010000070.1 GCA_945870455.1 Pirellula staleyi DSM 6068 | reverse complement strand
GGTAGTTGAGGCTGGGGTAGTTGAGGCTGGGGCGGTTGAGGTGGCGGCTGTTGCCCCCCACCAAATAATCCTCCCCCTCCAAAACCTGGGAATGGCAGATTGGGAATCTGCGGCAGGTTCTGTTGAACTCCTTGCTGCATTTGTTGCATCCCTTGCTGCAATGGCCCAAGTTGTTGCGACAACGGTCCAAGCAACTTACCTATTCCCTTGTCAATTTGCTTTTGGGCGACGTTTTGCAGTGCAGAAGTCGCTAGTTGTTGACCAATGGATGCGAAACTGTTCATGTCCATCTGGGGTCGCTGTATGGTTCCTCGAATCGGGATCTGAATCTGTTGGCCAGCCAACGATTGCAGTGCAGGCGTCTTATCAACCCATTCTTTTAAGATCGGTACTGCTGCAACCAATTCAAGTTGCCCGTCAATGCCGACGGACCCCGAAGTATTGATCACCACATCCCCCGCTTGGATTTGCATATTGCGGTGTGCAACGCGGCCTTGTTCGACGTCGAAGTTGATTTTTTGTTCGGGTAGTTGCAACCAGCTTACGGCTTGCCCACCGCCGTCCGTTGCACCTGCACCTTTGCGCAATGCACGCACTTGATTGACCAACACCAACAACTGATCGGCCAGTGGACCTGGACCTACATTGGCTCCATGCACGAGCAATTGTCCTTTGATTGTCTGACGCGTTAAATCGGTCGGGACGATCGCGGCCTGATCGATTTGTAGGCTCAAGTTGCCTTGAACGCTCGCGACGTCCGCCAACAGTGGGGCTACGTATTTGAGCCAACCTTGGCACATTTGTCTCGTGATCGCGACGTTATCAAGTACCTTCTCGGGACTCTGTGAAATGACAATCGGATTGGCAGCGACATCGCCATCGAGGTTCCATCGCAAGACTCCTTGCGAAACAGGTATCTCGGCCCGCGACACAAACCGACCATTTTCAATCTTCAACGGGACTTCGGCGGCTCCGACTTCGATTCCAATCACGTTCGCACTGTCCCAGCCGATTTGAGATTTGGCTTGCAACGAATCGGCCCAATTTCCGCTATCGCTCGATGTCCAGGTCACTTCCAGCGGCTGAGTCTTTTGGCCTTGAATGGTCACGTAGTCGCCTATCCAAGGCCGAAGACGTTGAGCAACACGGGCCGCGTCGTAGGTTAGGCTTCCTTGCGAGACGATCTTGGTCGTCTTGTTTTGTGTGGCCATAGTCGTTTGACCAGCATAGGCAATCCACTCGGTCATCAGTTGCGCGTTCGGAATTTCGAGTTTGCCTGAGCTGATATCATAGCGACCATCCATTACGAGCTTGGCCTGAGGTTCTTCCCAAATCACGCTCATCGAATTCGTTTTGCTGCCGCCGGTGCTGACCATTTGAGTTGCAACCGGGTTGCCCGTACGTTGCGAAGCCTTGATATTGGTAGCATCCGAAATCATTTTCCAGACCAGTTTTTGCGGATCAACTTCCCAACCGATTTGACCTGTAATGTCTCCTTCGACGGCGATGCCGCTTGCTGTTTCGCCTGCGGATTGAGCTGTTTCGAAGCGAATGGCCGACATCAAACGCGACGGGTCGATGCGGAATCCGGCGTTTCCTTTTCGAGCCAGTTCTCGACTTGGAACGGCTTCGTCCTTGGCCTGCAATGCGAACGACCCGGATTGAACGAGCAGGTTGTCGACTTGGAGGCGATTCAAGTTTTGCGAGTCGACTCGACCCGAGAAATTGCCGACCAAACGCGATTCTTGGAACGTCGTTTCGCCGCTCTTGACCAGGAACGGCTCGGTAACAAAGTTGGCTTGTGTGACTTCGATGTGATTGATGTCCAGAGCTCCGCGGGCATCCAATTCGCATTTGCCACCGAGCATGACACCTGGGTCGACGCCGGCAAACAACTGGCCGCGACGCTGCCAACCGCCGAGGTCGCCGACAAGTTTAAGTTGGATTCCGGCGGGAGGCAATTGAGCCATACCCGGTGTTGCCCTATCGAGCGAGATTGGTTCCATGACTTCAGCCGAAAGCAGCTCGCCTGCCGCTTGCAGCTTCACCTGACCACGATCGATTTGAATGACGCGTCCTTGTTCGACGCGAGCGATGATTGCAAAGTCGCCATCCCAGGCGGGTTCATCAAGTTGGCCATACTTGTTCACAATTTGGACCGGGGTCGTTTTCAACTTGCCGTTGGCGGTGAGTCGATTACCGCCATCTTGTTTCCAAAAAACACTGCATTCGGCGGCACCGATAAGGCTTTCCACTGGGAGAGCGAACCACTGCGATAGGCGTTCTTCCATCTTCGCTAAATCGAAGTGCCCCGCAATCTGACCCTCTTGAAGATCGCCTGCACCTTCGATCTTGAAAAACTCAGCCGTGCAGTCTGCCTTGAAACTGGGTTGACCTTGATTGTTTGCCGAGACGTCGACAGATGCTTGGAGTGCTTGGTCCCATCGCTTGGTCTGTCCTTGAACGTTGGCTTGAAGTCCACCAAGCTGCATTCGGTAGTTGCTTGTCGGTGGGCTCTGGACTGCACCTGCTGAGACTGGCTGCTTGCGCTGTGCTACCGAGAGGGTTGCGTTACCTGAAATGAGCTGTACCTGATCTTGCATTTGAATCAGGTCTGGGGCGGCTTGGATCAGACGCGCTAAATCGACTTTGCCTTGAACATCCAGGTCCGCGTCTCGGATCCACGGTTGGGAGACAGTTGGCGTTACGAGTGGCCAAGGCAAATCGGCATTGGCGGCTAACGCTCCAATTTCGCATTGCAGCATCGCGTTCTGCGCAACCAAGCGGTTTTGATAGAGTTGCATTGTGCCGCTGAGTTTGATTTGCTGGAGGCCCGCTCCTCGCTTACCTACCAGTTCAGGAGCAATGATGCGGAGAGAGTCTATCTGAGCCGTTTGTATTTGTGCCAAAATTTGCTGATTGCTATGCAATTCGATGTCGGCTTGGATTGTGGCCAATCCAAGAATGCGTTCGATTGGGATCTCCGGCATACGGCGTTTGACCAGACTAAACCACTGGAGCGGCAAGCCATTGGTCGAAATATTCATCTTCATCGGAACGAAACTTTCGAAGCTTGCAGCCCCAGAGGATCCAGCGATCGGTTGAGTTCGAACGGTGAATTGACCGCCCATGAGTGTCTCACCCGGCAAGGCCGCCGTTTGTTGCACCAAACCGACCAAGGTAATCGGGGGAATGGGCTGCTCTTGCGTTGGCAAAGGCACATCGGCCTCGCTTACTTTCAGATCCCAAGCAGTCAGATCGACGCTATCTCGGGCATGCAAGATTGCATCCGCGATACGAATGCGTCCAAGGGGAAAACTTAAAGCTGGACCGGATGCCGAGGGAGTAGTGGGAGTCGTTGAATGATTGGAAGTAAGAAGCGGCTTTATGGCTTCTTCGATGTTGGTTGTGCCAGGCTGGACGTCAATGACCGCTTCTGCACCGCGAATGGTAATAGTGCGAAGATTCTTGTAGTTCGTTGCAAGCCGGATCAGATTCAATTCCGTTTCAATCTCAGCGACTTTGATCAGTTCAGCCCCTTTATCGTCGATCAGACGCAGCCCGCGGACTTTGATCGGACGAAGCCAACCCCCTTCGATCGCAACTAGGTCCACACGCATGGGTGCGATACCCGCGTTTCGGTTGATAGCGGAGACCACCAAGTCGCGATTTTGGAGCGCGAACGGCACTCCTACGCCAATGACCACGCCAACGAGGGCCAAACCGATCAATACAATCTTGCGCTTTCGAAAGCGATTGCGCTTTGCTGGCTTTGCGAATCCAGTTTCGTCTTTTCTCTGAATCGACATCTTCCGAGTCACCCTTCCATGGAGATTTCGGTTGTTCCTTGCGATTGCCGTTTGGCAACATCGCCCATGAGTTTACGGAATTGACCAGCGCGAGGTCGAGAGAGAAAAGTCAAAGAAGTAGGCACATTCCATGTGCCGTCCACCTGGAATCCTGGCAAAAGCTCGACTGCGGACGGCACGACGGAGCGTGCCTGCTACTTTTGACAGCTGTGCGAACGGCACACGGAGCGTGCCTGCAACTTTCTTCATGATGCCGCCAAATGAGCCCTCAGGGCAAAAAAAAACCGCCGAGGATGAACCTCGGCGGTCTAACTTTTGTTGCTTCGAGCAGAATCTCGACGAGAAGCCGAGTGCTCTAGCAGAGCAACGGGATTACGAAGGAGACTTCGTTGAAGTCTTCTTAGCAGCCTTCTTCTTGGCTACCTTCTTCTTGGTTGCAGCCTTCTTAGGTGCTGCTGCCTTCTTAGCGGCAGCCTTCTTGGCTACCTTCTTCTTCGTCGCTCCAGCTTTTTTCTTGGCCACGGATACATCCTCCGAAATGCGAAAACTTTGGTTGCCGCAGTACTCAATCATCAGAAGCAGTAGATGATCAAGCTGTGTTCAGCAACCGGTACTTAGTAACCCTTTGTCGAAACTGCTTCGGCTGGTGACGTCATGTCTTGTTCTCGACGAATCGAGGACCCAACCAAAGCGATGTCTTCAAAGGAACAACATCCAATTCGACTATTTGTATAAAAGTCGAAACTTAATGCAACATCTTTTCGACAATTTTTCCACATAAATGAAACCGTTTTTCCACCGCTTGATGTCAATTTCTTTCGCGCGCATCGCTTGCGCTCATCGCTCATGAGGCTGCTGTTGAGGATCACGACAACATCGAGGATCATCGCTTCTATCGAGCCAATCAACGTCATGATCTTTGGTCGCATGATGACCCTATCGAAGCGATGGATTAAGCATCGCTGCGCGCACTTGTGCATTGTCAAGTTGCATCGTTTCATGCAACCGAAAATCAAAAAGACCAATCAATTTATTGGCATCTCGATAACCTTGTATTGGCTTGACGTGTTTCGCACATGCTCTTGATCGCGTTGCTTACTCGGTCTCGAGTGCGCGATGCAAACACGATTCTCGCAAGGTCATTTTCGAGCATCATCGATCGATCGATGGACTCATTTCGAGACTTCGAATTGGCCCTTCATCCGAGTTGGTTGAGGCATGTTGGATCCTCGAAAAACAGATCGCAACGTGGGCAAAAAAAATTTGAAATTTTTTTCGTTTGATCACCAAATTCGAGGTCCATTGCTCGATTGCAGCGCTTGCATGTTGCTGTATGCCATCGATGCAAAGAAGATTGCGTTGAACGTGGAGCCACTTTGATAGAACCAATACGCGACCAACACGCCAACGATCGCACCCAATGTGTACGCCTCGATCAAGCCACTCGTGCGTCGAAAGATACCGATGACATGCTGCGCAATTTGCCCACCATCGAGAGGATAGATTGGAAGCAAATTGATCAAGGCCCACCAGATATTGACCGTGACCATGAAGTGGACCGTAGCAAAGACGTATGGGTTTCGAGGTTTGCTGACCTCCAACGCAAGATAATTCGTCAACCACGAAAAATCTCGCGAGGCAATTCCGCAAAGGATGGCAGTACAACCAACGACTGCCGCCAACAACAACTGAATCCCCGGACCGGCAGCCGAAATGATGATCTGGTCTAGGTGCGTTAGCCGTTTTTTCTGACCTCGACTCCCCCAAAGCATGCCTGCGCCTGGGACTGCGAGCCCTCCCATTTGATAGAGAATGATCTGGCATTGGATGCCAAAATAGCGAAATGCGAGAGCATGCCCCAACTCGTGAACAAGAATGGAAACGAATACGACCCCTACCCATACCGCGAGCAGCGCTGCCAACGGCACATTGTTGCCTTGCATAGCATATTCGAATTGTACGTTCCTCGCCGAGTTGTAGCCCAACGCGGCGCTCACAGCCCAAAAAAGCCATGTGACTCGAGTAGGGAACCCAAAGACTTGAAGATTCCAGTCGTATTGGCTCGGTTGCGGTTCTCCAAGTAACATTACTTTCCTTTTTTCTATTTGACTTTCCAAAACGAACTCAAGATCTCAATTGCTTGTTGCAACGCAGCGTCACCCACGTTCAACGGAGGAATGATTGCGATTCGATTCCGCCCGACTCCCGTCAGATGCACAAGTAGGCCGTGTCCTTGCGCGTGACATACCCAGTCCCAAGCAATGCGAGAAGCATCATCACTTCGAACACCTTGGTTCGACAATCCAGACAAATCGATGACGGTTGCGAACCCACGTCCATCCACTCTGCACCCCGCAGAAATCGATTCCCGCAATGTCTCTCGAAATAAATTGCCGCGGCGTGAAACACTTGCCATCAAATTTTCATCATTCAACACAGAAATCGCTTCCAGTGCTACTCTACAAGCCAAAGGATTCGCAGCAAACGTCTCGCTTTCAAACCCTTGCGGCAATTTGTCCATGCGATCTCGGTCGCCAATGACCGCCGATATCGGTGTTATGCCTCCACCGAGCGATTTGCCAAGAACGACGAAATCAGGTTTCCAGCCATCGCCAATCGACGCAATCATGGACCCAAGTCTTCCAAGCCCCATCTGTATTTCGTCGCTAATGACCTGGACACCATAACTGCGTAAGAGTTTTACCAGTCGTCGAAAGTAAGCTCCAGAAGCAAAATAGTATCCACGCGCACCAATCGCAGGTTCCAAAATCATGGCAGAGGTGTCTTCGCTGTGACAATCGAGCCAATGTCTGGCAACGTCAATGCTCGCATCACAGTCCTCGCATTTTCCGTCGCATTGGCTGCCGCATTGGCTGCCGCACATCGGAAAAGGAATCACACAATGGAGTTCTTGATCCTCCATGGATGCGTTGACGCCAACATCATACCGCAATGCATCGCTACTGCCTGTGTCGCTAATGTGAGCCGTTGCAAGCGATCGTCCGTGATAGCTCAAATGGAATCGCATCATTTTGCCAGGCCTGTTTGCAAACGCAATCTTCCAAGCGATCTCGACGGCTCTCGCTCCTGTTGAGCTCAACCAAACCTTTGACTTTGTCTCGTTGGATTCCAAGGAAGGGCCGTCGACAAGCTCAGCAACTTTTTTTTCGAGCTCGGATCGCCAAGGATGAGTGGCGCCAGTACAAAACGCCAGTTGCGCAAGCTGCGTCTGTGCGGCAGCGAGCAGTCGAGGGTGAGCGTGTCCGAGATTCACGGCAGAGTAGCCGCAAATGAAGTCTAGGTAGGCCTTGCCGTTGGTGTCCCACAGAGTATCTCCGCATCCACGAACAAAAACGAGTCCAGCGTGGGGATCGTGAGAGCGACCCGCTCCCATTGGGCGATAGGTGTGGGACACGATACGATCAAGAATTTTGGTAGGACCGAACTTTTTCCATCAAGCTGGAAACAATTTCGCTTGGGACGAATCGTTCAAGCGATCGCCCATGACCTTGGCTGGCGATCTGTTTGATCAACGTGCTTGAAACATGCGCATAGACTTCATCCGCCATTAGAAATACTGTTTCGATGTCTGCGTCCAATTGCCGATTGGCCATCATCATGGTGAACTCGGCGGCGATATCCATGAGTGGTCGCACCCCTCGCACCATAACTTTGGCGCCGATTCCGCGCACAAAGTCGACGGCTAAACCATCAAAGGCTTGGACGGTCACATTCGGTAGATGGGTGGTGACTCGCTGAATCAACTCAATTCGCTCTTCTATGTTGAATAGAGACTGCTTCGCGGAATTGACACCGACTCCGACGACGAGCGACGAGTAAAGCTTGGCGCTGCGTTCGATGATGTGCAGATGACCAAGCGTCACCGGGTCAAAAGAACCGGTGTAGACCGCTTTGGTTGGGCTCAAGTCGGATAGCATGGCTGAGCGCTCCTTTAATTGAATTGCGACAACGTCTTTTGTCGGTTAAATGTCAAAAATGCAAATAGATAAAACAAAAACATCAAGACTCCGAAGGCAATGGAGAGACCGATCCCGACGTACAAGCCTATTTCCAAAAAAAAGCCCATATCGATGTCGGGGCCATTGGGTTGCTTCGGCATGTCTTTCATGACTTGTGCTTTGACTGCGTCCATACTGAGATAAGTGAAGACGACGGCGAACGCAGTTTCTACAATTTTGAAAATCAGCATAAATGCGGAGATGCCGCGGATCAACATGGCTCCAAGCCGTTTTTGTTTGAGACCCATGACGCCACCAATAATCTCGCCGATGGAAACGAAAAAATTCAACGTTGCGATCAAAAGAACGAGGACTTGTGCACCCGCGAATGGGTCAATCGTTGCTGGGCCGCCGTTCGCACTATTTGCCATAGAAAAAGCAAGCCCGGCTATCGTTTGAAGCGTGTTCAGGAGTCCCAAGGCACCTAGAACGATAAAAAAGATACACACAACCTTCACAAATCCTTGAATCGGGCGCGTACCCTGCGGGAAATCGTCTGGCCCACCAACAGGTTGATAAGGATTGAAGTTTGCATCGCTGGTGTTCATGGAATCGTTTCCTAAGCTATCGGTAAAGTGATCGAATGGTTTCGACTAAGCGATCAATGTCGCTTTGGTCATTGTAAGCATGCGTGGCTACACGCAAGCGGCCGTGCCGTACACTTACGACGATTTGCTCGTTGAGAAGCAGTTTGCGAACGTCCATGGGTTCCATACCCCGTACGTTAAAAGTGATGATTCCGCTCAATTCACTATCCAATCGATCGGAGCTACGAGCACGGAAGACGCTCGCACCAGCCGAAAGGAGCCCTTCCTCGATGCTCGCTGCGTTTTCGAGGACGGCCGTCGCTACGGGATTGATTTTTTGATTGCAACCTTGCTCGAGCAATACACGAAGGCTTTCGGACAAGCCAATTTGCCCCACGTGGTTGGCCGACCCGCCTTCGTAGCGAGATGCATCGTTTTTGAGGACCATTTCCGAGTTTCCAAACTGATGGGCCATTTGCAAAGAGCCCCAGCCCTGCATAAGAGGTTCCAGTCCCTCCAATTTGCTTTGCCGAACGAAAAGAAAGCCGGCGCCCTCGGGGCCCAACATCCATTTGTGACCGTCGGCAGCCAGGTAGTCGATTGGGATTTCTTGAGAATTAAGGCTGAAAACGCCAAGTCCTTGGATCGCATCCACGAACAATTCTGCCCCGGCGGAATGTACCATTTCACACAATTCGGCCAAATCCATCCGGAAACCGCTGAAGTACCCGACCCAACTCACCGCGACCAGCCGAGTCGTGCTGTCGATTGCGCGGCGAATGGCGTCGATGCTGACGACACCGTTAGGATCCACAGGTACCTTTCGCACCTCGACGCCCCTCTGCTCCAAAGCCAGCCAAGGCAATAAATTGCTCGAAAACTCGTTTTCGAGCACGACAACACTGTCTTTTCGAGTGGATTGGGAGTTCCACCGGTACCCCTGAGCGACGACGTTGATTCCGAACGTTGTGTTGGGAATTAAGGCGATTTCGCTGGTTTTTGAATGGATAAGCTTAGCCGCAGACGTTCGCAAACGACCGGCGGCTGCAGACCATGCTGGCCAGTTTACATCTCCTTGGCAACTGGACTGCTCAACCCATGTTTGGATGGCTTCGGCAGCGGGTTGAGTAATTGGCCCCACGGCCGCATGATCGAAATAAGCGTAACGCTCGACGACCGGCATCAGGCTGCGAAGCGAGGCTCGCCCCCTGTTTTCTTGTTCGTATGTGGCGGCAATTCCTGCCATTCTGTCCCCGATGGAAAGGTTTTTGGATAAAAACAAAACGTCTGGTAGTTGGCCCATGACAGTCAAAAAAGTTCAACTATACTAGCCGTCGACGCAAGGTGTCTCAATGGAGAGCTTTGTTCAACCTTTTCAGATCAAATTTCTGTATTCGGACTTTCGAGAGCTAGGATAACCTAGCGTCACCATGTTGCATTGTTGCACTGACATCCCGATTCACACCAGCCACCCAGCTTCTGGGAGCATCCCTGAAGAGCGCCGAGGTACTTGATGCCCAGAATGTTGTGTCTAGGCGGTCTTGTGGTCGCTGGATTGGTCTTTTTGTTGTTCCTAGTCAATTTCATCATGGGCTTGGGAGGCATGGGTGCGCTTTTTAATTACCGAAGCATGCTAATGGATCTCGCATTCATGCTCTGCTCTGCTATCCTCGGCTATATGTCGTGGACCGCATTTCGCGAGCTTAGGTAAAGCTTCGGTTCACGACGAACTGCTCGTTTCACCGATCGTGCCAACCCGATTGGCATCCATTTACTATGCGATTTGACCCTGAAGCTTGGTTCCTAGAGCGTCCCCGACTTGGAACTTTAGATACTGTTCTCATTCGACCTGCCAAGTCCGTACCGGCATCGCTTGTCGTACTTTGCCATGGGTTTGGCGCATCTGGCTCCGATCTCCTAGGACTCTTTGAAGACATCCTTCATCATCTTCCCGAGAATGCGCAAAAGTCCGCCTTCCTTTTCCCGGAAGCCCCGGTCGACCTGAGCGACGAAGGGATGTACGGAGCAAGAGCTTGGTGGCGGCTCAACATGGCCCAGTTGATGCAAATGAGCACTACCAATTCATTCGACAAGATGCGCGATGCGGTTCCCGAAGGAATCGACGAAGCACGTGAAGCTCTGTGCGAGTGCATCCGTCAATGCAACGAAAAACAGAAATGGTCGGACATGCCATTGGTGCTGGGTGGCTTTTCGCAAGGGGCCATGCTGACCGTCGATACTGCACTGAGAGGCTCGGTCGGTCCTGTCATCGGATTGCTCGTTTTCTCCGGAGCGCTCCTCTGCGAATCACTATGGCGCAAAGCGGCAAAAGACAAACCACTAAATGTTCCGGTCGTGCAAAGCCACGGTACCGTCGATCAAGTCCTACCCATAGCGACCGGCCGCTGGCTTCACGAATTGCTGCGCGACATAGGATGTACGGGCAATCTATTGGAGTTCAATGGGCCACATACCATCCCAAGCGAAGCAATCGAACTTGCCGCAAAACTCTTGGTCGCGCAAGCGGCAGGGTGAACGTACCCCGTGAAACGGAGGGTAAGATGGGACCATTGTCCCGTCCAAACAACTGTCCCGTCCAAACAACGGATCGGGGCATTGGTCCCAATCTACATTCGGTCGTTTCCAAGTCTGCCGCTCGTTTAGCAAGATAATCCATCCCGCAAGGTGCAAACCATGAAGTCTATTTACTGTCACTATCCAATGACGTTGGCTTTGCTCACGTTATCATTCAGCATGCTATCGTTTTCGATTGCCCGGAGTGAAACCTACACCTCGCCGTCCAAAGCCGGTCCCATCTACAAGCTCCAAGGAGAATACATGGGAGTCGTCGAGTCATGGGGTGGAACTTGGGGCGCACAAGTCATCGCGACAAGCGAGAAAACGATTTCCATTCATCTGCTCGATGGCGGTCTGCCCGGCCAAGGATTCATGGGAGGACTCCCTTCTAAGGTCTTCGATGCGGAAATCGAACCAAAACAGGAAGTGGCAGAAGCGAACAAAGACTCCATCCGCGTGACCGTAAAACCGGAATCGCTGTCGATCGTGGATGAAAACGGAAAAAAGCTAGGCGTCTTAACCAAAGTGGTTCGCGAAAGTCAGACACTCGGTGCTGCTCCACCCGCCGATGGAGTCACGTTGTTCGCAGTCGGTGGTGCGAACCAGTTCAAGGACGGGAAAGCAACCGACGAGGGTTTTCTGGGCGTAGGATGTACCAGCACGGAACGTTTCGGGGATCATCATTTGCATATCGAGTTTCGTGTCCCATTTCAGCCGAGCGACTCCGGGCAAGGGCGTGGCAATAGTGGAGTATATGTTCAAGGACGCTACGAAGTGCAGGTGCTCGATTCCTTTGGACTCGCGGGCGAAGACAACGAGTGCGGCGGAATCTACAAAATTGCAAAACCCAAGCTCAACATGTGCTACCCACCGCTGACGTGGCAAACCTATGACATCGACTTCACCGCCGCGAAATACAACGAGTCAGGGGAAAAGAGCAGCAACGCAAGGGTCACGATTAAACACAACGGAGTCCTCATTCATAGCGATTTGGAGTTGCCGACGGCCACACCAGGCAAGGACAAGGAATCCAAACAACCAGGACCGCTTTATTTGCAGGATCATGGAAATCCGGTCGCCTACCGAAACATTTGGATTCAATCCAAGCCTGCCAACTAGTCCTTAAACAAGCGAACGAAGTCATGCCACTGATAGCCATCAGGCAGTGTTTCCGAAGCCGCGAACTCCAAATGCAAGATCCGACGATGGCGATGCGTGTTGGGTGCCGATGAACCGCTCGCGTGACTGATCAACGGCCGCATCGCTAAAACATCACCGATTTTCGCGTGGATCGTCACTGCACGATCGACGCCTATTCCATCGCTGTCGCTCGCAACATGAGAACCGGGGATCACACGAAGCGGACCGTTTTCGTCGGTCACTTTATCGAGATGAATTCGCAGCGTCAGGATCTGGCGAAGAATTGCATCGCTGGCGATCACATGCGGCACGCCGGCTTTGACAGTTGGCCTGGTCAATGATTGCGACATCGCCTGATGTTCTTTCACAGCAATCGACGTATCTTTGTGCCACGGCAGACTCCAGGTGCGGTCCGGAGGTTTGTCGAAAAACAAAGCTCTCACTAAGCCGCAGTCAACGCCAAGCTGTTCATGAAGTAGCGAGAGCATTGGATTCACCTGCCAAACAGTCGTGACTTCTGGAATTGTCTCGATCAAGTTCCTCGCTGCATAAATATGCCCGCGACTCGATCGAGCACGAACCGACTTCGAATCGTCCTCAAAAGCGCTGTCCAAAACGGACAACAGTCGCTGGATCGTTGCTGCATCGACAGCATCGTGCAGCATGCAGAAACCATCGCGGTCCAGATTCCATTCAGCAGTCGGCATTGATTTTTCCTATTAAGGCGAGCGGCAGACTGAAAAATACCAATCATAACCCGATACGTAAGTGAGGGGCGAACAATCATAACCCGATACGTAAGTGAGGGACGAACAAGCCCTCGCTAACCGGCTTGTTGCTTTAATGGATTGTGATACTGGGTATTCGAAAGTGGCATGGGCGCGCTCGCGGGGTAAACCCAAGGGCATTCAATGCATGCCATCTGGCTTTACGCCAGTGGTAATTGACCTTCGCCCTAGCATGAAGGTAATGATCCCAGTGATAAACCGGTGCCACGCAATGGTAACCCGAAGCGTGAGCGAGGAGCCGACTGCAATCCCTCGCTTACGCTTCGGGTTACCATTAAATCAACAAGCCCTTACGCTTCGTGGGATACCGCAATCTGCTTCTCGCCTAACGAAACAAGGGTCTCTGCATTCAGGAACGAACATTGGAAGCCTTACCTTGAAGGCCACTTCCAACCATACTGGCTCAGCAGGTCGCCATCTTGAAGCACCGTCGCGCCATCATCCTTTCTCAATCGTATCGGTACACAGATCTCGTCCGACTCCAATTCGCTAACCAAAATCGGGTTATGGCTTACCACAATCACTTGGCTGTTCTCAGCTGCCAATTTGATCAATCGCCCAAGGGCCGGAATCAAATCAGGATGCAAACTGGTTTCTGGTTCGTTCAAGACGATCAGCTCGGGCGGACGGGGAGTCAAGAGTGCCGCTACCAACAGTAGAAATCTCAAAGTTCCGTCCGAAAGCTCTGCCGCACTAAGTTCACGAGCGATTCCCGGTTGATCCAGAGCGACCTGCATGCCTGAATCCGTGACTTTTAATCGAATCCGTGAGCCAGGAAAAGCATCGTCAATCGTTCGATGAAGTCCCTCGTGGTCGCCAATCTCGCAAATGGTCTGTAGTGCTGCCGCTAAGTCACTCCCATCACCAGACATAATCGGGGTGAACGTGATTACCGACGGACGACGCGAGGGCGATTCACTGTCCACACGAAAGGTATCATAGAATCGCCAAGAACGGAGCGTCTCACGAATGACGATCAACTCAGGAGCATTAAACGGATCTGCGTATTCCGACAACATGCTCGCATGCCGCGACAGCGAAAGATCAATGTCGGACCATTTTCCACCAGCCGAACGTGCGCGAAGCGTCCTTGTTCCTCGGTCGGCACACAACGACCTGGCATCCATACTGGCACCATGCCATAAACACTCTCTCTTCATTTCGGCGTCAAAGTCGAATGCCGAATCCGAGGGAATCGGCAATCCAAGATCCAAACAATAGCTGAATGAATTCGATGAAAAGCCTAAGCGAAGGCTGACGGGATCTTTGCCATTCGACTTTGAGCCTGCCCAACGCACCGAATTAAAACCACCTTCCCTCGCGAGTGATTCCGCAAGTCGTCCAGCAGCTGCATCGGAAATCAATTTCAAAGCTCGGTACACGTTGGATTTGCCGGAACCATTAGCGCCCGTAACGACAGTGAGTTGCCCAAGTCGTAAGATGATCGACCGTATGGAACGGTACCCCGCAATAGCAATTTGGTCGATCAAGATTTGGTATTAAGGGCGAGGGACATTTTGAAATCTACTTGCTGTACGATCGATTCGACTATCGCTTATCGAACTTGGTTTTGAGTTGCTCCATCGATTCCGTCCATTGGAGTGCCACTCGTTCAAAATCGACTTCTGCCCAACGAATGGCTTTGTCGCCTTGAAGGCGCGAAGGCTGCTTGGCACCTGGCCAGACCGGGAACTGTGCGCTGTTACCCATCGTTAGTCGCGATTCCACTTTTTCACTTGCCAAATAATCTGCAAGCGATGCGGCCGCCGTTGGGTGTGGCGCTCCTTTCAAAACACATATCGTATTGGGAATAAACAGAGTCCCAAATGCCCCGGTCGCTTGATCTGGAAATACAATCTCAACCGGTTTCCCACTTTCTTTCTCGACAGCCGCATCGTCGGTATCGGTCAGTCCCCAATCCAGCTCACCGCTGCTGACCGCCAATGCAACTTGTTTGTTGCCAGCCAAAACAACGGCATGCTCGACAACGCCTCCCGACCAACGAGACCAATCCAACGAACCGCGTTCGTTGGCAAATTCTCGCATCGATTCGGATTCACATCGAATGTCGTCCGCATACGATCGCAGAACCGCCATGTGAGTTGCTGTCGTGCCGTAGATTGGATAAGCCAACCCGCACCGGTGATGCCATTTCTTGTCCGACAGTTCCAACACGCTGGTTGGCCAGTTGGACGAATCTGGAAGTTTATCTTTGTTGATAAGCAAGACGCGAGCCCTGGCCGCATATCCAATCCACGTTCCATCTTGGGCTCGAAAGCTCTTCGGCCACGCGTCCGGTACATTCCAACGCCGACTGGCCAGTAAGCCTTGTTTTTGGAGTCGAATGGTATGAATGATTTCGTTATTCCAGAAAACATCGCAACGCGGACGCGCCTTTTCTTGCTCGATTCTGGTTACGAGCCCGAGTGTCTTGGAGGACTCAACATCAAATTGACGCGCAATCTCGGTTCCCGGAGTATTGCGATCATACGCATCCAAAATGGGAGTTGCGTATTCTCGATCCGCAGCCGAATAAAGGACCACGCTCCCCTCACGCTGGGGAACACAACCAACGCCGACCGCGAAAATGAGCGGCAAAAGTAGAAAACCAATCTTCCAGGATGCGGCAGAATCGATAAAGCCGAAACGATTGAACTTGGTTCGGAGCGTCACGTTGGCAATTTCCCTGAAAAGGATTGGTAAAGGAATCGCCACCGACCTAGTTTGAATGGTGGGATGCGACGACATTCTTGCATGCATGGTTCGCATTCTGCATTCCCTTTCCCCCGTTGGCGAAGTTAGCTCTCGTCGAGCTAGCCTCGCCATTTTCGTTCCTTTGCATCGATTTGGCAATTGTGGAGCGAAACAGGGCGTCCGTGCCCAGCACAGCCATGAATTTTATCTCATTCCACGAGCGGATGGATAAAACACATCTGCACCTTGCATCCAAGTTGCAAGACATTCCGTTCCGTTGCTTCGAGGCTCGTCTACGCAACCGCTAAACGCACCTGTCCGGACTTCGCCATCACGCCTTCAATGAACTCTTCGAATATGCGAATGTCCAGAGCGCTTGCAGCAGGTGACTCGGGATGGAATTGGCAACCGAAGACGAACCAATCGTCTTCGTGGCATTCGACGCCCTCGATCACACCGTCTTGGCAACGCGCAGTCACGCGGAAGCAATCCGCCAATCGGTCAATCGCCATATGGTGTCGGCTGGTAACACGGATTTCACCTTCGCCATAGACTCGACCCAATATCGAATCCGATTCAACGACCAGCGAATGCCTGTGATTCGGGTCGTGGGGATCTTTGTGAGGAATCGCAGATGGCATATCGATCGGCAAATGGTAGAAAAGGTTGCCACCTTGGATAACGTTGATCAATTGGAGTCCAACTCCAATGGCCATCAGGCTCATTCGACGATTTGCAATTTCTTGAGCTAATCGACGATCAAACTCTTCGCGTCGGGCTTCCATTGGTCGCACCGAACTGTGCAGCATGTAACCGTCGTTACGAGGGTCTAAGTCTGCTCCTCCGACCAAAACAAAACCGTCGAGACGGTCAAGCATTTGATCTAAACAAGCTTGATCAGCCATAGGCGGTACCAAAACTGGTATCCCACCTGCATTCGCGATCGAATCAAAATATCCCGCTGCCAAGTAACAATAGGCTGGAGTGCCTTGATTGGAAGCGCGGTAATCGCAATTTAAACCAATGAGCGGCCGTTGAGTCATTCGATAGGATCCTCCTAAAGGGAAAGTGACGTGTCGCAAAGGATTGATGAATTGGAACGATCTACTTGTTTTTTCGGGACAATCCACAAGCAAATTTGGGTGACAAACAAGACTGCGTTTGCGACTAAGGACTCGCATACAAATTAGTTGTGCTGGTGAGGAATCCATCCTAAAATTGACAGCAACTAAAATGTGACGACTGGCAGCGACCAAAAGGACAAAAGCCGTCGAGTATACGAATCCTTCGTTTGCGTTCGGCAGAGAAGAGTCAACCTCGTGTTGTTTGGTTCCAATCACTCAATCTCGCAGGCTAGCAACTGATACTAGTCTGCCCTTGATAGATCCAAAACGTAGCCGCAAGCGGACCTTTATGCAAACCTAATACTACATTTAGTACATTAGAGAAATGCTAGCACGTAGTTCTGTGCAAGCATTGATTGTTTGATGTACTAAGAAATAACGCGTTCAGCCGAATTTTGCCAACATTCGCCGCAGCCCGACGAATTGCATTCGTCTTGCATTCTTCATTTGCTTCTGCACGCACTTTATCGAGGGATACCCAATGAGCGGTCAAGGCTCAACCGGAAACGTTCTTTGCGCACTCGCCAGCTTTATTTATCCCGGTCTAGGCCAGCTTTTTCAGGGTCGGATCTTGGCGGGTGCCGTCTTTTTCTTCATGGCGACCGCACTTTGGTTTGTGTTATTGGGATGGGTAATGCACATTTGGGCTACTGTCGATGCAGCGCTATTTCGTGCTTGACCATTGTCCCTCCCGCATGTTGCAAGTGACTACTTCGCAAGTCCCATCGCGATCTCCAGGCAGAATTGCGAGCATGCTCACGTCAGGGTTCTGCTCACAAAAAGCGACGGCTTTCTCGATGCCCATGACGTAAAGACCGGTGGCCAATGCATCTGCCCATCCGGCCGATGGATGCAACACGGTTATGCTGAGCATTCCGGCAACAGGCCAGCCTGTTCGCGGATCGATGATGTGACCATATCTCTTTCCCCGAAAATAAAAGAACTGATTGGCTGGCCCGCTGGTCCCCAAGGCTTGATCGTGCAACGTTAGAAAGCCAAGGATTCGCTCTGATTGCTCTGGATGTCGAACTGCAATTCGCCAGCCTAAGTCACGATCGTTTGTGGATTGACTTCCCGAGCACAACACACTGCTTTTTCCGCCATGAAATGCAAAGTCAAGCACGCCGGCTCGCCGGAGCGATGAAGCTGCACAATCGAGCGCAAAGCCTTTGCCAATGCCCCCCGGGTTTACCTCGATCGGTTTGCGAAACAAGATTGAGCGGGTTTCTTCTTGCAACTCAATATGTTGAGATCCGACTTGCGCCAACGCGGTTTCGATCTCGCTTTCCGTTGGCATTTTTCCTTGCCGCTGATGGAAACCCCACGCCTTCGATAATCTCGCTGCGGTCATATCGAAAGCTCCGCAAGTTTTTTCGAAAATGGTGAGCCCCAACTGCAACAAAGCAAACGTCGATTCTGAAACGGCAACGGCTTGTTTTAATGCTCGCTCGTTGATTAAGCACAATTCACTAGAGTCAATATAGACACTTAGGACTTGCTCTAGGTAAGTAATCGTATCGAGTGCTTCCAAGGCCCCCTCGCCGCCATTTTCAGGCTTGCCCGGATGCAACAAAATCTCGAATCGACAAGCCATGGCATCCCGAGCGAATTCCAACCAAAAAGCAGACATGATCTATCTTTGCCCTGTCGTGAAGTTGGAAAGCACGGAGTCCGCACTTGCGTTCATGAACTCGTGTTGCGGTTCGCGTTCCTCTATGTCAGTAACCAACCATTCCTTCCCGACTAGTTCAAGTGTCAGACCGATCCAACGTGAAAGCTTGCCTTCAAACCCACGAATCGAACCTTCCGCAAACACGTTCATTCGGACAAGAGCTTTTTTCGTCTGACGCTTGGTTTGTATTTCTATGCTATGAATTCTCGTGATTCGAAGAGCTGAAAACGTGATGACCTTGAGTTGCGCAGCGCTATTTGCAACGCGATCGGACGACTCTGGGTGTATCCGCTTCAAAACTTTTTCGATTTGGTTCTTTTGAACCTCGTCCGCAGTTTCCATCAGCCATTGATGCACGATTTCTCGATCGGATACGACCCAGATATTAGTCAGTACCAGGAGAATGGTTGTAGCAACAAGTCCACACGCTGCTTTGAAAGCGATGGAGTTTCCGGTTTGCGTCCAACCAAAAAACGTAACAAGCGACAAAATCGCTCCAATCGCTCCAATAATCCAAGGCTGTTCGACAAGAAGAGTCTGCATAGAAACAAATTCCGGAAACTGGAGTAGGGAAAGTTGTTTTTGGTGTCATCTCTGAGGACGATCAAAATAGTGAACGCAATTTGTTCGCTCAACGGAATACATGTTCATTGTAGCGGGTTGGCGATTTCGGCAATGGCTAGGTTGAATGTAAACCACACCCGGGTTAAAACCCGGGATCTTTACCCACATCTTTTGATCTTGCTCCCCTCGCCCTGGTCTCGGTCCGCTAAGACGTCTTGCTCGCAGCGATCGTTAATGATTTCTCGCGGGACTATTGTCTTTCAAAGGAGTGACAACTAGACTGACCATCGCTTCTACAGGTGAGTTATTTCTATCAAAACCGAAAGCGTCCGGAGATCTTTATGGCAACTTTAATTGTGATCGGCTACGAAAGCGAAGTCAAAGCGGAAGAGGTGCGAATAGCGCTTCTCAAAATGCAGAAGGACTTTCTGATCGACGTCGCTGATGCGGTCGTAGCGGTGCGCACAATGGATGGAAAAGTCCAATTACGTCAGATGTACAATCTGACCGTGGGCGGCGCATCCAGTGGCGGCTTCTGGGGCGCATTGGTTGGTCTGATGTTCTTGAATCCGCTGTTTGGATTTGCTATCGGGGCTAGTGCTGGAGCGATTTCAGGGGCTCTTACGGATGTGGGCATTGACGATGGCTCCATGAAGAAAATCGCTAGCGCACTTACACCCGGTCACGCGGCATTATGCGTGCTCGTTCGGCAGATGACGTCGGATAAAGTTCTGGAGGAGATCAAGCCGTTTGGCGGGACCGTCATCCAAACGAATCTTTGTCACGAAGAAGAGGACAAGCTTCGAGCGGCCTTGGAGTCGGCCCAAAAATCCGCTGCCACGTCCGCCAGCGTGTAGATCTCTTGTACGTCGCTTTGAGTTGAAGTGTCGAGTTGGTTTCTTAGGAGCACACCGTGAAGAAATTCGTATTGTCCGTCGTTGTCGCGTTTCCGCTTGTGGCAGGTTTAGGTACCGCCCAAGCGCAGTTTGGACCCATGGTCTGGCAACAACCGGCACCCGTGGTCTGGCAGCAACCAGCACCCATGGTCTGGCAGCAACCGGCACCCGTAGTATGGCAGCAACCAGCGCCCATGGCCTGGCAGCAACCTTCGCAGGTGTTTGTTCCTAGCCGAGCCCCGATGGTGGTTTCGCCAATGCCGATGACTCGCGTTTATCGCGCTCCCATGGTGAAGTACCAACCGACGCGGCAGGTTGTTACTAGGCAGCGTCCGTTCCTCGGTGGTTCCGTCTCGCGATCCACTTATGGTTACCGACGGGTCGTTTTTTAAAAACGACTCTTATTGATGGCACGGATTCTTAGTGGCACGGATTGCAAGTTTTGTTGCACTGTGCAATCTAGTTACCAAGCTCTGCTTGGTAACTCAATGCAAGCGAGGCTCCGCCTTGCCGAAATGAATCCTTAGTTTGTGAAGTCGGGAGGCAGAAGCCTCCACACCAATGCGTTCTCAGGCAGAGCCTGGGAACGAGTAGAGAGTAGAGCCTGGGAACGAGTCGTATCGTGTGCGACGTTCATTCCAATCAGTTCGTGTGCAACATTCATTCCAATCAGTGGCACTAGTGGACAGAGTTGGCGCCACCGTAGCGAGCCAATCATTGCGATTCACTTCGTGTTTCGAATTGACCTCAATCGTCGCGTTTGCGACGACCTTGTCTTCGCGAACATTGAGCATTGTGCCCAATGTTCGCAACATCCTTGGTTTGCTACGAATAGAATTCGCCTATTTGACTCGGGTGAACTTCAAACCGGGATCACTTGGAGGTGAACCGGAGATCGCGAAGTTCCAACTATTTTCTCCATTCGAGGTGACACCACCTGCTATCGTCCCTTTCTCAGGGTTGGTCAATTCGAGTCCATCACTATGAGAAATGAGCATACCCTCAAGGACCACGGGTGGCTGATCCTTAGTCGTTGCAGTCCATTTGAACTTCGAGTCTTCCGAGATAGCTAATTGGATCTTCGTGTCGTTTGCTTGCGCCACCCAAGAGCCAACCAAATCGGTTTCCGGTTCCACTGCGCCCTCTGTGGCGGGTGCACTTGTTGCAGCGGGTGCAGTTGCACCTGTTGCAGGCTTTGCGGCAGACGCGATGGGTTCACTTGTTGCAACCTTTGGAGTCGAGGCGGTAGGTGCCGGCGCGCTAGCGGTTGGAGACGTTGCCGGTGCACTTGCTTGTGCACTTGCGGGTGGAACGATAGCATCGAGCATCCGTTGAGCAACAACATCCTTTGGCTGGTTCGCTAAGACAATCTTGAGCGCATCAATAGCAGCCTCGTCCTCATCCAACACTAAGTAGTGATAAGCGAGTACAAAGTGAGAAGCCGGATCGCTCGGATTCGCTTTGGTAAACGCTTCCAGCTTTCGCAGTTGCTCGGTGTAGAGGGCTGAGTCTCCATAAAGACCGCTCATTGTCGTCCAATCCATTCCAGGCGAGGAAGCCAACAAAGAGTTTAAGTTAGCGGCAGCACTTTTGAAGTCGCCGATAGCAAAAAGCGTCAACGCTCGCACTTCGTGAACAATTGGATCACCAGGTATCTTCTTCAAAGCCAGATTGAGCTCCGTTAACGCTTCCTGGAAGCTTGCTGCTTTGAACTTCTCCAAACCTCGATCGAATGCATCCAATCCCAATTGGTTGTCGGAGTTTGGTTGGGCGCTAGGGGCACTAGCGGTACCAGTGGCGCCCGGTGCAACACTGGCGTCCGGTGCAACACTGGCGTCCGATGAAATATAATTGTTGACAACGACAGGCTGAGAAAAATCGTAAGGGACCGATTGGCCAACGATCGGCGCCGCTGCATAGGGATTAAAGTACGCGACACTCGTTCCCCAGCCAGTCATCAAGGAGTTAAGCCCCCAACCCACCATAACGGGAGCAACCCAACTGCTCCCATAGCTGCCGTTCCAAGCACCGTTGTACCAAGGATGGCGGTTACAGACATTGTTACTCCAATTGTTTTGCCAATTGTTGTTCCAATTGTTGTAACCATTGTCGTTCCAATTGTTGTATCCATTGTTGTTCCAGCCTCCGTTATTCCCGTAAGCTGGCCGATTCCAGGCCGGGTCATTATTCCAATTGGGTCGATTTGGATATCGGTTCCCGGGATTGAAACCAGTATTATTCCCGATATTGGTTCCGCCTCCGATATTGTTTCCGCCGCTACCGATATTGTTTCCGCCGCTAATGTTGATACCGGGACGGTTGACCACCACGTTGTTGGTATTGCCACTACCCGGTAAGTTGATGTTTCCACCGGGTCGATTGCCGCCGATTCCGGGCCTATTGTTACCGATGCCTGGCCTATTGCCACCGGTGCCTGGCAGATTTCCTCCGATTCCGGGGCGCTGAACGACACCAGGCAGCGTGACTGGTCGATTACCGCCTACGCCAGGAAGTCCGCCCCCAGCGCCAGGCCTATTCGCACCAAGGCCAGGTTGTTCGCCGCCACCGGGCAACGTACCGGGCAGTGTGACTGGTCGATTACCGCCTACGCCAGGAAGTCCGCCCCCAGCGCCAGGTCTATTCGCACCAAGGCCAGGTCGTTCGCCACCTCCAGGCAGCGTACCGGGCAGCGTGCTTGGTCGATTACCTCCTACACCAGGAAGTCCGCCCCCAGCGCCGGGCCTATTCGCACCAAGGCCAGGTCGTTCGCCACCACCAGGCAAAGTACCGGGCAGCGTTGCCGGGCGATTGCCTGCGACTCCGGGAAGGGTACCGGCTCCAGTCCCCGGAAGAGTGCCCGGGAGGGTCGTGGGCCTATTGCCGCCCAGGTTTGGACGTTCAATGCCACTACCGGGTAAAGTCGCGGGTCGATTCGCGTTTCCTAAGCTTGGGCGGTTGCCACCATCAGGACGGCTCGCGGCCATGCCAGGGCCAAGATTTGGTCGGTTTGTGCCACCACCAAGCGAGGGTTTTGTGCCACCCGGTAATGTTGTGGGTCGCGACGCACCTGGAAGCGTGGCTGGACGTGACATATTCGAAAGGTTACCCGCTCCGCCGAGCGATGGACGGTTAGCCCCAATCGACGAACCGCCCGCCCCAATACCGCCACCTAGATTTGGCATGGATGGTCTTGAATTTGGCATGGATGGTCTTGCGTTCGCATTTCCAAGCGAGGGGCTCGCAGGCCGAGACATATTCGGCATGTTGGGACGCTGGCTTGGCATGCTCGGTCGCGCGCCGCCACCGGCCATTCCCATGCTCGGTCTCGCGCCGCCACCGCCGGCCATGCCCATGCTCGGTCTCGCACCACCACCGCCAGCCATGCCCATACTCGGTCTGGCACCACCGCCTCCACCCATGGAAGGTCTGGCACCACCGCCTCCTCCCATTCTAGAAGCTCCACCGCCACCGCCTCCACCGCCTCGGCCTCGTTGGGCCATCGCCTCAGAGGGCAGAAAGGCTACGATCCCAATGACAGCTGAGGTAGACAACACCAACAACATCTTAAATTTTTTCATCATTATTACTCCAAAGATTTTCGTTAATGTTACTTGCCGACAGCTGGTGGTTTTTTGACAACGGTGATCTCGTAGTCAGGCTCTTGCGAATTGCCGACCAAGCGATTTGTTCCAGACATGACATAGCGTCCATTCTCGCCGATGGTAATCGTCACGTTGGCCGATCCAGTGAGCCCATCTGGCATGACGGCCGTGGACTGCAATACCCATCCTGCTTCCGTATCAGTCCATGTGGCTTCGGCGAATCCGCCGTCGGAATCAAATGTCCACGAACGCGGCTTTCCCAGCCTCGGATCCCATCCGATACGCTGAGAACTCTTCATAACGGATTGATCATTTCTATTAACAACAATGTCTCCGACAATGAAATTGTTATCTTCGGACCACTTATAAGAAATTTTTACACGTGCATCTGCGCCTTCGTTAATCCAGTCTCCAATCAACCAGTCTAACGGCTGGAGAAGCTCACCAGGAGACACTTCCGGAGCGGACTCGTCGGCGAAATCACTAAGCGAGGCAATCTTCCAGCCCTTATCGGTCTTCGACAGCACAGAGACGAAACGCACACTCGCATTGCTGCCATCCTTGGAGGACGTGACTCGCGTTCCCTCCTGGATCGCGACTGGTCCAACTAGGCGGATGGAATCCACGACAATTTCCATCTGTGTACCA
>CAMBSL010000069.1 GCA_945870455.1 Pirellula staleyi DSM 6068 | reverse complement strand
GAGAGAATCGCGTAGGACAGGACGTCGATACCAAAGACGCAGGCGAGTCGTTCCATACGAGAGCGAATCCATTCCCTGCGATGGGAATAGTCTTTTCCGGTGGCTTCATCGAATCCAGCCAGAAAGGTCCTTCGAACGCAACGCTGGATAAGGTGGACGATACCAACTTCGTTCGGGTCAAACTGTTCAGCACGGGGTGTACGAGGCATTTCAAATCTCCTTTGCACGAATCGTATCGTCAGCAAGTCGCCCTGTCAAGGTAGGTGCCTGGCACCTATTGGGCGGTTACCATGCCTTGTGGATCGACGAAGAGCACACCGCCCTTTCGCAACGCGACATTGAGACCTTGGCGCTATCATGCCGAAGCGTCGGGTTGGATAGCTACGTCCGAATTGCACCACTGAACTATGCGGCAGTTATGCGACCTATGGAGGCTGGCGAGGGTGGCATAATGGCGGCCTAAATACGCAGCGTCGACAAAGCTCGTCAAATCGTATCGTGGGCCAAATTCCCTCCCGTTGGCACGCGAGGAATCAACCCGTCCAACTTCGAAGCAAACTACACCACTCGGTCCCTGCCCGAGCATATCGAAATCTGCAATCGCGATCGCTGGCTCAGCGTTCAGATCGAAACACTTGAGGCGTTGGCGTGCGTAGAACAAATCGCGGAGCTCGATGGTGTCGATCACTTGTTTGTTGGACCTGCCGACTTGAGCGTTGCGCTAGGTGTGCCTGGTCAGTACCTGCACCCCGATTGCAAAGCAGCCTTGGAGCGTGTTTCGCATGCCTGCAAGCGATCGAGCAAGAGTTGGGGCATCTTGGTGCGAGGCCCCGAACATGCGGCACTGTGCCGAGAGATGGGTTGTCAACTATTCGCTTTTGGCAACGATCTCAGTGTGGTCTTTCAAGGCTTCCGGGCGGTTCGGTCGACTTACTCGATGTTTTTTTCATCGCAGACAGCAGCGCAATGAACTCTTGAACCGCAGGTAGATCCCAACGCGAGTTCGGAATCGCGAAATCGTAATGTTCATCTTGGATCGGGATGAACGCAAGATTATTCACTCGTGCAATCGCTTCAATCGCGACCCCCCAATCGGCGCGATGCTGAATAATGGCCGCAGAGACCGCGCTATGGTTATTGGGTTGCACCGCATAACCGCATGGTTTCGCACCGGCCAGCAATCGTTCGACCAGTATCCTCGTTCCACTCCCTTGATTGCGATTGACCATCACGATCGACGAATCCCGGTTTGCTTCGGCAACAATCTCGGAAGGTGTTCGTCCTTCGAATCGCTTATCCCCTCGCCGGAAAACAATTCCTTGTGATCGGACGTAGCCCTCGACGAGTGTCACTGCATCGTTGAGAAAGGGTCGATTGTAAGCACCCGTCAGTGGATCGAGCAGATGAATTCCTGCAACATCACACTCTCCTCGCTTGGCTGCCATCAGGCCCGCCGTACTGCCAACCGCCAGAAACTTCGAATGGATCGAACGTTGTTGGAGCTGAGTCAATAGGCCATCAAGTTGAACGCAATGACTCCCGATCACGATCAAATCTGCTAGCTCCAAATCGCGACCTATTAACCGAACTTGAACATGCTCGCCCGCATCCACGATTTCCGTGTGTCGCGGAATCGTGACAAAGCCGTCCGCTCGACTGAATGCGGTCACCGAGCCTGAGCCTTTGCCCATCGGGAACGCAGTGAGTTCCTTGTCTGTTTTGATCAGTCCCACCAGTAAGTATTCCGTCCGCCCTATTTCGGAATTCGTCTTGCATGCCATCGATGCGGTCAGAGTCCCTTGGGATTCCAGTTGTCGTCCCCCCAACAATCGAAGGATAGGTGCTACAAACTCGTGAAACGTAAAGATTGCTGAAGTTGGAAAGCCAGGAAGTATCACCACTGGTTTCGAAGCAATAACCGCCATGCAGATAGGCTTACCAGGCTTCAGAGCAACGCCGTGAACAACGACGCCTGGGTCCTTCCATTCGGCAACGACTCGATAACATAGATCGCCTTTGCCTTTGCTCGTTCCACCCGACAATAGTACGACATCGGAATCCTCAATGGCCTTGTGCAGCGCGGATCGCAGCTCATCTGCGTTATCGCGAATAATCCCGCCCAAGATTGGAATGCCACCCTGTTCCCGGACTGCATCTGCGAGCACTTGCGAATTGGAGTCGTACACGGCTGCCGGGCGCATGGCTGTACCCGGCGAGATAATTTCATTGCCGGTGGAAATGATCGTAACGCGGGGTTGGCGCCAGACTTCGACAAACTCGTTACCGATTGCGGCAAGCACCCCCGTTTCCCGGCTGGACAACAAAGTCCCCGCGCGCAGCACTGTTTCACCGATTGCGATGTCAGTTCCAGCAAACGCAATTCCAAATCCTGGCGTGACAGCTCGGCGCACCAACACCAGTCCGCTTCTTTCCTCCGCATATTCCACCATGAGAACCGCATCAGCACCGCGCGGCAACATACCGCCGGTTGCAATGGTCATCGCTTGCCCAGGTTGAAGCACGCCCTGGGGTTCAACGCCTGCTTCGATCGATTGTTGCGAGAATTGAATCGATTTAGGCGCCATTTCGTTCGCGCCAAACGTGTCTGCGGCTTGAACCGCGTAGCCATCAAAATTGGATCGATCAAAGGACGGCACGTCCACTTGCGCAAGCACGTTGACCGCAAGAATCCTGCCTAAGGATTCGCGAACCGCCAATCGTTCGGTGCCGAGCGGTTGCAGATTTAGTGCGGATCGAAATCGACGCTCGGCTTCATCGCGGTCAATAACATCGAGGAATTGTTCCTGATCGGACATCTTGAACCCATGAACTGTTGTCGCACAACGGTTAGAGCAGCTCGCGCAAATAGAAGTGGTGCTTACCGAGCTTGCCACCATAGTTGCCTGCCGTAATACGGAGAATGTCCGGCGAAGCGGCGGCGGCATGAAGGCCTCGCTTCATTGCCGACTGAACTGCTTCGAACGAAAGTCCGTCGATAACGATCTCGTAGACCGCATGGCAATTCGGCGGTAGCTCCGTTTTCGTCAACCCTCGGAGTGACGGACAAAACGCATCGTTCGTACTCGCTTTTAGGGCTGGATAGCGTGAACCAACCTTGCTGCCAGATCGCACAATTCCACCGGGGAACGGCAAGGCAACATCCGTACCGCTACCGATCGCCAAGACAGCTGCTTCTGCCGCGACCAAAGCGGCTGAAGAATTTGTTCCGCAGATCAGGAGATTTCCACCGGCGACTCCGGTTACCGTTCCAAAGTAGTCTTCGCAGACAAACTCACCGTCCATCGTCGGAATGCGCCAAAAACGACGGTCTTCGAATTTCTTTGCGACCTGAAAGCCATCACCAAAGTAGCGAATGCCGCCCCCGATTCGGATCTGCTTTTCCTTGGGGCAATTGCGAATGCCGTTGTAACAAGCTGTTGTTGGGCACGTGAGGACACACTGACCGACGCGAGCCTGCAGCGCCTTGGCCAAGGCTTCTGTCTTAAACCCGAACACGAGAACGGATACGCCGGGTCGACCGTCAGGCGATTCGTCCTGTGCAACCACTTGTTCAATCGCGGCTTCCACGTCACAGGCAATGACACTTGTAGCATTGCCACACATGACCGTTGCTGCCGTAGTTGCCCAACGCAGTTGGTCGGCCGTGATAATCAGCCGAGTGGCTTTGATCGGAAACGCTTCAGCAAACGTGTCGATGATCTCGACGCCGCCAAGTTGCATAGGAGTTGATTTAGCTTCCGTCATCAGGACCCTCGCCTGGTCGGAATGACACACGATTCATACAAGTAACTCAAATCGACAGGATAGTTTCGCCAGCTGATCGAATAATATTTCTCAAACCATTCTTGAATATCTGTCTCAACGTCTAGGTCGTAGCTCGGTTGAACATGCAACGTCTTGCCGATGAGCGTTTCGCGGATATCCCCTTGTTCGACAAGGACTCGACCGGACTTGATGACAACACGTGGCATCTCGAACATCACTTCCTTGTTCTCATGCGGAGTGTAGATTGTGATATCCGCATCTGCGCCGGCACCTAGGTGGCCCTTGTTGTTCAGGCCCAAAATTCTGGCCGGACCAGCTCGTGTGATGATGGCAATTTCATTGAGCGTGTACTCGCGGTCGATTTCCCACAGCGTCGAGCGTTCCAGAATTGCAGGCGGGCATGTTTTTAGGACATCCCTTCGATAGGTTTTGTCCATGAGAAACCTAATGATCTGTGGGTAAGCCAGGAACGAGCCTCCGTTGGGATGGTCTGTACTCATGACGACTTGCCAAGGATCTTTCACCAGCAAATACCACTCAAGCCCAATCGCCCATTGCAGTGCATGCACCAGCGATTTATTCCGGTATTTGATCGGAGTGATTCCACAACCGGATTCCATCTCGGTATCGCTACTGAACCATTTCCCACCATAGACTTTTGATAGAAAATAGCCAAGAGGCCCATCGCCCGTCATGCTGGTCGTTTCACCAAATAGCACTTGGCCCACATCGACCGTAATGTTGGGATGTGAGTTGACATACTCTACCAACGGAATCACTTTGCTGTTGAATGTGTTTTCATCTCCATTCCCACCACCATAACTATGGAACTGAATGTGAGTGATATGCCCTCGATATCCGTTCAGTGCTCGCATCGTCTCGAGTGTTGTCTCCCAGTTGCCTGGCATACCGAGGTTGTTGCAATGAATGTGGACGGGATGGGGCAATGCGAGTTCCGCCGCAGCCTGTGCAACACCGCAGATGATCTGCCGCGGAGTCACTCCAAAGTGATCGACCTTGGTATCCAATCCGCTCACGTTGCCCGCCTGCTTGGATTTCCAAACCTCGACTCCTCCGGGATTAACCAGTTTGGGAGCAAAACCTTTTGTGGAGGTAAGCAACCAAGCAATGAATGCCTTCAATTTGTGAGGCTCATTGTTCATCAGGGACTGCATCACATAGTGATTGTTCCCCATCAGCACATAAAAACCTTTGTCGATACAGGGAGTATCTTCAAACTCTTCGTGCGCATGTCGAGCTGCAATGGGCGGAATAGCCGCATCAAACGCGGTTGTGTATCCAAGCGCGGCGTACTTGTAGCCGGTTGCAAACGTGCTGGGTACGCTGCCCATCGAGCCGCTGTGCGTAATGTTCGTTCGAGGCATTTGTTCGCCTCGGCGTTTCTCTTCGGGTCGCATTTTGCGAGCCACGTTGACTTTCGGGCCTGCGATGTGGCAATGCATATCGATTCCACCGGGCATGACCACCAATCCGCTGGCATCGATCGTTTTTGATGCACGAACGGAAGGGTCCGCTGGCGGGTCGACGACTCGGCCATCCAAGATCCATATGTCACGGATTTCACCATCGATGCCATTTCGAGGGTCGTAGACGATTCCTTGGGAGATTTTTGTGTAGTCAGGTGACGTCATGTGATGCCTAGGATCTTTTTCACGCGTACTTCGATAGCAGTCAGCACGTCATAGTCGCTGGGATGAGGGGATGCAAACGCAGGGCGAAGCGGAATGGGAACGTCGTCCATACGATATACGGTTCCGCCGGTGTTGATGCCGTAGGTCGCCACTGCGAAGGCCACGGCGGCCGATCGAGTCGTCGGCGTTTCTTTGGTATCAAGTGCAATATAAGGAATCGTCGCCAAATGTTCGCGTGCAGGTTGCGAAAAATTGGCCATCGGATCACAAGCGATCATCATGGCACAATCGGCTTCTCGATTGGCCAAAGTATCTGATGTCGTGTACTCGCCTGGGTTGAAACGAGGATAACCTCGCGCATGATTGACTCCAAAAGGATAGCCCGTTCGCCATGAAACAACGTTATCGGCACCAGTCACGTTTCCATGACCGCGATTCGGCTTAGCAACAAATCGCGTGTGAGCGTTCATGTCCCGAGTCAGAGCTAGTAACGCTTCGCTATTGACGTGCTTGCCCCGCGTCATGGTTAGCCCCATTCCAAAGAAGATGACACCGAACTTGCAAGCCTTCATCCGATCCATCAGATCGCTCCAAACGGAGAACTCAACGCCGGTTTCGCGATGCACTAAATCAGGATCCAATTCGATCCCTTTCGCGAGTGCTCTCAGAGTCCAAAGCGCTTCGAAGTCTTTCTTGGGCTTAATCTGAATGAAGATGTCGGCAGCCTTTGCGCTTTTGGTCCTGCGGACATCGACGATGACACAAGTGCGGTCCTTGCGCCCATTGGGTAGGAACATTCCCTTGGGCATGAGGCTGTATTTGGTAAAATGGCGGGGATGGCTTTCGGCTGGATTTGAGCCCCAGAACAGGATCATATCACCGCGATTAGCCACTTCGCCTAGCGAACACGTCACTTCGCCAACCCCTTGAAACGCCATCCCAGACGGTCCGTGACAAACGCTCGTGGTCGTGTCTATCGTGCCATTGATCCAATCGACGATGCTGACGGCAACTCGCTGCGCTTCACACGGAGAGTCACTCAAACCATAACAAATCGGATACTTCCCATTCGTCAAAATCTGTGCCGCTCGGTCGTATCCTTGTTCCAAGCTTGCGGGATTGCCGTCGATCGTACAACTCGGTCGGTCTTCAACACTGTGATTGAGAAACCAAGACTTGCCCAACGCACACGCTCGTTTGGCTTCGATGATGTGGTCGTCCTTGACCGTCAGCTCAATGTCGTCGCAGACGCAACCGCAAAAAGTGCACGTCGCATCATGGATCACCTTTAATTCACCGGGAATGGTCGGGGTGGGTGCATGAGCTTGAGTGGAACCGCTGGTCATAGAAAAAAAGTACTTTCGAAGATAGCATTATTGAACTGGACCAACCTAAGCGACAACTTTTTGAATCAATTCCATCGTTACTTCCATTCCCTTGCTTGTCGGCATTCCAGAACCATGAGTATCCCCCGTCATCATCCGACTGGAAATGTCACCGTAAGCAATGAACAGCAGTCCTTCCGGCAACTCATCTTTTTTCGCCGCAGTGATACACACTTCAACAGTCTGCCCCTCTTCGCCGGTCAAGCGAACCCGATCGCCCTCGGCCAACCCAAGCCGTGTCATATCGCCTGGAGCAACTTGAAGTGCGTTGATCGCTTTTTGGTATCTGTCGTTGAACTTACCTTCGCTAACCCCGCAGCCTTGGTCCGTGGTTCGACCTGGAATTAGAATAAATGTTTCGGGCATTGGTGGTATCGTAAGGGAGTGTGGTATCGTCGGGGAATGTAGTATTGCAAGGGAAAATGGTAGGGATCGTTCGAGAAACAACTCGTAGCTGGGTTCGTCCGAGTTCAGTTAGCGGTTAGTGCATTGTCCAGGTTAAATTTTAGGGTAGCTGGAGTCGCCAGACTTCAGTGCCTCAACGAAAAACCGAACTCTGGCGAGTTCGGCACCCATTGCCAACCCTAATTCTTAGCTGTCACAAAGCCCCTGCGCCGGTCTCCGATTCCGGTAACCAACCTTCTTCGCTCCAGCCTCGAGCTAGATTATAGGCTTTTATGAGCGATGCAAGTCGATCCGTTGACAAACTTGCACGGGCATCTTCGGGAATTGCCGTTTGTAGCATCCGTTTGGGTAGAGTGTCTTCGGAAGGGGTCCATCCCGCAAGGATATTAAAACGTTTCTTTTCCGTAACAATCCGCAGAGCCGTCTCGCGAAGCTCTGTGGCAGTTAAGTTCCAGCCTGTAACCAATCGAAGAATTTCCGCCGACTCCTGGAACAAGTCACCAAAAACGCCACGTAGAAACTTGCAAAGGATCAGCGAATCCATCAGAGCCGCTCTGTCTTCGGATTCGACGGCCAGATGCGCCGACTCTGGACCGACGTTTCGACGATCGACCGCTTCCGAGAAATCAACCTCATAGGCTCCGGAACGGTTGTGATCTGCTCCTCGAGAGCCGACCGCAAACCCGAGTGCCATCATTTGCAAGCCGCGAGGATCATAGCCAGGCAGTTCCAGCCCTTTGACCTGCGGGGCGAATTCGATCGAATCACACCCTATCTCCATGGCCATTGCGCGGCTTCCCATCGCGAGCAGTTGCCCCAGCCCCTTACCGCTAACAATCAAATCCAGGGCACGCAACAATGCGTTGCCATCCCCAAAACGGAGCCAAGGAGCATCGATAAGTCCCCGTTCCGCACATTCCATAGCAAAACCAATGGTTCCTCCCGAGCTGATCGTATCGAGCCCAGCGGCGTCACAACGCTGCGATGCAACAAGCACGATTTCAGAGTCATCGATCCCGCACAACGAGCCAAGCGCAAACAGGCTCTCGTATTCCAATCTTACGGGGACGCCGCTCTTGAGGCTGTAAAGATGTTCGCAACCGATCGTACATGCCGCACATGAGGCACGCGTACGATTGCGAACGACGCCGAGTTCCTCCGATGAGATGGCCGTTGCACCGTGAAAACTCCCTTGCTGAAAATTTCGAGTTGGCAAGACATTCAGGCGATTGAAGGTCAATAGATTGGAGGCGGTCCCCAACTCTCGGTATTTGGCGGTGGCCGGTCCAAACGATTTCTCCGAGAGCTCTTTTGCCAAACGTACGAGAGCCGATTGATCCGACCATTGCACTCGCTGTGTGCCTCGCACGGCAATCGCCTTGATGTTTTTCGAACCCAGGACTGCACCGCTGCCGCCTCGACCGGCGTGTCTTCCATCATGTGAAATCGTAGAGAATCGAACGAGCCGTTCTCCTGCCGGACCAATCGTTGCGATTTGAAAGTCGGACCCAAGACGGCTTCGAAGCTTCTCCTGGGTTTCTGGATTGGAACAACCCATGAGGTCTTCGGCAGGCTCCAGTCGGACTTGATCGTTCTCGATCAAGACAATAGAGGGTCGTGAAGCGCGTCCAACCAGCACGATCGCATCATTGCCCGTTTTCTTTCCTGTTAACGCAAAACCACTGCTCGCTAGTGAATCGTTAATGCGTTGAGTTAATGGGCTCTTGCTGACCACTGCAAACTTGGCGGATGTCGTTAACGGACTGCCCACCAGCGGACTAAAGACAAACGCTATCGCCGCTTCTGGAGAGAGCGGATCAACCATGGCCGCGCCTTCCTTCATCAATAGCGCCACACCCAATCCACTGCCTCCGAGATACTTTCTTAGAAACGATGCTTCGAGGGACACCGATTTTGCGATCCCTATCGACAAATCGATACGCAGATAGCGACCGTGGTACCCGGGCGTTGGGTGCATTGAGCGTTCCAATTCATCCACCCGCATCCAATGACATCAGCAGAACGATGTCACCCTCGTTCAATTCTGTCTCGGGATCCGTTACAAATCGTTCACCACTCAGATTCGCAATATAGCCCGCTTTCAGAGTGCAACCATCGATGCAGTCCTCCCCCAAAGATGGAAAACGCCGAGCTAAGTCTAGCAGGATTTCACCGAGCGTCGAACCATCCGCGATAGACTGAGATACTCCCGCACGCAATCGCGGAATTCCAAAGAGTTCGACGGTCACCTGCAAAGGTCTCAAGATAAAATGGATCGGAGATGAAATTGGGCGGTCAAGCATGTTCCATGGATTCTGATTGTCTTCTATGAGAAGTGGGTTTGATGTAGAACATCGTAGTCCTACGGGTCCGATCGGGCAATACAACCACGATTCCTATGGGACTTACAAAACCATGCCGAACCAATTGAGCCTCACGATGAATCCTATGCCACCAAATAATGTGAGTTCCGATGTCCGCATGAAGGGATTTGCGAGTCGCAAGACAGTCGAAGAAGCCATGGAATGGATTGATTCTCAACTGCCGGACTTCGGCAATCTACCTACGGAAGAAGTTTCCTTGCTTGAATCTTGTGGTCGAATTCTTGCCGCCGACGTGATTAGCAGTGTCAACGTGCCTGGGTTTAATCGATCGATGATGGATGGCTTTGCTCTTCACGCCACAGAAACACATGGCGCGACCACGTACAATCCACTCCCTTTCAATATATCGGGGAGGTCTTTTCCGGGCTCTCCTTTTGCCGGGACCGTGTTTCCGGGACAAGCCGTTTGCATCATGACCGGTGCGCCAATGCCGGACGGAGCGAACGCTGTCCTACCAGTAGAGAACACAGAGAGACAGGGAGATTCGTTGTTGGCGATGGGCGAGGTGTCGGCTGGCAAACACGTTGGCACTGTCGGTGAAGATGTGCAAAGTGGCTCAACGTTGTTGATCGCAAGGAGGACTCTTAGGCCTCAAGATATTGGAGTCCTTTCGTCAATCGGGTGCAGCCAAGCCGTCGTCGTTCGCAGGCCGAGAGTCGGTATCTTGATCACGGGCAATGAACTGCTCCCCTGCGGAACAGCTCCGAGGGAATACCAAATCACAGATGCCAACGGGCCAATGCTGCATTCGTTGGTGAAACGCGACGGCGGTCAGCCCGTGATGCCGGGACTTGTACCTGATGATCGCGAGACGTTGCTGGCCTCGATGGCCGCGATGTCCGAATCGGCAGATATCCTACTCGTGTCGGGTGGCTCAAGTGTTGGGCAAGACGACCACGCGCCTCAGCTCGTGGCCGCCCATGGGATGCTTGCGATTCACGGCATCGCGATGCGTCCAAGCAGTCCGGCCGGTATGGGGCTATTCAATAACCGGCTCGTATTCTTGCTTCCAGGAAACCCCGTTTCCTGCCTGTGCGCTTATGATTTCTTTGCAGGTAGGGCGATTCGTGCGTTAAGTGGACGAAGCACCGAATGGCCTTATCGTCGGGTGCAGGCAAAGCTAACTCGCAAGCTCGTTTCCACCGTTGGACGCGTCGATTATGCCCGAGTCAAGCTGATTGGAAACAATGCCGAGCCCATTTCCATCAGCGGCGCCTCGGTCTTGACTTCCACAACGTTGGCAGATGGATTCGTGATTATCCCTGCAAACAGCGAAGGCTACGCAGCCGAGACAATCATCGAGGTCTTTTTGTATTAGTTACCCGGTAGAATATGCCGCACATAGACGATGAGATCGAGATCGATCAACTCCAACTCAACGTTGGCGAGGTTAGGGTTTTCTAACGTTTGGCCAACTTCGAGGACAAGTTTTTCCGCGAATCGATGACGGGCTCGACTTAGCTTCTTTCGAAAGGATTCGACCGAAATCTGCTTGCCTGTCATTTTCACAGCTCGCTCCGTCAATTGAGCCGAACTTTCGGTTGGCCAGTCTGCAGCGAGTCGCAGTACGGTGTAGCATAGACTCTCAGGAGACGATCGTTCATGCTCTGCCAAGCCCCGCCAGGATCGTTGGAGCAAGGTATCTCGCCAGTCGCTGAAAAACCGCACGTCCTCGGGCGACTCATCCTTGGGCGTTGCCAAAAGTTGAGTAATGTCATAGTCGACATGTTTTTGTCTGCGTTGTTCTCTCAGGTAATTGATGGCGGCGTTTCGAACCGATCGTTTGAGATAGAAACGGAATCGTCCTTGGTCGCACTTCGCCTTAACAAAATGGCGATTGAGCAACTTCAATACACAATCCTGAAAAACCTCATCCACAGCATCGAGTTCCTTGAGTATCGCTCGCAAATAGTTGCGAATCGCTCGCTCGTAGCGACTTAGGAACTTTCTCGGATCGCCAACGGACGACCAGCGGGTCGCAATCTTTTCCAGACTCGACTCAGGGTCCGTTTTCTCGCGAAGAGTCACTTGAGCTCTTAGTCCATGATAAGGGTTTTCTTAACAGGGTCCGACTACCCTAGTATCAATCTTAATTGTATGTAGCCCGCAACGCCATAGCTTTACGTTTTTCGGACTCGAACCTTGGCGAAACTGGCCGACTTTGCAATCGAACTTGCCAGGATGAAGACAAAACAGAAAATCAAGAAAACGATTGCAGTGCAACACATTCCTCCTTGCAACATCTTTTGACTATCGTTCGTTTCTCGACCGAGCGAGAACAAGGGCCAGAATCGATACGAGACGAGTTGGGCGGCTGCCGTAAACGTCGTTATGACGATGAAAACAAGCGGAATGATCGTCACAAACGCGTATCGACCTCGACCATTCTGAAAGATCCATGTGGTTACGACGCACAGCGCGATCCCGGCAAGCAATTGGTTCGCGATTCCAAACATGGGCCAGATCGTGTCGATCGAACTGCTCCATATGAGCCCCCCCCAGCCAAGCGTTACCAAAGCAGTACTGAGAATCACACCAGGCCACCAATCCATTTTTGCAAACTTGGGAAACACATTTCCGAGCACTTCTTGCAATAGGAATCTCGCAATGCGAGTCCCCGTATCAATCGTGGTCAGAATGAACAACGCTTCGAACATGATGGCGAAATGAAACCAATACTTGATCACGCTATCGATGTCGATGGTGCTGGATATTTTTTTCATCGCATCCGTCATGATGGTCGCCATCCCAACTGCCAGTGTGACTGCTCCGCCCGTTCGACCGCGCAACGATTCGCCACCAACCTGTCGCTCCAACTCTTCCAAGTGATCCACGTTCGCATTCATCTTGGCAAGTGTTTGCGAGTATTCATGCATTCTGGAGAGATCGATGTTGATGGCCCAATAGTCTCCCGCCGGCATGGCTGCCGCCACGATCAATGCACAAATGGCAACGATCCCTTCCATCAGCATCGCCCCATAACCGATCATTCGCAAATCTTTCTCAGACGAAACCATTTTTGGAGTTGTCCCGGATGATACCAAAGCATGAAAGCCCGAGATCGCACCACACATGATGCAGATAAAGACGAAAGGAAAGATCGCACCATTGAAGTAAGGGCCACCTTTCAAGGCGAAATACTCGTTGATAGGAGGGGCTTGCATCATCGGATTGGCAACAACGACTCCGATCATCAACACCAAAATCGTTCCAATCTTGAGAAAGCTCGAAATGTAATCACGCGGGCACAAAAGTAGCCAGACCGGCAAAACGGACGCGATGAAGCCATAACCGCAAATTGCGATAATGATGCCTGGACGCGAAAGAAGGAAATAGGGCTCCAGGATCGAACCGGGTATCCAATTGCCCGCGAACGTCGCACCGAGTACGCCAATCGCCCCAAGCAACGACGCTTCGCCAATCCGACCCTTTCGGAATCGATACATGTACCACCCAACCAACAACGCGATGGGTATAGTGCAAAAAATGGTGAACGTTCCCCATGAGCTTCCCTTGATCAATTCCAATGACTTTTCGGGCACCACAATCGTTCCCGCGCTCGCTCCCAAATCAGCATCGTTTGGAACTTGTATCGTGAAAGACTCGCTCCTCTTATAAGAACCATTGGGATACTCAATGGTCGAGCCAGACGGAACTCGAATCACGGTACCCGTAGGTGTTTGTGTCTTTTGAAGATCACCTTGGTAGGAAATCCTCGAAGTTGCAATCAGCTTAACGGTTTCACCCCCTAACGCCTTCACCACCACAACACCCAGTCCAGACAACGCGATGATCACGATAAACAGAATGGCAATCGATGCGATGAACCCAGTGCGCCGCCCCAACAAATGCTTGGCCATCTCGGCCAACGACTTGCCGTCATACCTTACGCTCGCACTCAAAACCAAGAAATCTTGCACTGCCCCCGCCAAACATACGCCCACCACCAACCAAACAAGGCCCGGCATATACCCAAACTGGATGGCAAGCACCGGACCAATCAATGGGCCAGCACCGGAGATCGCCGCAAAGTGATGTCCAAAAAGAATCCACCGATTGGTCGGATGGTAATTCTGACCATCATTGAGTCGCTCGGCGGGAGTCTCACGATTCGGATCAATGCAGGCCACACTAGCTGCCAGAAATGCGCTGTAAAAACGGTAGGCGATCGCCATGATCGCCAAGACACCTAGAAGCAGGGGCATCGCATGCATAATAAGCGAATTTAATCTTGAAGGAGTTGGATTAAAGAAACTTTGCGGTACGCTTGCTGAGGCTGATACAGGACGGTAATGTATGTCTCGGTTAAGCGATATCAGCTTAACATCAATCGACCTCGTTTGGGGACCGGTCAGTTGAAATTGACCGAAGGAATCGGTGGTCTTTCATGGCCAACAAAGACGACTGCAGGTAAATCAGACTTGGTTTTGAGACTTGGTTTTATTTTGTTTGGGTAGACGGAATGGAATTGAGTTGACGGGTGTTAACTGGAAGGCGGCATGCAAGCGTGAATGCGTGCGTCGATTCTCTCGTAGGAATACGGGGGAAGGCAAACCGAAACACTTTGAAATATTCCTTTGTATGCGAGAGAAGAAGCTGAATGTCTTCAGACAAGAAATTTAAGCTCGAGTACGTTTGGTTGGACGGTTATTTGCCCGAACCTAACCTACGTAGCAAGACCAAAATTGTGGACACAGAACCCAAGACCGTTGCGGACCTTGCGTTATGGGGCTTCGACGGTAGTTCCACCCAACAGGCCGAAGGAAAGAGTTCCGATTGTGTCCTCAAACCGGTGGCTCTCTACCCAGACAGCACTCGAATTAATGGCTTTTTGGTGATGTGCGAAGTCATGTTGCCAAACGGCGAGCCGCACCCATCCAATTTCCGCACTACGGTGGATGAATCGGCGGACCTTTGGATCGGATTTGAGCAAGAGTACTTTTTTTACGAAGACGGGCGTCCGCTTGGTTTCCCGGAAAATGGCTATCCAGCCCCTCAAGGACCTTACTACACAGCAGTCGGCTACAAGAATGTCGGCGACATTGCTCGACAAGTGGTTGAGGAGCACATCGACATTACGCTTGATGCTGGCATCAACATCGAAGGTATCAATGCCGAAGTTGCAAAAGGCCAATGGGAATTCCAGATTTTCGGCAAGGGATCCAAGAAGGTTTGCGACGACATGTGGATCGCGCGGTACTTGTTGATGCGATTGGCGGAGAAGTACGGCCTCGACATAGAGCTTTACTGCAAGCCGATCAAGGGGGATTGGAACGGTTCAGGCATGCATACGAACTTCTCGACCGATAAACTTCGCGACCAAGGTGGTAAGGAGTATTTTGACAAGCTCATGGCTGCATTCGACAAGTATCGAGACGAGCATATCGCAGCGTACGGACCCGACAACCATCTGCGGTTGACCGGCTTGCACGAAACACAGTCCATCGACAAGTTCAGCTACGGTGTTGCCGACCGCGGCGCTTCGATTCGTATCCCACATAGCTTCATGAACAACGGCTACAAGGGTTACATGGAAGATCGACGGCCAAACTCCCAAGCCGATCCATACAAGATCATCTCGCGATTATTGAAGACGATCAATTCCGTGAGCTAAGGCGAGTGACAGCATGAGATATATCCGTAGAACAGGCTATTAGCCTGTGTTTTGAATTTCGAACCAGGCTGGCAGCCTGTACTACGAAAAAACGGCGAGCAGATGCTCGCCGTTTTTATTTCACTCTGCCGCTCGCCTTGCCCTCTGCCGCTCGCCTTGCCCTCTGCCGCTCGCCTTGCTCGAAGTTGACAACCGATGGGTCAACGACTACAAGGTAAGATGGGTTGAACATTGGGGACGTTCTTTTTGTGAGCACACCGTGTTACTGGTCCGAAAATTAAAAATTCACATTGGACCACTTCTGCTTGCGGTGATTTTGGTTGTAGGGCTTGCAACCTGGCAACTGTGGGCGTCCCGATCATCGGGTACGCTTGTTTCAGCAAGCTCACTACCGGGTGTTTCAGGAAGCTCGCTACCGGGCTTGGTGGCCGGATCTATTGCTGCTTCCATCATTCTCTTCGAATTGCTCTTATGGCCGCGCAAGAGACTTCGACGCTTTAAGTTGTTTCCAACCAAGTTCTGGTTATCCGCTCATTTGTGGCTTGGGCTGGCGACGGGTCCTCTCGCATTTATTCACTCCGGTTACCGATTCGGAGGGACGTTTAGTACAACCTTAATGTGTCTTTTGTTGTTTGTACTGGCGAGCGGCATCTATGGTTGGGTTATGCAGATCATCATTCCAAAATGGATGCTTGGAAATTTGCCCTTCGAAACCATCGGCAGTCAAATCGACGATGTTTCGATTCAGAGTGCCCTCGATGCGAGGAGAATGTTGACCGTTGCCTTGGGTCCAAAGCCTGTTGGATTGACGAAACTTGCAAACCTTGACGAGATATCTGCCAAGATGAGAGGCTCAAGTATGGTGAGAGACCAAGATGGCCAAGTCAGTCAGATCGTGGTCGGCGCCATTCAGCGACGAGGGGACCATCGCTCGCTTCTAAAAATGGAGAGCGCCGAAATGGAGTTTAATCCACTCGACGGCAGTGAAGTTTGGCGGCAGTACGCTTCGGTGATCGAACCGTTCTTGCTGCGGGGAATTCCGCTCTCCAAGGACAAAACCAACGCGAGGTCAAATCGCCTGTCGCCCCTTCGAACCCCGCGTAAAGCGAATGAATGGTTTGGACTATTGCGAGAATCCTGTTCTCTCAACGCGGGAACTATACTGGAAAGTCTAGAGCAATTGTGCGAGCAACGGCATCAATTCAACGCACAAAGGCGTGCTCAAGCGTGGCTTCACGGTTGGATCGCCACACATGCGGGAGTTTCTGTCATGCTAGGTGTGCTGCTGATAACTCACATTATCCTGGCGCTCAAGTACGTGTAAAACACAGGCAAAGGTAATTGCATGTCCAGGAATGGAAAACAGCGTGCGCAAAGAATCGATCGACAGTATCACACGCTAGCCGACCGGTTTATTCATCGCAAGCGATGGTTTGGTGTCATCGGTTTTTTCGCGGCGATCGCCTATTCGTCGTGGTTGTTCTCTAGCCGGGGAGCATTGCAAGTGAGTACCGGCGACCTTTCGCGAGCCCACTTTGCATGGAACAAATCGGGTTGCGAGAACTGTCATTTGCCATTTCTTCCCATTCGCAAAGAAGCATTCGGCGGCGACGTTCCTGAAACGATCTCGCAAAACAACAATACTTGCAATAGTACGTGCCACTCAGTCACCGACCACTTTAGTAAACAAACCAATCCAAACGTCCTGGCGTCGGAGAGTTGCAGTTCGTGCCATCGCGAACATCTTGGATCGAATCGGAGTTTAGTTGATGTTGCGGACCATGATTGCGTGCGTTGCCATCTTAAACTCGAAAAAGTTGCGGTCGTCACCAATAAGCAGTTTGCAACAGTAAGCAATTTCACAGATTCAAATGGACATCCAGTTTTTCCCTTCGAAAAGCTGGAAAAAGATCCTGGGACCATCAAATTCAGCCACACTCAGCATTTGAGGGCTGGCCAGCCCAAAAAACCCGGCGATCGCACCGAGAAGCACATCGGTAATATCCCCGAAAAATACCGGAAACAGTACCAGGACCGACTTGGTTCTGACGATTTGATCCAACTTCGGTGCAGCGATTGCCACGAACGGGACGTCGCATTGCCCGGCTACGAAGAACTTGAGTCCTTTTCTCCAGTCCTCAATGACGGCGGAATGAGCGTTCGTTCGAATTCACACATGCTTTACAAGCCGATCGAATATGAAAAGCACTGCGTTGCTTGCCACGATTTTGGTGGGGTCGAACATGGACTTGACCGCGTTCAAACTCAAGCGTCTATCGACAGCCTCATGCCGGTGAGACTGCTTGAGTCCCTCAAACGGCGTGGCCTCGAGTCGAACCCTACGGACGTCGAAATCGAGGGCCATAGCATCCGATTGAACTCATTGCTAACCGACAAAGCCGAGGGTTGCATCAAATGTCACTCGAGTGCCGAGGAGACGTCGAGTTCGATCGTGCAGGCGAGTAATATTGCAAGTCGTTGGCTAAACGACGCAACCTTTACACACGGAGCGCACTTGATGGTCTCCTGCAAAGACTGCCATTCTGAAGCATATGTGCAACACGATAGATCCATAGATTCTGAAATGGACGCAAGCCAAATCATGATTCCTGGAATAACGAGCTGTCGTGCTTGCCATATTCAAGACGCACAGGAGCGATCGAGTGCATTCGCGAACAACAAGCATGTCGTTTCTGCCGACTGTGTGGATTGTCATCGTTACCATGTGGATCCACCCAAGTTGCTCAATCCGTCCAAAATGCAATCCGCTTCCTTGGAGCAAGTACGAGCATTGTTGTCAGTCGGGAAGTCGCCATGATGAGACGCCCAGAACCAATGGTCCTAGTCATCGCAAGCCTGAATTTGTTTCTGGTTGCATTTGCATCGGCGGATGACAAACAGCCCGCGAAAAAAGGACCATCTGGAAACAGCATCTCAGGGTGCATGACCACTGCTTGTCATGGTGCGAACAGTGCGTCCGATGCCCCTCTTTGGCAACGTGCTGGGAGTATTTGGTTTGATCAAGATCCGCACGCTCAAGCCTATACTTCTTTGCAGACCGAGCTTTCCAAAAACATTGTCTGGCGGATGACGAAGCGGGAAATGGCTGTTGGATCTATCGACTACAACGCGTTTCTTGAGTTGAAATGTGTTTCATGTCACGCAAGCGAATTAGCGCCGGTTTCCAAGCGAAACCTTGGGGGCGACTGTCAAATTTGTCATGGGCCTGCGGACGCTTGGGATGAAATTCATCTCTCCAAAGAATGGCAGTCACTCGGCCCCAAGCGATTCGAAGATCGCAAAATGGTGAACGTCGAATCGATCGCTTCGAGAGCCGCCGTTTGTTCCTCGTGCCATGTTGGCGAACTCAGCCGAATCACAGGTCGAGATCGCGAAGTCGACCATCAGTTGATGGCAAGTGGACACCCTCCTATGTATTTTGATTTTGAACTGTTTTCACGTCGATACCCAAAACACTGGGAAACAAAAGACGAACTCGTCCAGTATGGGAAATCCTCCCGACTTCGCAGATGGCGCATAGGCAAGCTTCAAGCTTCGATAGCTCGCGTGAAAATGCTCACCGCTCGGGCGGAGAGAGCACAGCAGTCGGATTCCATCCGCGATTGGCCAGAACTCACGGAGTATAGCTGTACCAAATGTCACCACGCGCTGGAGCAACCAAGCTGGCGTCAAGCCAAGGGCGCCAACGCTTCCTATGTGTGGGACTCGTGGTGCACCTCCCTATTAAGTCAGGCAATCAGCGAAAAATCTTCAGGCGCGTTGAGCAACCAACTCGAGGAACTAACAAAGGAAATGGAACGGATCGCGCCATCGGCCTACGCGGTTCGATCCAAATCAGAGCGAGTGCTGAATTTGCTAGAGTCCGAACTAAAGTCTGTTATCGACACAAACCATTGGCCCGATGCAGACTTGACGTCCGAACTAGCGGAATTGCTGAAACTTGAACCGACTCTTTCAAGTTGGGAGTCGGCAGCCCAATGGTATATGCTGACAGAGTCGATTGCGGATGGGTTGAATATGGACGTTGCAAAAAACAGGTTTTCGAAACTCACGAAGCAAGGATTCTTTGGTGAGCCTAAAACTTGGTTACGGAGTGACGAATCCACTCGACCTAATTCGATCGGTTTCCGTCCCGGTTTTCTATCCGATTACAGCGACACTTTGCTCCAAGAGCTTCGGTCCAGACCATGAAATCATTAATCGATCGCCAAGTTGGGACACGCATCGCCAAGATGCTTCAAGAGGCTCAGCACAAGCATGGACACATCCAGGAAGCGGACATCAATCGCATTGCCGACCAAGTGGGTGAACCCGTTCGCGTCATTCAAGATGTAATTGGGTTCTTTCCGCATTTCCGCCGCACGGCACCTCCCTTTTGCCATGTTTCCATTTGCCGAGACATGAGTTGTCGGTTGCGAGCCTCTGTCGAGGTTGCAAAACAACTTCGGGAGCTTCAAGAGGATGTCGGTGATGCGACACTTGAAGTCACCGAAGCGTCGTGCTTGGGACGTTGCGATCGAGCGCCAGCGATGTTGATCAACGAATTGCTTTTTGTCGCGCATACGCCAAGGGAATGTGTCGATGCGGTTCTCGCAACACTCGCTGGCAGCTCGCCCAAGCCTGATAGCGATACGGACACAGCCACGGTATCGCTCGCACGTGCAGAGATCGACTGCTATCGCTCGATCCATGAAGCGAAAACAATGGGAAGTGAGGCTCCTGCTTCATCCTACTATGCTGCGGTTCGAGCCTATGTTCGCGACCCTAATCCTGACAAGGTAATCCAAGCTCTCAAGACTGCAGGATTGATGGGAATGGGTGGGGCAGGTGCACCCGCTTCTGACAAATGGAACGAGGCTCGCAACGCACTCGGGGAAGCGAAGTATGTTGTTTGCAACGCCGACGAGAGCGAGCCCGGCACCTTCAAAGACCGAGACCTAATGCTCGCGGCGCCGCACTTGATCATCGAAGGGATGATCATTGCCGGACTTATCTCCGGTGCCAAGCAAGGATTTATTTACATTCGCCACGAATACTTCGAACAGATTGCAAGGCTTGAATCCGCAATTCAAGATGCCGTTCGGTTGGGAGCTTGCGGGCACGATATCTTCAAGAGCGGTCGCGATTTTCGAGTGGAGGTTTTCGTGAGTCCTGGTGGGTACGTGTGCGGCGAACAGACCGCATTGATCGAAGCGTTGGAAGGCAAAAGATCAGAACCCAGAAATCGCCCTCCAGAGCTTCAAACCAATGGACTTTACGATCAACCTACCATTCTCAACAATGTCGAAACGTTCGCCTGGGTACCGTCTATTTTGTTGCAGCGGCCGTCACCGCAAGCCTTAGAACAGGAACAGGCATCCAACACGTCCGTGATCGTGGAGCCTGCGGGGTTGTGGTACAAGTACGCGGGACGAAACCGATCTCGGGGTAAACGGTTTTTCTCAATTAGCGGAGACTTAAATCGGCCAGGTTCCTATGAGGTCCCATGCGGAATTACGCTAGGTGAATTGATCGACGAGTATGCTGGAGGAATGCGAGACCGTGTTCCATTGCAGGCCGTCGCATTGAGTGGACCTTCAGGCGGTTTCCTGCCAGCCTGGCTTCCCAAGGGTGCCATACGATTTCCCAAAAAGACAGACCGAGAAGGCAAGGAGACCGACGAGCTCAAGTTTCCTAAACTTGTTGGCGATCCAACGGATATCAAGTTGTTGCCGCTGGACCTGAACGCGTCTCGAGAAATCGGATTTATGCTCGGAGCGGGCATCGTCGTTTATAACGAAAACGCAGATATGCTCGATCAAGCAATTGCGTGCAGTCGTTTTTATCAACGCGAATCGTGTGGCAAGTGCGTCCCATGCCGACTAGGTTCGAGAAAAATGGTCGACATGGCTGAATCGCTTCTGATAACGAAAGCAAGTCATGAAATAGACCATCTGAAAGGGGTCGCCATGGAGCTGGCGAACATTATGGAGAAAACCAGCATCTGTGGCCTCGGGCAAGTTGCAAGCAATCCGTTGCGAAGCTATTTACGATTCTTCCATTCCGCAAACCGTTGATACGAGCCCTTACGATGGCCAATGAACAAGAACTTCGCGATTCGGTGGAGTATATCAGCGCAAGCGAAGAAGCGCTCTTTGCTCGCGGCCTTGACGGACAACTGATTCGCGCTACGGATTCGACGCTCGACGATCTCGACCTCGACGTGCGAATCTCGATCGATGGCACTAAGTTCGCGGTCAAGAAAGCGGTTCCGCTGCGAAACTCCCAAGGAATCATCATTGCGAACGATCGCGGGGAAATTATACCGCGGCCCACCACCATCTATGATGCCGTTAACCAACTTTATGTGAAGGCATTGGGTGATGTAAACCCGATCCCGATTTTGTGCCATCGGGAACACCTCCAACCGGTCGGCGTGTGTCGCGTCTGCCTTGTTGAGATCGAGGAACGACGCGCAAGTGGACGCGTCAAAAAAGACTTGGTGTCCTCGTGTACCTATCTAGTCAAGGAAGGAATGATAATCACGACATCGGCTAGCCAAGACCAGCCGAAAACCGTCGACCTGATCAAAAAATCAGTGGGGATCATCGTCGAGCTACTCGCGTCGGAGCATTTGACCTCTCAAGACTTAGACGACGTGAGAAACGGGCTAAACAAACACGATCCCAATGAGCTAAAGCGATTGGTCTCTGAATATGGCAAAGGAGACAAGACTCCGCGTTATCCACCAAGTTTACTAGCAGGCAATCGTGGTCGCGATCTTTCTTCGGAAATCATATCCGTCAATCACGACGCATGCATACTCTGCCAACGCTGTACGCGAGCATGCAATGACATCAAGCAAAATGACGTGATGGCGCGCGAGGGGAAAGGCTACGATGCTCGCATTGCATTTGACACAGATCTACCCATGCTTGAGAGTTCGTGCGTTTCGTGTGGCGAATGTGTGATTTCTTGCCCGACCGATGCGCTTACCTTTCGGCCCACTGTCGTCGAAAAGCAAGGGAAAAAGATTCTTGAACAAACACGCAAGAGCAGTGGCAAAGACGGTACCGTGGTCACGGCCGAAGAGATGCTTGAGATTCCCATTTTCTCTGGTATCCCATATAAATTTCTTCAATTCAATGGTGGGGCTTGCGTACGACGTGTTCTCAAACCGGGTGAGTCGCTTTGCACCATGGGCGAGTACGGTTCGACGGCGTTCTTGATTCAAAGTGGCAAGTTTGAAATCGTGGTCGGCGCGAAATCGCCAAACAAATCCCGAGCGAAGGTGAGTAAGAGCGTTGGATTCTTTCGGCGTGCCCTTGGACTGACTTCGAGCTCAACACTGGCGCCAAGTCTTGCAACGGGTAGCGATTTCGGGATGACAGGAACCAAGGAAAAGCTCTATCGCGGTGTCGAGGATGTCATTCTTGGCGAGATGGCTTGCCTGAATCGACAGAGACGTACTGCAACCGTGGTTGCGGTCGAAGATTCAGAAGTGATTGAAATCGGTACGAACGTCCTCTACATGTTGCAGCGCAATGCGACTAGTCGCAACGTACTCAATGAAGCATACCGACGGCACGCACTCAATTCCGACATCGAGCGGTTGCCTATCTTCAAAGAACTGACGCCCGCCGGACGCGCCGAAGCGGCTCGTATTATCGCCAAGGATGCCGAGCTGATGAGCGTGGAACCAGGCCAATCTATTTTCAAGCAAGGAGAAAAAAGCGACGATATTTATTTGATTCGACTTGGGTACATCAAAGTGGGTCGCAAGCACGGCACGCGTGAGCAAATCGTCAGTTACGTTGGTCCAGGAGCGGTCGATGGGGCGAGCGGAGCATTCGGCGAAATCGCGGCACTCTCGTCTATTTATGGTAGTGAGTTGAAAGCAGACTTGGACCAACTCGACTACCTGCCAGGAGTTCGTACGTCCACATGCAGTGCTTTGGACCATGTCGAACTCGTTCGAATCAAGAGCTCCCAATTGAGACAAATTGCGGACGCAAATCCCGACTTCAAACAGAGGCTCCTAGACCGCGCAAGGTTCTTGCTAAAAAAAGATACAGAGCGAGAAAGCGAGCTCAGCACTGGAAAATCGAGTTTCGTTAGCCAAGGGCTTTATAATGCACAGAGCTTGCTCGTCTTGGATTTAGAGTCTTGCACTCGATGTGACGAGTGTACCAAAGCGTGTGCCGATTCGCATGGAGGCGAAACGAGACTGGTCCGCGAGGGGATGCGATTCGAGAATTTCCTCGTTGCAACGAGTTGTCGTTCGTGTACGGATCCCTACTGCCTGGTTGGATGCCCGGTAAACGCAATTTTTCGTGAGGGGTCCAAGGAGATAGTGATCGAAGATCATTGTATTGGCTGCGGACAATGCGCGACCAACTGCCCATATGGAAACATAACGATGTATGGTCATCAAGAGGGCTTCAGTGGCGAGGGTAAAATGCAAATTCCCCTGATACAGCAGAAAGCGACAACCTGCGATCAATGCAAGAGCATCGGTGGTACACCTCGCTGCGTCTATGCATGCCCGCACGATGCGGCCTTCCGCATGACCGGTGACGAGCTCAAGGAAGCAGTGCTAAGCCGGAAGCCATGGTAGGAATCAATCGCTAAGCCTCGAGATCGGGTACACCGGCAATGAACCTTGTCGTTACAATGTAGAAGCCTTTTGCCAAATCCTGCTGTTGCCGCTGTCGCCAGGCGGTACGGGATTTGCCAATATCCTTTAGGAATCCTCTCAATGAAACGACTATTCTCCGTCGCTTTGACGTTGTTTGCGTTCTTGCTAGATGCGACCAGTTCCCAGATTTTCGCAGAGCAGCGACCCAATGTGCTTTTTTTGATTTCCGACGATCTCAATAACATGCTGGGTTGCTATGGGCATCCGCTCGTCAAGACCCCAAACATCAATCGTTTGGCCGCTCGCGG
>CAMBSL010000068.1 GCA_945870455.1 Pirellula staleyi DSM 6068 | reverse complement strand
GAAAGATATCGAGAGTATCGCCGTCAAGAACAACGATTTTCGACGCGTTATTTTTACGGCAAAGTACAGCCAGCTTGTTGTAATGTCTCTTGCCCCTTCAGAAGAGATTGGGGAAGAAGTCCATAAGCTCGACCAATTTTTTCGCGTTGAGGAAGGGTCAGGGGAAGCGGTTCTTGAAGGTGTTCGGACCCCGATTGCGAGCGGCTTCGCGATTATCGTTCCCGCAGGAACCAATCACAACATCATTAACACCGGCCCTGTTTCCATGAAGCTCTACACCCTTTACTCGCCGCCAAATCACAGGGACGGTGTCGTTCACCATACTCGCAACGACGCAGAACAAGATAACGAGCACTTTGATGGACTAACGACGGAATAGGGTTGCAATAACAAGCTAGACCCGCCAAAGGACGCATGGGCTGGAAGCATATCGCCCGTCCACAGGTATCAATCGCGTCCGACATGTGGCCTACGAAACATCGTCCAAAGGGCGTCGCCAGAAAATTAGTAAATGCTCAGAGGACCGAGGCCTTGGTAGCGACCTAGGCAATTCTCGCACGTCTAAGAAAGCCTCATGGAACGTCCCGTAACGATCGCAAAAACTTCGTGGATATTGACCCTCTCTTCGATTGCTGTGGTCGTAGCCGCGCTTTACCTTGCCAAGGCGATCTTGATCCCTATGGCGTTAGCCGTGTTACTGAGTTTCATGTTGAGCCCAATATGCGACTGGATAGAACGGTGGCGGCTGGGTAGGATCCCTGCGGTGTTGATGACTGCCTTCATCGGCTTTTCATTGCTCGGTGTTGTCGCGTGGATGGTGGTTGTTCAATTGACTAGCCTGTCACCGAAGATCCCAGAATATCAACACAACATTGAATTGAAGTTGGGGACGGTGAACCAATACGCAGTGTCTTTGCTAAGCAAATTGACAAAGACGACCGAAGGAATGGGACAGAGTCTTGAGGTAGCGGCACCGACGGACGAACCCCGAGGGACCATCGACCTACCCTTTTCGGTTCGCGTTCTGACCTCCCCCGCAAGCCCATTGCAAGTTTTTGGAGGTATGTACGGCACACTGCTCGAGGTGTTGGGAAGCACCAGCATCGTTATCGTACTCGTGATATTCTTCCTAATCCGTCGCGAGGACTTGCGAGATCGCTTCATCCACCTAATTGGAAAAAGTCACGTTACCTTGACGACTCAGACCATCGAGGACGCCGGTGCTCGGGTTAGCCGCTATCTGTCAACGCTGCTATTCATCAATCTCGCTTTCGGTCTTTGCGTCGGAATAGGACTCTATCTCATTGGTGTTCCCAATGTGCTGCTGTGGGGGATTCTTGCAATGGCTTTGCGATTTATTCCTTACATCGGCCCGCGGATTGCCGCTGCTATGCCGGTTGGGCTTTCAATGGCCATCTCGACGGGCTGGCTTGCGCCTCTGTTGACCATCGGTCTGTTTGTGTCGCTCGAACTTTTCAACAACAATATTTTGGAACCTTGGGTTTATGGCAAGAATACAGGCGTGTCGGCGGTGGCTGTCTTGGTGGCCGCGTTCTTCTGGATGTGGTTGTGGGGACCGGTAGGGCTTCTGCTAGCGACGCCATTAACCGTTTGTATTCTCGTGGTCGGCAAGCACGTACCTGAACTATCATTTCTCGACATCCTACTCGGAAGCGAGCCAGTTTTTGAGCCCCATGAACGCATCTACCAGCGTCTACTTGCAGGAGACCAGGAGGAGGCTGCGGAATTGCTGGAGGCACATCTTTTGAAAATGCCGTTGGTCGAGGTATACGACACGATTCTCATCCCCGCCCTGGCGATGGCCGAGACCCATTGGCAACTAGGCGAACTCCATGACGGCAAGCATAAGTTCATGATGCAATGCCTAAAAGACATGATTCAATATCACAATGAAAGCATCCCGAACACGCTCTCAAAATCGGACATTGAAAAAAACCTGTCGGCGGCAGGCAAGTTAAGTCGGGACGAAGCCGAAGCCGACGGCCACAGCTTATCCGTTCTATGCTTACCTGCGAGAACGGAAGCGGATGAGATTACCGCCATGATGCTTGCGCAAGTTTTAGGGAGCAGCGGTAGCCTCGTTCAATCCATCTCTTTCACGTCGTCGGAAAGCGAGATCGTCGATCTGATAGAGCAGCACAAACCCGATGTGATTTGTCTTTCCGCCACGCCCCCTGCTGCATCAATGCACGCCCGATATCTTTGCAATCGTCTCCGCGGTCGTCTTCCAGAGATGAAACTGATTGTCGGATTGTGGGGTGCACAAAATGACTTGAAAAAGGCAGAAGATCGCATTGGTTGCAATGCCATCGTCGTTGCGAAACTGGCCGATGCTCAAGAACAGATTTGCCTACTCTCACAGCCTCTCGTGCCGTTAGCCGAGGCCACTTCGATTCCAAGTTGAAACAAGGGGGTCTTAGGGGATATACGGTGTGGCTTAACTAATTGTGTGAGGACAACGTAGCAGACTAGCGTGAGCCCAAGAATGGGCCAGTATTGCGATGGAAGCGGGGCGGATCCGAAGTGCCCTCCTATGGCGGTGAGCAGTCTCCTCGGTCGAGAGTCCTGTGGAACAGGTGACCAATAGAGCGTAGACGCGAGCTGCATCCATCGCCGCTGACTCCAGCACCACGCTGGGCTTCTTAACTGTTCTGACGTGTGTCGAGGAAAAGGTGGAGCCCGTTGTTATGGCCAAAGCGTCTTTAACATGCGCACCGATTCATCGACCAATTTTCGACCGCCGGGAGGCCCAATGATTCCGTCATCAATTCTGCCACTGTAACCACCACCCTGGACGGCTCGTTCGGTGGGCAGATAGGCAGCGCAGTCCGCTGTCAGTTGCACTATCGAGGTATGAATCGCGGGACTGCGAGATTTGATACGCAAACCATGGTCCGTAAAGAGCTCGAAGGGGTTAGTACAATACGCTAAGTCATCCAGTCGAAGCGTATGAACTTCGATGCCATAGTCTGGCTCGGTCGACTGAAGTTTGTATCGATTGACCATCGTTCGACTAACTCGCCAATTGATATAGTCGGGGCTGGAAAGTTCGTTCACTTGGTTTTTGCCCGCCTCAAAAATCTTGGTTGATTCCGCGAAGCGTTCTTCCGTGACTTTCCATACTGGCAATGGAATCATTTCCACGCGATGCGCAAAAATAAGTTCCGATTTTTTATTCTGCTTGGCCACCTCGATCACATCCTCAACCGACCGTACCAACCGTCGAGCAATCTCCTGACGATATTGCAGTTTTTGTTTCTTAAGCATACTGCTGGTTGATGCTTTATCGATCTGAACGTGTGGTGATTGATCGCCGCTGGCGCCGGTCAACGGCAGCACGAAGAGATCTTTTGAAAATCGCGTTCGTAGCTGTTCGCGAGCATCGGACCAGAAGTCAGCTGACAAATAGGTTTCCCCCTCTACTTCTTGAGAGGGACAATAGACGGTGATCGCCATGCCAACGATTTGATCGTTGCGCCAAAAGCAAAGCAGATCTACTGAGTCGTCGGACGTACCCTCCAAATGTGAGAAATTTGGGTCGCGTGTGTCGCCGTACATGCGTGTGGTCCCGTCAAAGAAAACGGCGCGGCGGTTCCTCGCAATCGAAGCATGGCCGAGCGCTGAGCCTGCATCACCAGGTCGCTTGGCTTGCCATGCGCGAACGACGGCTTGTGCGATTTGTCGCTCAAGAAAGTCCAAGTATTCGAGCGGTTGCATCACATTGGTTTGATCGGCGGAAATTCGATAGGCCCAACTGCCTAAAAACTCATACGGATGTAAATCGGTTTCGTTTGCATCGGTCAGTGCGGGAGCGGTATGAGTATGCGTGGCAGAGATAATAATTTTGCTCACATCGAGATCGCCGACTAATTCGGATACCAATTTTCGGACGTTGATCACGGTTCGGCGGCGTATTGCGCAAAGGTCGCAAGATACCCATACGCATTGATCAAGAACTTTCTCTGCGTCGCTCGTTTCGAGCGCTAAGGCAGTCACGGTAATCGGGTCATTGACCAGACTGCTGATGCGAGTTTGGTATTGTCCTCCGATCGCGACCGGGCGATTGGGGACAATACGTTCCGTTGCCCAACCGAACGACAACGTACCCGGTCTAACCGTCTCGGAAAATGCCGGCCTCGAAAAATGGGTTAACCAAAGGGTCATTGCAACGATGATTAAAACGCGATGATTCATGATGGAAGTATTGGGGTTGGAGGGTGAGGCGGCCTCGATAACCGCGTTGACAATATTCTAGCTAAGCACAGCTAAGCACAGCGGAGCACAGCGGAGCACCCAGGACATTGCCGGAGACTGCCGGAGACTGCGATCCCCGAAGCGAGCGAGCCGTTTACCAACAGGGTGCCGGCAGTCACGGTGGTGGAACCTGCGCAGGCGTTGGTACGAGCTCCAATAAAATTTAATGACTTAAAAAATTTAAACAATGCGTTTTTTCATCTGCATGAATGGTTTCTCTACTAAAATCCAGCTGAAATATCCAATTGTTGCAGCAAGTACCAAGGTAATAAGTGTGAGCAGGTGTGGATTAATTTTAGCGTAATATTGAACTATTAAAATTTGTATGGGCCATGCATAAAGGTAAATACCATAAGAAATATCTGCTTCAGCACCAATGTTGTTTAGCAGTTTGTTTTTGTAATTCAATGCAAAATGAAATAACAAATAGCCACCAAAAACAAACACACCTAATTCAGCAAAATTCTTACTAAACAAAGTGACGATCAATAATAGCAATGCTGCAAAAGTAAAGCGTTTGTTCCAGATAATTTTTTCTTCAAAAAGATGGAAGACGCCTCCCACCAAAAATGCACTAAATAACCTTGTCGAATGATGCATATCTAGTCTACTTGGATAAGGTAGCCAATAATTTCTTTGGGTGATCTGGGTGTATAAATATATACTGACTATTACCAGTAGCGCGATGAAATAAAGCCATCTTTTATGCAAGCCCAAATAAAAAAAAGCAGGAATACTCAAATAGCACACAAACTCCTGCCAGATTGACCACGTTGATCCATTTAATGATATCACTTGTACGCCTTTAACATATGGTGTTTCTAAGATGCTCATTTTGAACACTGCAAACAACCAGTCTTTCATGCCAAGCTGCCGAATCACCGCCCAGTCAGATAATAAAGGCGCGACAATCAATATGCAAAAAAAAGATGCCGCAATAAAAGCAGGATAGATTCTTAATACTCTTTTTAATAAATAGCTTTTTAATCCGCTAGACGAATAAAAGCTTTTAAGTATTAAGTAACCACTGATTAAAAAAAAACAGTCAATAGCAAGCTGGCCGAAAGTGATGGTACCAAAAATATTGGTGAGTATTTCTCGATTTTTATTACCGTCAACTATTTCGGGCGAATGCGAAACAACAACTAAACTCGCTAGTAGCAAGCGTAAAAATCCAAAATTGTTCTGTTTATTCGGACTCATTAAATTAGCAATGTTAGAAAGTAATAAAGTGTGAAACTCATAAAGGTTTGAATCGTGCCGCCAAGTTGCGAAATCGCATCGGCATCGCCGGTGTCGACATTCACGCTGATCGTCTTGCCAGGCGTGCCGGAGGCATTGAGGTTCTCGTGGTTTTCGTCGCCAGTGCCAGACGATCTTCGAACAACTCCAAACAGAGTGTTCGCGCAATCCTCCGCGATTTCTTCCTCGCCGCATTCCGCTCAGCCAGGGTGGAATGGACGACGCGATTAAGCCGTGCTCGGAACCAGCTGTACAACATGTTTAGGATTCGAAAAAATAGTTAATGAAGCCAGCGTTCTCGCCACAATCGGCGAGCCGAAAACGCCAGGACGCCAACAAGGACACAACGGTCCGCCCAGCGTTGGAGCGGATACGCGGGAAGGAATATAACTGCTGGATCGAAAACTTCAAACAGGCGAGTGGCAGGCCGCGCGACTGCTTCAACCCACATGAACTCAAGGAGTTTGAGACAAGTTAACCTCCGCTCAAGAAAAATTTGCCCTTCAGACTAATCCGCAATCAAACGAAGCTTGATTGAGATTCGTGGTTGATTTTGCAGAAAAACGTCACAACTCTTGGTGTTTTTGAGGTTTAACGACAGATAGTTCAGTCGGTCAGTCCGTTCTCAACGGCGAAAACCCAAAAGGGACCTGGTATCACCTCGGCCGGCGATCGCTCTACAAGCTGAGTTGTCGATGCGGATGGAATTGTTTTCGTTTACAGCGCCAATGGGGATTTGTTGGGTTCGTGGCAGGCGAAAGGGATAGACAAACCAGATGGGATCACTTTCTCCTCTGGAAATCTCTAGATCGTGGATAACGAAACCGACCGAGTGTACTTGTTCGCTGGTACATCGGCTCAGGCGCATGTAAAGCTCCGCAAGGAGCCGGTGCGTCCAGCGTGGACGCCGATCTTCAGCAGGCTTGAGTTACCCGTTTTCAGCAGAGCACGCTGCGAGCTTCGAGTTTAGGCGCTGCGATTGAACTTCAATACTTTGCTGCGACACGGGGTCTTCGATCAGCCGGAAGGCATTAGCCAAATGGCACTCATTTTCGAATTCTAAGTATTTTACGGTAACATAACCCTGCAAACGGCACGGTATTTGCGCTTTGAAATTGGCTTTTCTGAACTGCCAAAGGAGCCAATCGTGCTTACTCCCGATCACGCAAGCGATATCAGATTATTCAATTCCGCGTTCGAGTTGCTAAAGGAATGGATGGATATCGAGGAGGCTGATGATTTCCAGCCACTTGGAAATGCTGCTGTCTACAAAACAAGCGTTGTTCTTTGGCTCATGCTTTTCCAACGCCTCAACCCAAACACTAGCCTTAAAGGAGCTGTTGAGCACTTCTTTACCAATGCTCCAAGGGGCAAGAACACCAACAAACGACTTCGAGATGGAACTCTCTCTCAACGGTCTAGCTCGTATAGCGACTCAAGAAAAAGACTTACGCTAGAGGTTGTCGACTGGTTTCAGAATCGGCTCAGTAACTCGATTATTGAGTCGACCCCACCATCGTTTAATGATCAACGTGTGTTCTTGCTTGACGGAACAACCCTCCCTGGAGCCCCAAGCCCTGCTCTGCGAAAAGCGTTCCCTCCTGCATCCAACCAACACGGACCAGGAGTTTGGCCGGTAATCCTTCTTGTTACTGCACATGAACTTAGTTCTGGAGCCGCGTTGCCACCGGAGATCGGGGCGATGTACGGCGAAAAGGCGATTGCAGAAACGAGATTGGCTGAACCACTTATTGCAAGACTTCCAGAAAGGTCGATCGTGATGGCAGATGCTGGGTTCGGAATCTACTCTGTCGCGCTCACAGCTAAGAATAATGGACATAACTTCGTTTTACGACTGACCAAGCAAAGATTCAATGCGCACAAGAAAAAGGCAACGCTGCTGGATTCAACGGCCACCAGTCGGACCTACGACTTTGTGTGGACGCCCTCCGACAAAGAGCGAGCTACCAATCCCTCGATTCCCACCGATAGCACGCTTCGAGTGAAGCTCTATGAACTAAAGATTGGGGAAGAATGGTTATTCTTGGTTACCGACCTAACAGCGTCCCCCAAAGCGTTCAAGGACTTTTACTTTCAACGTAATCACATCGAGATCGACATTCGAAACATAAAAGTCGTCTTTGATACAGAGTCGTTGACGAGCAAGTCGGTTGAGATGTTTCGAAAAGAACTAGGCATGGCCATGGTGGCCTACAACCTAACTAGTCAACTTCGTCGACAAGCGGCCTATGTTGCAAATTGCACGCCGCGAGAGCTTAGCTTCACAGGTGTCTGGACGGTGTATCGACATCATCTGCAATCACGACAGGCCAAGGATGCAACACAATGGAAAGCACAGTTTGAGATAGCACTACAGCGTGCATCCCTTCAAATGCTTACCAAAAGGCCAGGCAGGAGTTATCCTCGAGAAGCATACACACGCCGATCCAAAACAACTCACTTTCAAAAACGAAAAACCAAAGATAAACCCAGCGAATCTAGTGAAACAACACCAAAGTGAGTGCCATTGGGCGTACGCTGCCGGAATCATCCGGTTCTGATTCCGCGATGACCTGCGCGGAGGTCCGCTTCTTTTTGGGTTTCTTCGTGACATAGCCGTTGCCCATGTCCTCCCACAACCCGCGATTGCAGGCGATGGACTTGAGCGTGTCGATCCCTTTGGGTGGCAACCAGTACATGCCAGCTTGCTCTGCATACCGGTCGGCAACATCGGACCATCGCGCCTCGTCTTGGTTCTCGGGCCAGAGAAAGTCTTGAGCTTTGTCGCGAATAGCGTCGAATTCCTTCTCAACGTCCAAATACAGCTTCAGTGGATTCGACGTTAGCGTCTTTTCAATCTGCTCCTCTCCCAAGAATGGTTTGTCTGAATCGCGAGTCATATCCAATGCCTTCGCAACTAGCTGGGGCAACTTGCCCGCACGTTGGATTGGGAACAAAACCTTATCGAACAGATTGAGAATGGTCGAGTTGAAGTCTTGTTCGTACGATTGTTGCTTGCGCTCGAGGTCGTCACGTTGTGGATGGCCTTTGGAGATGCGGCCGTCCGCTTTCTGTGCAGCGTAGTGCTGTCGGGCGGCTTTTTCCACACTGCCCATTGCTGTCTTGTCACCGGTAAGCACGCACAGATTGTTTTTCTGGCTCAGACCGTCAAAAAACTTCTGAACCTCTGCCGGTGGAACTTTTGAGTCCGGGCTTACGATCAGTAATACCCTTCCCTTGCGCACTCGATCTGAAACATCCTCCAACGTTGGTAGCGGTAGAACGTCTTCGTAACACGTTTTGCGAGTCGCCTTGAACATGTCCCGAAGACGATGCCGAACAAGATCGTCCACTTGATTTTGAGGTGCATCGTGGGCAAGGCTCTGCAATAGTTTGGTGAGGTTTTCCTGGCGATCGAAATAGTATCGACCTTCGTTGTGATGCAGATACCACGCGACCTTTTCCAACTCCTCGAACGCCGCCAGGAAATCGGACGGTTCTCGCAGCGGCGTGGTGAGGCACTCGACCATTTCCTCGGCAGTGAGTCCTTTTACCGCCTTTACCGCTGTTGAAAGGCTTGCAGTGAATAGCAACGAACCTAACTGAGTAGCTGCCTCTTTTCCCGTCAACAAGTCGATCACTTGAGCGTGGGCAGACTGCTGAGAATCCCACAGATCCTTGGCGATCACGTCACGCATTCCAGAAATCTCGGTAAGCTTGTCACGCACTTCTGCGATGGATAAATCAAAGTGCTGCGGACCAATCAGGAAGACGTCGTTGTCTTTTCGTTCCCACACAGACTTGAGCAATCTCGAAACAAGTTCGATCAGCCCGCGAGTCTGTTTAAACTGCTCATTTTCTTTAAAAAGAGCAATAACATTCTTCAGACGTGGGTGAAACGGATACGTCGCCGCGATTTCGTCAGCGATGGCTTCCGCGCCACGACCGGCGGTCTTGGATTTTGCAGCTTCTTCCAACTTGCGGCCAAACGCTTCGGCGATGTCGCCAATCTCTGCCTTGTCCGGCAGTGACTTAAACAACCGCTTGCGGAGGATGTCGTAGATTTCATTTGCGGCAAGATCGACCGGAGTGATGCTTCTTTCTTGTCTACCTAATTCCGAGCGTGCATCTTCGAGCGCGCGGTGGATGAGTTTGGCTCCTGAGTCGTAAGCCGCGGCAAGATCGGAAACCACGACGCATACGTTTTTCTTTTTTCCGGCTGCGGTGAGCAAACAGGCAAACGCTCGTGTTGCGATGTCGGCAACTGTGCCATTCCCGACTTTCTGGGTGTCGAGGTAATTGAAGTACGGTGGCATTTCATCCAAGAGAATGAGAATGGGATTGTCGCCTTCGAAAAGCCTGAGCCAGTCCTTTTCGTCTGGAGCTTTAGGACCGCCCATCGTCGGCTTTTCCAAGCTGAGTGGCGATCTCACCCCAAAAGAAATGGTCCGGGGTATTGCGGCCATTGAACGCGGCGATACTCGCACCTTTGAAGGACGCTGCATGCGGCATTCCAGCACAATAGGTCTTCCGGAGTTCGGCGTTCCGAGCGAGCAATCCGAAACCAACCAGCAAGTGTGTCTTACCGCCGCCCATCGCCTGCTTTAGGTGAAACACGGCTTGCGACGAAGCTCCAGCCAGCCTTGCAATGCCCTCGGTGATAAGGTCTTGCATGCCTTGCGTGATAAATGTCTTTTCGAAATAGGCAGAGCCATCGCCCTCGGCCGAGATGAGCTCGTCGAGTTGCTCGATCTGATCACTTAATTTGATGGTAAGAGCATTTTTCTGCGGCGTGCAGGCATCGCGAACGGTCTTCATGCAGCGAACTTTCCTTCGTTTGTTTTAGGGATGCCCCGACTATTGCGAGGAACGATTGCCACGGAAGCCAACGAGGTCGGTAAAAAGCCCGACCAGCGACGATCCAAGTTTAAGTTCCTCGAGTTTCATGAGCGTTGTTCGCGCTGCAGATTTGAGGCGGCTAGCTAGGTTTTGCGGGTACTCGTCGGTTTTGTCGAGCCATTGATCGATGGTTTTCTTGCGAAAACGATTGATCTCGGACGATTGTAGCAATTACTGGCAGTTGCTGGGGCGATGGCGCAAAATCGCATTGGACCTTGGTGCGACCGATGAATTGAACTCACTTGGCCGCATAGCAATGTTGGATGAATTTCGTCGTGCGGACCAAGCGACGAACGGGTAGAGAAGCTTGCGAAAAAGGAATCCAAACCGCCCAGAGCGACCGATAAAGTAGGGCGAACTGCCACAGGAACACTAGATATACCCAAAGGCAATCTTTCACAGCAGGTGTGAGCAGTGCAAAAAAAGCGAAAGTGAATCTAAAAACCTTGTTGTCAGTCCTGGGCATCGGAATTTTTTGCTGCAATCGAAGGATTCGTCCGTCTTGATCTTAGCGGAGCATGCATGAGGCGCATTTCATCATCTTGATCGGGCATCTTCAAGGACTCGTGGATCGACGATTGGGACAACGCCCTGGAGCGCAATCTCTAGTCACGGTAAATCAGGACCGCCACCGCCATTTTTAGGCCAATAGGCACGCATCGCAGGGGGCCGGACAGCCCTCCCGCTCGACCGCAAATGGTCCTGAAATCCCTACAGTCCACCCGCCTTCCAGTTCGAAAGTCAAGCGAAAAAAGAATCCGCAAAGCCTTTTGATGAAATAGCTTACGGATTCAATTGGTGTAAACTATCTGTGAGCGTTGTGTAAACAAATTGGAAACAATGTGGTAGGATTGAGCGGTGGTCCATGGAATCCAATCGCTGTGTTGTATAGACTCGAATTCAGCCGATTGCTATTCCAAGAGGCATTCCCCAGGTTCCAGTCGTTATCGGGGTTAAGGAAAGTCAATGAAATGAATGGATTTTTACCTATCGCGAGGTGATTGAATGACTTTTTTTGAAACTGCACGCAGGGCCGTATCCCAACAAATGATGGCGTCACATGCAGAGATTGAGGCATGGAAAGTAGACCATGAGCGTGCCATGCTCGTGTTCGATTTCCAAGAGTTAGTCACTTCAGTCACACATCAGTTCGACACAATCGATGGACTGAATCGGCAACTGACAGACGACATAATCAACCGGAAACAGCCCTACCTTGAGGCATTTGACGAAGGCGTTAAGGATCTTTGCCGAGAGTGGCTAACGTTAGCTCGCGACATGCGGGATAGTGTATTGGCATGGTGCAAATCGCAAGGCCATGAAGTCGATGGCGAACGCGAGCTCTTAGATAGAATCGCTCAGGCGGAGAATTCCGAAGCGAACGATTTCGACCTCTACGCAAAACAGCGAATCGCGTCGATACAGCTACCAATCGACAAGATCCAAGAGATGCAGATTCCACTGGCTTTGTGGCCGGACTGATTATCAATATTCGAATCGCCATTTAAAGCTGGGGATGTTGTGCTCGCAACAGTTTTGGACCCACAGGCAGGGAATGCGAAGAATCGTCCTTGCGTCGTTATGGAGGTCTTGGACGAGTCTTGTTTCGTTATCGCGATTACAACATCCTTTGACGCAAGTTCGTTGACGAGCACACAGCTAGTGGTTCCTCACCGAAGTAGCAACAGCCAGATGTCTAAAATACAAACCGGCATCACCAAGCCGAGTGTTGTCGATGTTAGGTGGTCTGCGACCATTAAAAACGAATTATGCAAAAAGGTTGGCAAGTTGCCGGAAAAACTTTTTGCTGCTGTTAAGCAGTTGCTTGTGGATCACTCTAGAAATATTCCGTAACGATTCGTGGGTCTAATCGTCGCGGTCCGCTACGCGGATTGATGGAGGGCGAATCACCTACCCACACGGACCAAGCAAAAGACAGGTTGGAAGTGGTTTTGTGTGGGAATTCGCAGGGAATTCAAGCGGAGGACAAGGGATTCGAACCCTCAACCGGTTTCCCGGCGCCTGATTTCGAATCAGGTTCCTAACCATTCGGCTATCCTCCTTTACACCCATAATCTACACCATCTGTAGTTGATCGAGCAAGCCTGTTTAGGAAAGCTTTCATTGCGATGCCGCAGAACAGCAGATCTTGACCCGGCCCTGTCAAATTCGCTATCTATCCATCTTCAAGGGTTTTTCCGCGAATTCGCTGCAAACAACCCTGCAAACAACCCTGTTACCTTCGAGGCGATCGCAATGCTTCTGTCAATTGTGCTGCCGGTTTACAACGAGCAAGAGGTATTGCCCGCACTGTTTGAAACACTCCCGCCTGTCCTTGCACGGATCGATTGCGAGTACGAACTTATCTTTATCGATGACGGCAGTCGGGATACCACGCGCTCTATTCTCAACGCTGCTGCCCAGCAGGATAGTCGCGTCAAAGTACTCGGCTTTAGCCGCAATTTCGGTCAGCAAGCCGCCATCACGGCTGGACTCGACTTTGCCAATGGTGACGCCGTGGTTGTTATGGATGCCGATCTGCAAGATCCACCTGAATTGCTGGTGACGATGGTCGAGCAATTCAAGCAAGGATTCGACGTTGTCTCCACTCAACGAATCACCCGCGAAGGTGAAAGTGTTTTCAAAAAAGCGACTGCTTCTGCGTTTTACGCCTTCATGCGCAAGGCGATCGACGAGAGGTTGCCCCCCCAAGTCGGAGACTTTCGATTGTTCAGTCGGGGAGCCGTGCAAGCGATTCGCAAGTTTCGGGAACAACACCGCTTCATGCGAGGTTTAGTCGCTTGGCTCGGACTGCGAGAAACCATCGTACGATTTCATCGACCGGCCCGAGCTGCCGGTGAAACAAAGTATCCACCTTGGAAATTGGTTAAACTGGCTTGGACGGCCGTTTCCTCGTTTTCAGCCATGCCACTCAGGCTCTGCTTGACAGCCGGAATCGCATTGACATCCATTGGCCTCGCCTACTCGGCATATGCTATTTATGCTGCCCTATTTGTGAAATCTACGGCACCAGGCTGGAGTTCGCTCGTGTGCATTCAATTGCTATTCAACGGTGCGACACTGACGGCGGTCGGATTGGTTGGAGACTACGTCGGCCGCATCTATGATGAGGCCAAGCAACGTCCCCTCTACGTTCTTGGAGATTCGGTCAACATCGAATCATCCGGTTGCGCTCATCGTGTGGTCTGGATCAATCCCCCAGACTCAGCCTTGAACGAAACCCCACACATCTACCGCTTGGACGCCGCTCGCGAAACCGTTGGACGAACTAGGCGGGCAAGCTAAGTATCATGGCTCGACGATTTGACTACGCGCAATGGATTGGTTTGTTAGTTGTAGGCGTAGTACTGCTCATGGTACAACTTGGAAACTCGCACCTGTGGGATCAAGACGAAGGGTATTATGCGACGGCAGCCGCAGAAATGTATGCCCGCAACGACTGGATCACGCCGACTTTCAATGGAAAGTTGTTCGGGCACAAACCCCCCATGATGTATTGGGGAATGATGCTCGGGTACCACGCATTTGGTGTCAATGAGTTCGGTGCACGCTTTTGTTCTAGCATCTTCGGCATCCTGACGATCATGGCAACGTACGCGATTGCGCGTAGACTCTTTGACGCCACAACCGGGTTCTTTGCTGGTTTGGCGATTGGATCGTGCTTTATGTTTGCAACGGTCGCTCGCTCCGCGACCGCGGATGCTCATCTCGCGTTCTTCACGGTGATGGCTCTTTTTGTTTGGAGTCGCAGTTACTTTTCGGTGCAGGGCGTGACGCGTGACCAGCGGCTTGCTGCCATGCCTTGGCGGGTTTGGCTTGCGGCGTACGCAGTGATGGGACTAGCTGTTTTGACGAAAGGGCCCATCGGTTTCCTCTTTCCGACCGCAGTCATCGGATTTTTTTTATTGACGGAACAGCAAGTAATGCAACCGTTCGGAGCATCTTGGTTGAAACGCATTGCAATGGGACTGTCGCGGTATTCTCCGCTACCGTTTTTCAAGACCGTTTGGAAAATGCGGCCATTCACAGCCATCCTTGCTGTTTCGGTGGTAGCGGCTCCCTGGTACTTGCTTGTGCAATGGAAAACCGATGGTGCGTTCCTTCGCGAATTTATTGGCGTTCATCACATGGGCCGCTTTTCGAGCGCGATGGACAACCACAGTGGTCCTGCGTACTACTATCTGCTCGCGTGCCTAATCGGTTTGTATCCTTGGTCTGCATTTGCGATCCCAACCGTGATGACTTGGGTTGCACAATCCAAGATGCCAAACCATTCCTCTGCGACTCGATTTGTGAGCTGTTGGGTAGCTGTCTATTTGTTGATTTTTTCGCTCGCAAGTACGAAACTTCCGAACTATGTTTTGCCGGCCTATCCCGCTCTTGCGATCATCGTGGGGCGATACTTTGCAATTTGGTCCCGTGACGCATCGCGTGTCAATACTTTTTGGCTTCATGCAGGCTGGTTATTATTGATCGCAGTTGGCGTGGGAATCGTTTGCGGATTGCCTGCGCTAGCTTTCATTGAATTTCAGGGCCAAACAGTTCTGGGGCGTTTCAACATGGATCCATTGATTCAGCGAAGGTTGGCATGGCTTGGCATGGCAGGATTGCCCCTGGCGGTCTTTGGGGTTCTTGGTTGGTCGTTTCTTTATTGCAAGAAAACAAGTTGGGCAGCAGGAGCTTTCGTCGTCGCGGCTACGTCGTTGATCGCAATCTTGAGTCAGGTTGTTGCACCCGAGCTGGATCGATTGCAATCGTCACAAATGCTTGCCGAGAACTTAAAGGCTCGATTTGCAAACGAGGGTACTCAGGTCACCATATTGGGTCACTATCGCCCGACAATGGTCTTCTATCTGGGACAGGAAATCGACTTTTGCGACTCGCCAGCCGAAGCGATTGAGAGATCCAACTCAAACTCGAACTCGATTCTGATTACAACGGAGGGTCTTTATTCACGAATAGAGCCGTTCTTGCAAGAACATACTGCAGTGATCCAAAGAGTGGCTCAATTCCCCGGTCGCGAAGATTTGATTGTTTTGGGCGATCAATCATTGATGCGATAGAGAAACCGGAATATCATTCCGTGGATGGACTCAAACGAAGCTGAATTGAAAACTGTCGCAATTCTGGAATTGCAATCGCCACTCATCATGGCAACTTTGGAGCAATGGCAGGGCGTTGCAGACCGTCTAGCAACGCGATTGTGTCACCCGGTTATCCTGATGCGCAGACTCGATTTCGAGGAACGTGCGGAAACGCTGGAGTCGCTCGTCAAGGAATATCGCGAGCGTGGTTTTCTACGCGTCGTAGTGATTCCGATTGGTCTTGAACCCTATGGCATTCTCGGCCTGAAAACGGCAATCGAATGGTCACATCAAGAACACATTCAAACTTCAATTCATCTCGCTCGCGAATGGAGCATGACGGACTGGAGCAATCTTCTCTTAACGTCTATTTGCGACAATGTGCCCCCGAGTAACCAAGCAACCGCATTGAACGATCCCTGCAAACCGCCTCAGAAAAAAGCGTTGTTATTGGTCTCGGATGGCGGTGCAACAAGCTGCGAATCGAGAACGACAGGTGTCGAATTGGCGTGTTTATCGCATGAGATGTTACAGCAGGATTCGGGATGGGCGATACGCTATGCATTCATGCAGGCAGTACTTCCTAACTTGGCTCAGGTGTTCCATCAAATGGACTGCGACCAGATTCATCAAGTCGTTTTGCTTTGTTGGAGGCTCGATCAAGAAAAAGTCTCGGAACTTTTCCATACGATCGGTCAATTGCATGCGCTCGATATGCCCGTTTTGGAGCCGTCCAATGCTTGGTTTTGGGATCGCCTATCGAATCAAATGCCCGGACCGCTCAGATTGTTGGATCATCCGATCACGATCCATATATTTTTTGAGAAATACTTAGATGCGCTAGCATCGCGACCGATCGGGCGCTATTTTGTCGAAGCGGTTTCTGAAAGTGACCAAGACCGTAGTCTATTTCGATTTGACTTGATGTCGCTCGATCAAAGAATCGATTCGCATCTTCCATCTGAGTATCAAGGACGCACAGACGCAGTTCGCAGTCAATCGATGGGTTCGAGGGCACTCGAGTTTAACGCAGATGGGCTTGTACCATGGGATAAAATTTGGACCAGCTTTTGCGATCTTGCAATGGCAGGCGGGCCGCCGCATCGCGGTAGGCTTTTAGAAGCAGTTTCACGCGAACAAGTTCTTCAAGATCGCGACGCCTACCAAGGAGTCGCCAACGAAATTCGCCGGGGAATCGAATTGGTTACGCAATTAAAGACCATGGAATCGGAATCGCTTGGCTGGGTAGGGATTTTGTGCGACGATGAAGCGATGGCCGTGTGGTTAATGCGAGCGATCATTGTCGAAAACGTAATGGTTCGTCGCGAGAAAGAAATTCTCTTTGTTCCCGCTGGACCGGAGTTTACGATCAAGCGTGAAATCAAGAATGTGATTACATCCGTCGCGAAGACGGTACACTATTGGCGCGCGCATCTCAAGACGCGAAGTTAGTTTTCCCAGGTCCGGACGACCGGAACAACCTCAGGACAATCGTTTTTCATGGATTATCAAAGCGATTCGATCTCAATGAATACGAATCGTTATGCGAGACACAGCCGACAAAAGGTACAGGCACGCTCCGCCATGCCGTTCGCGGCCAAGCCTTTTGCCGGGATTCCAGGTGGACGGCACATGGAATGTGCCTACTACTTTGAGTTTTGTTGGCTGTGTTTTGAGAGGGTAATAAGATTTGCCAAACTCATTGCGAACTTATTTTGACTAACAAATTAAAGAGATTTCATGTACTCAACCAAAGCCCAGCGTTCATTCTCGTTGAAATTGCCATACATGTCGTGGCCTGTGTTCCTGTTGCCAGGTAACGTTGTATCAAGCAAGGTCGTCCCTGGACCGGCTTCCGTCTTGAAGCCAACTTTCTTGCTATCGAATTCGATGTTCCCTACATGGAACTGCTTTGTGCGTTCGTCCGCTGGAAGGAGAAGTTCATAGAGATTTGGGACGGAGCCGTTGTGTAGATAGGGAGCAGTTGCCCAAATGCCATCGAGAGGCCTCCCTTTGTAAGCCAACAGTCTTTCCTTGGTTGCAACTGCAGTCGATCTCAGCGCCGAATTGGCCACTTCAGGCAATGGATCTGAGGTGATTCGTAAGTCGTTGATATACTTGAGCGACTTGGCCTCGAATTGTTTGACGAGCACTGAAACTTGATCCTGGGTTTGTCCAAGTTCGCTCAAAAACTCGACTAAGTCTTTGTCGGTAATTCGTTGCGAATCCAGTTTTTTAATAATGTCTTTGACTTGAAACAGACTGGTCAACTTGAACTCGCTCTGGTCGACATCTCGGAACGGGCTAAGTAGGGCTCCTCTTGCTACATTTTGAACGAGTGCACCCGTGGCAACCTTGTTTGGTAGCGGATCCAAACCTGGCAGATTTGAACCTTCCAATCTTCCAGTGACTGAAACCCGCGTCGCTGCATTGGTCGCCGTTCGCGGATCCGTCTTGACCTCGGACATGGGTGTCATTGCAACGATCACTGGCCGATCTTGTTCTTTGTGCGGGACAACCTCATGACACCGAACGCAATTGTCTACGAATAGCTTTCGTCCGGCGGAGATCTTAACTTCATCTAAGTCCTCTAATTGGCGCGGCCACTCTGGGGACCAAAGGACTTTTAGCCAATTCTCTAATCGCAACTGATTGACTCGACGTGTACTCGTGCGATAGTAAGGCCTTAGGATAGATGCTTTTTCAAGATCGGTTTGAGCGAACACACCGAGCACTTCTCCGATGTTTCTGCCCAATCGTTCAATGTCGTTTGTGTTGGGGGCTGAACCGTTCCATTGCACCTGATTTTCCCAGGAAGTTCCCCACAGAAAGGGAAACGACACGGGTGCATCCGGTGGTGCCGAGTTTTGCGGAAGGTCTAAGTCAATCGATGAAACGCGGTTAAAGATCATCCCGAACGCATCCAGGCGTCCCCGTCCCCACAGGTGGGGCGTTCGGCTAGCATCAACAAACGCGTTGAAGTAGCTAAGGAACGCAACATATTCTTCCTTCAAAACTTGCCTGTCCGATTCGGAAGCTCCAGCCCCCAAAACTTTTGCTTCGAATCGCGACCATTTCGCAGGGTTCTGTTGGGTTGCATTGAGCGACTCGCCGATTCCTTGAAGCAGTCCCCAAGTATCTGCAAGTGTTGGACCTCCATCGATCTGCAAAGTCTTGGTCTTGAACTTAATTTGACTTGTATGACAGGCCGCGCAGGTCAATCCCAGATGCCGTTTTCCAGCCCAGTCTTCATCTTGAACAAAACCAACGGGTAAACCATCTGGGTTTGCTGTGCTCGTAGCGTTTGGCAAGAATCCAAGCTCTTTCAAATGAGCTCCCGAAAAAAGTTCGGTGGAGTCCTTCATCTCCAATGCCAAGAACCATTTGTATGGCAACAATCTGGATCCTTGGCTAGTAGTATAGAACTTTTGGCGAGTTTCTTCATTCCAATTCTGACTTAGAAACTCAACTACCTGCCCGCTTGTTTTCGTGTTCGCAAAACACAAAATCAAAACCAACGCTAATCCAATTCTACGTCCCATTGCAGTAATCCTCAAAAGTGGATGCCTAAACGAAAACAGTTGAATGCAGATAAAAGTCTAGCAAACCAAGTCGGTTTGCGTTAACTTTTGAAATAAAATGATTTCGAATTCTTGACGCTGCTCGTGCACCCCAGGGGATCGTTGCCTTCATGCTAGGGCGAAGGCCAACTACCACTGGCGTAAAGCCAGATGGCATGCATTGAATGCCCTTGGGTTTATCCCAGGGGATCGTTACCTTCATGCTAGGGCGAAGGTCAATTACCACTGGCGCAAAGCCAGATGGCAGGATACTGTAATCTGCCGCACGCCTAACTGCGGATTGTCAAAACATTTTACAAATGAAAAAGGGGAACGACATGTTGAATTCCAAATCGATTTCTGTTGCAGCTGGTTTAGCAGTGTGCTTTGGTTTAAGTAGCTGGAGCGCAATTACCGCCGGTGCGGCTGAGCCGACTGCTGGCCAACAAGTGGAACAGAAATTTGTTGCCGGCGATGGAACGGAAGTGCCTTACTTGCTGTACTTGCCGGAAAAATATAAGGCGGGCGAGTCCATGCCTTTGGTGTTGTTCCTTCACGGTCGAGGCGAAAGCAACGGGCCGCTGAGCGTCGTTGCAAAATGGGGACCACCGCTGTTAGCTGCGCGCGGCGAACAGTTTCCATTCATTCTCGTTTCGCCACAATGTCCGCAAACGGACTCTTGGAGCAGCAGTACTCAACAAACTCGCTTGCTAGAACTGCTTGATGCGATGACCACAAAGTACTCGGCCGACAAAAAGCACATCTACGTAACAGGATTGAGTATGGGTGGTTCTGGATCGTGGCGGATGGCAGCGGCCAATCCCAATCGCTTTGCGGCCGTGGTACCGATCTGTGGCAGCGGTAGTCTGAACGATGCGGAGAAATACAAAGACATTCCGATGTGGGTTTTTTGCGGCGATAAGGATGGTGTCTTTAAATCCAATGTGGAATTGGTGGACGCGATTGCCAAAGCGGGCAGCACCAAGATCCGCTTTACGACGTTGGAGAACATTGGCCACAACTCTTGGTCAGCAGCATATGCTTCCCCGGACTTGTACGACTGGATGGCGAAACAGTCTCGCGAAATCAATTGATCGCAGTCGACGTCGGCTTTGCTCGCCATCGGCGGCTTGCAAGTTATGGCGCTGCGATTCCTCGCCAAGAGAACTGAGTGGGGTGATGGTTGCTCGCACGCCAAGATTGAAAGTGGTATGATCCTCGCCGCAGGCTCGCCACCACTTCTCAGGTAGGCCCTCGTCCCAGCGAAAGTTGTAAGCTGCGATTTCGAGCTTGCGATTAACATCGCTCATCGGTCTTTTTGCTCCGTCACCAGCCGTGGCATGTGTGCTTGGCCTGGATTGATCCTTACCGGAACTGCCACACCGGAACTGCCACGTCGTTCCTAACTGCATCGTGAGGAGTCAACATGGATGGTTAGAGATTGTGGGTCATCTCTTTGATCTGCTTGGTCGCGATGCCGATGGGCCGATCGAGCGGGATGCCTGCGCAGGCTAGGATTGTCGTGAGCAGGTCGCCTTGATTGCCCTTGGTGTCTGGCAGGAAGCGTCCCGTGTTGATCGTGCCCCCGCCTTTGCCAGCGATGATGAAGGGGAGATTGGCGCGGGAGTGTTTGTCGCCGTCTTCGAGTCCAGAGCCCCACATCATGATGCAGTTGTCGAGCAGGGTGCCGTCCCCTTCGCGGAGGCTGGCCATTTTCTTGACCATGTAGGCAAACTGGGCGATGTTGAACGCGGTGATCGCGGCGACTTTCGCCACCATCTCGGGCTTGCTTTCATGGTGCGTCTGGGAGTGATGCTCGTCGTTGAACCCGAGTTCGGGATAGGAAACGCCGTTCGGCGTTGAGCCGATGTAGGTGCTGACGCGAGTCGTGTCGGATTGGAAGGCGAGGACGTTGAGATCGCACATGACCTGCATGTATTCGCTGCGCTTGTCGCCCTCAGGAATCTTGATTTCGATGGGCGCAGAATCGGAGGCGTGCCGTTTGCTCGAAGCGACTCCAGCCTTCTCCAACGCGGCATCTTTTTGGCGATACTCGATGGCTGCGATGCGACGCTCGACGGCACGCACGCTGTCGAGGTATTCATCCAGTTTGTGCTGATCGGCCTGCGGGAGTTTCCGGCGCAGGTCTTTGGCGCCATCGAGCACCAGGTCGAGCATCTGACGATCGAGCGGGCCCTCTTTCGCGAGTTTTCCAGGTTGGTCGGTTTTTCCAAAGAGCCGGTTGAGCACGCTGCGGGGATTCGTCTCGGCGGGGACGGTCTGCGTCGGCGAACGGAAGCTGCAGTGCGTATAATATCCTTCGTTCAATCCCATCTGGTTCTCCTTGTGCGTCTGCGGCATCGTGGCCAACTCCAGCGAGGGGAGCGAGGTGAAACCGCCCACATAGTTGGCCGCGATCTGGTCGGCAGAAATCGCAATGCTGATCTGGCTCCGCTTGTCCGCATCCGGCAGTTGCGCCGTGAGCCAAGTCGAGAGCTCGAGCGCGTGCGGCGCGCCATCGAACGGCATGATCGGCACGCCCGAGATGCCCTTGATGAGCAGGCACTGGTCGAGCACGGGTTGCAGCGATTCCAAAGCGGGGGGCGGCGAAGTCAAAAAGTTCTCCGCATTCGCCGGCCAGAACTGATCCGGTATGACGCCGTGAGGCATGTACATAAAGCCAAGGCGCACCGGTGATTTGACCGTCTGGCCCTTGCCTGAGTCGGCCCAGCCCATGGTTTCTAAAAGTGGAAGCGCGAGGGTAGCGCCGATCCCTTTCAAAGAGGTGCGGCGGTCGATGCGGAATTTATGGATCATTGGACGATGCCTTGAGTTCAAGGAAGCGGCGATTAACGAACGGATAACTGGTAACGATTTCGGAAATGAGCGTCTGCATGCGGTATCCATCCTTGGCGATGGTCTCCATCAGTTGATCGACCACGATCTCATCGTAGCCTTCGAGCTGGCGGCATAGGGCATAGGCCAGCAGTTTCCGCGTGAGGTTCTGTGCCAACTCGTCCTTTCGCGCGGCGATGATGGCTTTTAACTCTCGGGGAGAGGAGAATCGTTTTTCGCCTGGCAACTCGCCAGCGGCATCGATCGCTCCGCCCGTATCGTCCTGATCCCGCCAGCGCCCGATGGCGTCGAAGTTTTCCAAACCAAAGCCGATCGGATCGAGAATTTTGTGGCAGTTCGCGCACACCGCGTTCGTTCGATGAAGCTCCGTGCGCTGCCGCAGGGTCAGATTTTCCACCGCTTGCTTGTCTTGCTTTTCCAAAGGCGGAACGTTCGGCGGCGGCGGCGGCACGTGTTCGCCAAGCACTTGTTCGAGCACCCACACGCCGCGTTTCACTGGGCTGGTGCGATTCGGGAACGATGTCGACGCCAGGATGCCGGGCATGCCGAGGATGCCGCCGCGATTCGCGTCATCCAGCTGCACCTTGCGCATCTCCGGTCCTGTGACCGTTTTTTCCAGACCGTACAGAGCGGCGAGAGTGCCATTGAGGAAGGTGTAATCGCTGTCCACGAAGTCGACCACGCTCCGGTTTTCGCGGACGATGCTTTCGAAGAACAGTCGCGCCTCGTCGACCATCGACGCTCGAATCTCCTCGGTCATCTGCGGAAACATCACGGTGTCGAAAGTTTTGCTCTCTAGCCCTAGGAGTCCGAGCCATTGCGCACCGAAGCCATCGAACAACGCCCGCGACTGCGGATCGGCAAGCAGCCGCTTCACCTGCAACTTGAGGATTGCGGGCTCGTGAAGGTTGCCGTTGTCGGCAAGCGCGGATAGCTCCGCATCGGGCATCGTCGCCCAGAGCAGATACGAGAGGCGGGAGGCCAGTTGGTAGTCGTCGAGCGGCGCGATCGTTTGCCCCGCTTCCGGCTCCTTGGCCGGTGTGATGAAGAGGAACTGCGGAGAAACGAGGACCGCCTTGAGCATTAAACGCAGCGACTCCGGGTAGTCAAGATTGTTTTCCTGTGCCAGATCGAAGACCCGCAACAAAAGTTCCAGCTCCGCCTCGGACGCTGGCCGGCGATAGGCGCTCCGGGCCAGCTTGATCGCGACCGTTTTCGCAGCCGTGCGGAGATCGCTGCCGGGCGCCGGCGGGTCATCAAAGAGCCGTCTTTGCATCTCCGTGGGGGGCTGATCTTTGGACGCCAATATCCGCTCCAGCACTTCATTGGCGATGGCGAGATACTTCTCCGACTGGAGCGGCGACATCGAATTGAGATACCCCTCACCGAACACTTCATCCGGCAACTCCGCCGCGACTGCCGGGGCCACTCCAAAGAGATCCCGCAGCGTGTTGCCATATTCCACCTTGGTCAGCCGACGGATCACAAACACGCCTGGGTCCTTAGGGCTGAGAAATTTGATCGTCCCCACCCAGTCCACGAACATCTGCCGCTCCTCATCGGTCGGCTGCATTTTCGAATCCTCAGGCGGCATGTCGTGCGCCTTGACATTGGCCACAGCCTGATTCCATAGCTTGGTCGAGGAGGGAACGCCGGGAGTCTTTAGCGCCGGGACGAAGGTGATGCCACCCTCCATTTTGTAGAGCCCGTGACATTGCGTGCAGTAGGTATTGAGGAAGGGCGTAACGCGATCCTTGAAAACCTTCTTTGACTCCGCCTGCAATGACGCGGAGTCCTGCTCCTCCGCCGGCGCAGCCACCGCCGTCGCCACCGCCACCGCCGTGGGCAGGTCCAAGGCAAAGCCCACGAGGGCCATGGCCAGCAAGCCTAAGAGGAAATCGCGTCGAGCGCGAGTGGGGGTTGGGTTCAAGGATTGGGACCTTGGTTGGTTAGCGGATCACTGAGCCTTTGACGCCCTGACTGACGGCATTGACGGCGGGGCCTCAGACAGCAAACGGGAGGGAGTAGCCGGGAGGTAGTAGCCCTGAGGGAGTAGGGCGGAAAGATCCAATCATAGCAACTCGGTTTGCGTTAGTCATCTTATAAGCACATCCGCAACTGTTTTTCAACCCAATTAGCCGTTGGGCGCTAGCCCCGGTTTTCCAATTGCTCGCCGTTCGTCGAGAACCGGGCTATCGCCATTTGTCGAGAACCGGGGCTAGCGCCGTTCGTCGAGAACCGGGGCTATCGCCATTTGTCGAGAACCGGGGCTAGCGCCCTTCGGCTAGCAGTTTGTTTCACCCGAAGACTCAACCCGATGTGCTTATCATCTCAATTAGCCCACTGTCGCGCTGGTCGAGATCGAAGACCGTTCGCTTCCTCATCATTCACAAATGCCTGAG